>CAMEOT010000004.1 GCA_945929965.1 uncultured Lachnospiraceae bacterium
CTCTGAAAATCTTGGAATTTTCAGGGTTGCATTACTGTTTATTTGTCAAAGATCATAACCTCTCTTTTATGAGAAGCTTTGCTGTTGTTTCAGCGACAGCTTTAATAGTTTATCATAGTCATCTCTGTTTGTCAAATACTTTTTTCCAGTATTTTTGACATCCTGCAACAGCTAACGGAGAAGGAGGGATTTGAACCCTCGCGCCGCTATTAACGACCTGCACCCTTTCCAGGGGTGTCCCTTCAACCTCTTGGGTACTTCTCCAGATAGTTGATTCTAATAATCTATATAATGATCGGCGGCACGAATGCCTAGCGGAGAGAGTGGGATTCGAACCCACGCGCCCTTTCGGACAAACGGTTTTCAAGACCGCCTCGTTATGACCACTTCGATATCTCTCCGAATGTGTGTCCATTTCCTTGTCATCTTTGATGTTTGCCTGACGACAAAAGCTATTCTAACAAAAAGGAATACTATTGTCAACACATTTTTACACAATTTTTATTTTAATTTTTTTCAATAAGAAAAAGCCCATTTTATCACACTTCCGGGCTTTTTCTTTTTCCTGAAAATACAGTTTTTTCTTTTAATTGTTTCTGATTTGGTAAAATTGTTGTGTTTTTTTCCACAACTGTCAAAGTTTTAAATCGTCCAGCAAAAGTTCTGCATAGATGCCACCGATCTCTCTTAATCCTTTTGCAATCAGCGATGCGAAATTCACAGCACCGTCATAGCGAAGGTGGGTATTATCCTCGGATTTCTCCGGATGATTCTTATACTCGCCCTCCGGGAAGAACATATACCATCTTCTGCTGTTCTTCTCTCCGGCTTTTTTCAGCTCCATACGGCTCATGCTGTAAAGATCCACCAGAGGAACATTATTTTTCTCCGCGGTCTGCTTCATGGCAGCCACATAATCGGAATGTGCTCCGATCCCCAAGTGTTTCTCATCCATAAAGCATCTACGCTCCAAAGGAGTGATCAGCACCGGATAAGCGCTATGATCTCTTGCCACGCGAATAAAGGTTTCGAGATTCTCCATGTAAGTGGAAAAAGGCTCTGTATATCTGGTGGGATCCTCTTTTTTCTCGTCATTGTGTCCAAACTGGATAAACAGGAAATCTCCTGCACCAATTTTCTCCTCTATGGCTTTCAGTCTCCCCTCGTCCATAAAGCTTTTAGTGCTTCTGCCGTTCTTGGCATGATTGCATACCTGATATTCCGGCTTTACAAATAAAGGAAATACCTGGCCAATGCCTGTCTGCGGATAGGTCGTATAGTCATTGGTCTGGACTGTGGAATCTGCAGCCCAAAAAATTCTGTTCATTTCTGCCCTCATTTCTGCGCTTCCCCTGCGCATCTGTCATCCTGCAATGTAGGAAACATGGTTTCGGATTTCTCTTGAAATACAACACAAGGGAAACCGAAGTTTCCCTTGTCTAAGTCAAAATACATGCGAGAAGAAAATCACTCCTTAACAGCGCCGATATTAACACCCTTTACGAAGTATTTCTGCAGGAAAGGATACAGTGCCATGAAAGGAAGGATTGCACATACGATCGCTGCATAGAACAGAGTGTTCTGGGATACCGAATACTGTGTGGTAGGGGTATCACCATCCATGATCATATTACGTAACTGATACTGGAAGTTAACCTGATCAGGATTGGTAATATAGATCTTAACGGTAGAATAGTCATTCCATACGGTAACTGCGAACATCAGGCCGATGGAAGCCAGAGCTGCCTTGGACAGAGGAAGCACGATCTTGAAGAAGATTCCCATAGGGGAACATCCGTCAATCTCGGCCGCCTCAAACAGGCTGGCAGGTATTCCTTCGAAGAAGTTACGCATCAGTACCAGGTTGTACACGTTCATACCGTGCTTTACAACCAGGATCCACATGCTATTAACCAGGTGTAACTGCTTCATTACCAGGTACTCGGGGATCATACCACCGGAGAAGATCATGGTAAAAAGAAGGAAATATGCGAAGGAGTTACGTCCAGGCATATCAAACTGGATCAGCACATAGCCACCCAGGGTGGACAGGAGCAGACCAAGTAAAGTACCGAGCGCAGTTGTGATAACGGAGTTGATGAAAGGTCTGTACAGTCTCTGGGTATGAATGATGGTCTTATAGCCATCTAAGGTAAAATCCTCCGGCCACAGTCTGAACTGATATACACCCACAGCATTGAAGGAGTCTACTACTACCTTCCAGATAGGTACCAGTACCAGGAGGCCGATCAGAATAAATACGATGTAGTTTACAATATCGAATACATGAACCTTTTTCTTAGGTTTACGATAAGCTGTCTTTGCCACGTTTAACACCTCCTATACAATGCCACGGCCACGGGTCTTCTTACTAGCCCAGTTACATACCAGTACCAGGACACAGCCAACCAGGGACTTGAAGAGACCAACTGCTGTAGAGTAACCATAGTTCGGCAGAGCTATTGCGAATGTCTGACGATAAATATAAGTAGAAATAACATCAGATACGCTGTATACCGCATTGTTGTACAATACGAATACGGACTCGAACATGTTCATAACCTTAGCAAGATTCAGGATCAATACGGTGATGATGGTGTTAGCCAGTGCAGGCAGCGTTACGAAACGCATCTTCTGCATACGGGTTGCACCGTCGATATCGGCAGCTTCATACAGCTCCGGGTTGATACCTGCCAGAGTAGCCAGGAAGATAATGGTTCCCCAACCGGTCTCTTTCCAGATATTGATAAGGTAGAAGATCGGTCTCCACCATGCAGTGCTTGCCAGGAAATAAATTCCCTTGGCATCCGGTGCCAGGATGCCCCAGTCACGCAGCAATCCATTTACCAGACCGGTAGAGGAAGGAGACAGGAACAGGCTGAAGATAGATGCAACTACTGCCCATGACATAAAGTGGGGCAGATATATGATAGTCTGCAAAGTTTTCTTTGCAAAGAGATTTCCCATTTCATTTAAGAAGATTGATACGATAACCGCAGTAAAGGTCGTGATCAATAACTTCATAATACTTAGTTCCAATGTGTTTCTGAATGCACTCCAGAACGCATCGGTCTTAAACATACTGTAAAAATGCTTCAGTCCTACAAAAGTAGGAGCACCTACGGGCTTGTAATCGTAGAATGCATAACGAATACCAAGCATGGGCCAGTAATACATGACCAAAATGAACACAAATACAGGCAGGAACATCAAATAGTAGCCTCTGTTATTCCAGATTCGAAGACCAAGAGGCTTGTGACGTACTTCTACGCCGGTGGATGTGGTGATTTTCTTTTTCTTGCTCATACCATCCCTCTTCCTTTCAACTTCATCTCACACATTCTTTTCTCTCTAAAATATCCTGTCCCATGGGTTTTTGCATCCCGGCGGGACAGGATAATTATATCATGTTTTTGTAGCTTCTGCTACGATATTGCAGATATTATTACTGATTCAGTTCAGCTAAGCACTGATCAATGATGGAACCAACAGTGTCAACGTAGGTCTGCATAGCTGCATCTACATCGCCGCCATCTACTACTACGGAAGTGATAGCTGCCAGCTTAGCATCATAGATGGTGCCGGACTCGTTGGTGTAGGTCTCAGAAGTAGGAGACTGAGGAGCATCCTTGCAGTTCTCGGTGAAGAACTTGTTGCCTTCTGCTGCCAGGCTGGAGATATCGTTAAAGCCGTTGTCCAGAGAACAGATAACCAGAGCGGGATCCAGAGCGTTCTTCTTCCATACGGAGTTAGGATCATTAGGAGACTGCTTTAAGTGGAACTGACCGTCTTCGTACTCGTAGGACTTCTCTTTGTCAGTACCTGCATTGATGGTGAAGCTTTCAGCCTTGGTAGACCAGTGAACATCTTCAGCACCGTAGGTCCACAGAGTCTGCACCTTGTCGCCATCCATCATGGTCTCGATGAATGCATCGAAGATAGCCTGCTCACGGGAGTTGTCTCCGTCACCGTCGTCAATGATAACCCATACAGGAGCTTCTCTGTTCAGGTAAGCGCCAACCTCAGCGATAGGAGCCAGCTCAACCAGCTTCTCGTCAACACCGTTCTTGATCAGGTTATCGGTCAGAGTCTGATACCAGGAACCTGCCCAGTAAGTGAATACACCTGAAGAACCGGTCTGATCGTTGGAGAACCATTTCTCACGAGCGATCTTGGTGGAAGCGGTCAGGGTCTCAGGATCGATAGCGCCATCCTTGTAAGCCTGCTGTAATCTTAACAGAGCTGCCTTGGTAGCATCGGTCTGGAATCCATCGTACCAGGTACCGTTGTCATCCTGCAGGATTGCAGGATAAGAATCCTGCCAGAACTCAGGCAGATAGTTTACGTAAGGAGCTTCGTTACCAACGAAACCAGCTGCGATAACACCATATGTATCACCGGTTACGCCGTTACCATCGGGATCTTCGTTGTGGAACTTTAACAGCATGTTGTAGTAATCATCATAAGTCTTGATGTCTTCAGCCTTCAGACCAACTGCATCTAACCATGCCTGCTTAACATAAGTAACACATCCATTACCATAGGTAGGAGCGAAACCATACAGATGACCTTCCTCATCCTTCAGGTTCTCGTTGATCTCAGGCAGGATCAGGTGAGACTGGAATTTAGCGTTTGCATATGCTTCAGACATATCCCACAGCAGACCGGTAGGTGCATACTGCTTGAACATATCTGCACTCATGATCATTACATCAGGATAGTCACCGCCTGCGAACAGACGACCTACTGCATCGGTATAACCGGAGTGGTCTAACTGCTGGATGTTCATCTTAATAGGATGACCGATTGCTTCGGATACTGCATCATCCCACTGCTGAACGAATTCAGCCTGACCGTTATCAACGGTTGCGGTCAGAGTACCATTAACTACTACGTTAATCTCCTCCAGATTGTAAGCTTCGGTGGAAGCCTCGGTAGAAGCTGCTGCGCTGTCAGTTGCTGCTGCGCTCTGTGCAGGAGCATCGTTGCTGCTTCCGCATGCTGCTAAGGAAGCTACCATAGCAGATGCTAAAAGTACGGATAATACTTTTCTCTTCATTTTGTTCCTCCCTAAAAATTTGGAATCATGATTTGTCATGGGGTCATTCCCTTGACTTGCCCTCACCTTACCATCCGTCACCGGGAAAAACAAGTTACAATTTTTGCGTTCGGGTGCAAATTTTGACCATCGGTTCTGCAAACCCTTGATTTTACTGCATTCTTTGAAAGCACTTACATTTGATATTTTTAAATTTGAAAGGGGTTACATCTTGCTTCCTTTGTAAGTAACTGATACAATAGACATGGTTTATTCGGTATATTATCTAAAAAAATTGAGACACGGGAGTGATCATGAATGATTCTTAATAAAAAAGACACCCTTAATGATACAAATTATACAAGCCACAACAGTACATTAATGCTGAAAATGGTAACCTCTTACAGTATTTTCCTGCTGATCATTCTGGTTTTGTTCATCTTTTTATACCGTTCTACGATAAATAACGCACGTGATTCTTACGATCAGCAGAACGAGACAACCCTGATCAGCAATGCAGAGCTGTTTGAAAGCGATCTGAACATCATGGAGGTATATTGCCGGCAGCTTTTGCAAAACGACACCTTCCGTAAGGTCATGAATTATCATAATACCTACTATCCTTTTACGGAGATGGGGAATGAATTACAGAATTCCCTGGCGACAAATGTATATGCAGAGGCGCTTCTACCGTTAAAAGAGTCCTTTGTCTATTTTCCGGAGACAGACTATGTATTGAATCCTACTTATTTTATATCCGCAAAGCGGTTCTATAACTGGATCCAGAAGTACTCTTCTACCGAAAAGGAACTGTGGCACTCCTACATGACGGAACCGGAATACAAGAACCGCTTTCTTCCCATGGATCAGTTCATGCCAAATTACAGCGAAAAATACTATATGTATATCATCGATCTGAACGATCTCTACTATATGGATGCCAACGCGAAGGTCTGCTTTATCTTCGAACAGGATAAAATGGCGGATCTATTCGACTGTGTACAGATGGATGGTGATAATTTTCTGGCTGTGACCGCGGAAGATACCTCCAATGTGCTTACGATAAATACCCCGGACAGCATTTCTGCAGAAATGCTGGATTCCCTGGACTTTAATAAGGGATATGCCCAGGTCCGTCTGAACGATCAGACTTTTACTTTAGGGAAATATACTTCTGATAATACCAATTATTCTTATTATTTTAGTTTTCCTCCCTATAAAGTGACCGGGGGTCTTGGAGGCACACAGTTATTTTTCATCTTACTGGCAATGTCTGCACTGGTGATCGGCGGTTCTCTGGTATATTATTTTTCCCGTCGGAATGTTCGGCCTATTATTGAACTCGGTCAGGAGCTGCAGACTGCTGTGGAAGTACAGAAGAATCTGCAGGAGGTCGTGGACAGCCAGCGTCCCATTATCTGTACCTCTTATGTCAGACAACTTTTGTCCGGTACCGCCACTTCCGAAGACGAAGTGACTTATATGGAGAATTATCTGGGGATCACTGCTTCTTCTTATTATAATGTGTTATATATTGTGTACTATAATAACTTTGGCGATAATGTAGAAAACGCTCTTCCCGGCGGCGTGGAATCTGTCGAGGAGCTGGAGAAGATCATCGAGTCCGCACTGGAGAATTTCTTCGGTACACCACTTTTCTACTTCAGCCCTTCGGACCGGACCTATTCCGTTCTGCTGCACTGTTCCGAAAAAGAGGGAAATGATCTGATCCTGAAGATCAACAATTGTATTTTACGACTTCATGATTATCTGCTGGATACTTACGACATCTGGCTCTTCGCTGGTATCGGTCGCAATACGGATTCCCTGATGAATGTATGGGAATGCTACCAGCAGGCCTCCGAAGCCGTAAGTTATACGACGAAGAACTATATTTTCTTCCCGTATGAATTTATTAAGAAGGATTCCAACGTGTTCTATTATCCGCCGGAGATCTCAACGAAGCTGATCCACTTCATCTCCACGGGCAATACGCCGCAGGTATTGGAGATGTTCAACCTGATCCATCAGGAGAATATCGAGGAACGTACCCTGCCGGTCAACCTGTTAAAGTATCTGCTGTCAGATATCCGCAACACTTTATTAAAAGCAAGATTTGAGTTGCCTCAGGATGCGGATCCCGAAGCTGTAAAGGTGCTGGATGAACGTTTCAATGAGCATCTGACCTTCAAATTGTGCGAAGATCTTGCCTTATCCCTGTGTAATCTCTTCAGTAATAAAGAGGATGACAACACCTTATCCTCTACCATCGAGAAATATATTAAAGACAATTATAAAGATCCTTCGTTGGGCTTAAACAAGATTTCAGATGAATTTCAGATCTCCGAGAGTTATTTTTCTCATATGTTCAAGGAAAAGACCGGGGTCAACTTCTCCACTTATCTGGAGAATATCCGCATGGCGGAGGCTGCCAGACTGATCAAGGAGACCGATATCAGCTTAAATGAGCTGTATATCGCTGTGGGATATAATAATTCCAATACTTTCCGACGTGCATTCAAGAAAGTATACGGAGTAACTCCCAGTGCCATGCGTGAAAAATAGAATGAAACAAGGTGATACGAACAGATAGAACTATATAAAAACAGCCGGGGTCTGAAGGAATCAATCTTCCAGAAATGCCTCGGCTGTCTTCATATCTTCCGGTGTTGTGATCTTAATATTCTGATAGGATGCTTCCACCAGCTTCACCCGGGACTCGGTAAACATCTCCACCACGCTGGCATCGTCCGTTACCTGAATGCCCTGCTCCTGCAGCTTTGGTAGCCTGTTTTGCAGCCTCTCATATGCCTGTAAAATCAGGCTGGTCTCAAATACCTGCGGAGTCTGAATATTCCAGACGGTCCTGCGGTCCGGTGTAGACAGTGCAAATCCCTCTTCATCACTGATCTTAACGGTATCCTTGCTCTGTACCGCTGCTACGCACGCCCGGTACTGCCGAACTGCCGCATAGGTGTCTTCCAGGATTTTCTCTGTCAGGAAAGGTCTTGCGCCGTCATGGATAAACACATAGCCGTGCTCATTCGGACGCTTAAGGCGGCCGTCTGCGATCAGCTGCAATGCCCTGCTCACAGAGAGATAACGTTCCGCTCCGCCGGAAGTAATAATATTCACCTTCGTAAAATGGTATTTCTGCACGATTTCTTCCCGGACATAGGGAATATCTTGTTCCGAAGTCACCAAAATACAGTCATCTATAATCTTTGACTCTTCTACCGCATGCAATGCATACCAGATCAGAGGTCTGCCCTTTAACGGAAGGAACTGTTTCGCCACTGCGGAGTGCATCCTTCTTCCGCTGCCCGCTGCCAGGATAATGGCGGTGCAACGCGGTTTTTCTTTGTTCCCGTCCTCTTTTTCTGTTTTATATGCTACAAAATCTTCTGTTAAATACTCTTCTGCTACTCTGTCTATCATATTTATGCCAGTCTTTCTATAATGTCTTTTATGTTAATACTCCTTAGCGTTCTCCCAATTTTAAATTTGGAACCGCATTCAAGTCATAGCCGCTGCGTACACCCTTGATATATTCATAATAGCCCGCCACACCGATCATCGCTGCATTGTCTGTGCAGAAGATAGGTGAAGGATGATAAAATGCAATATTTCGTTTGCCGCACTCTTCTTCAAAGGCTGCCCGCAGAGAGGAATTGGATGCCACGCCGCCGGCAATGGCGAATTTGTTCAGGCCATAGGCTTTCACAGCATGCAGTGAATGGCTTACCAGCACATCTACCACCGCTTTTTGGAAAGAAGCAGCCACATCCGCCTGATTATAGCTCTCACCCTTCATCTGACAGCCGTTTAGGTAATTCAGCACTGCTGATTTCAGACCACTGAAGCTGAAATCGTACTCGTTTTCCGCTACTGCCGCTCTGGGAAAATGAATCGCATCGGGATTCCCCTCCTTCGATACCTTATCAATCTTAGGTCCGCCGGGATAGCCCAGCCCGATGGCACGTGCCACCTTGTCAAAAGCCTCACCCGCCGCATCGTCCCTGGTCCGTCCGATGATCTCATATTCTCCGTAATCCTTGACTACCACCAGATGTGAATGTCCGCCGGAAGCCACCAGGCAGATGAAAGGGGGCTCCAATTCCTTATTCTCTATAAAATTAGCACTGATATGTCCCTCAATATGATGCACACCTACCAAAGGAATACCGGTAGCAAAGCTAATGGCTTTGGCTTCGGATACACCCACTAAAAGCGCTCCCACCAGTCCCGGTCCATAGGTCACCGCAATCGCTGTGATTTCGTCAAGTGTCACATGGGCATCGACAAGTGCCTGCTCAATGACCTGATTGATCTTCTCGATATGCTTACGGGATGCGATCTCAGGCACCACGCCGCCATATAACGTATGTAAGGCAATCTGAGAGGAGATCACATTGGAAAGTACCTCTCTGCCGTTTTTAACCACCGATGCCGCTGTCTCATCACAGGAGCTCTCGATTCCTAAAATATAAATATCTTTTTGCTTTTCTGTCTCTGTCATTTTTTTGCCTGCTTTGTTCTAATTATTGTCTGTCTGTTCCAGATTGCTGTTCAACTGATCAGCCGTCTCCCAACCGTAAATCTTCCATCTGCGATTGTCATCTCTGCGTAACAGATATACTTCCACGGTAGAAGTCTTTTTGCCGTTTTCAGTCATGGTATAACCGCAGGAAATTCTTGCAAAAGAATATCCATCTACCGAATAATAGTCCACATTTGTGCTGGGTGCAAGGGAAACACTTGTTATTTTTCTCTTGTTGTCCTTATAATTCTGCACCTCACCCTGCAACCGGATGAGATATGTATCTTCATCATTGTTTTCCCGAAGTTCTTCGTCAAATAATTGCAGTGATTTTCTGCCCAGATCCTGAAGTTCTTCCGCTGAACATTCTTCATTGTAAAAGCACTTCATCAGATCATTGTAATATTTGATCACTTCCTTGGGCGTGGCGGGATAATTATTGTCCAGATCCCTTGCAAGTGCCGTATCCACTTCCGACATGACCGCTTCCTGCTGCTCGGTGCGGTGCGTTCCGGACAGATACGCATAATATCCTACCACCAACACAAGTAAGAAGATGAAAAAGACTGTGATCTTAGTCACGGATGTGTTGGTTTTCTTCATAAGATCGCTCACTCTCCCTCATCAAATTTAAGTTCCATGGTCCAGCCATCCTTCGCCGCATACGCCGCCGGAAAAATCTTCCGCACATCTTCCATGAACTCCTCCGGTCTGGTCATGGACGGGCTGTAGTGGGTCAGCCATAATTTCGGAACCTCCGCTTCTTTTGCGATCTTCGCCGCCTCATACATGGTCATGTGCTTGTGCTCTCTGGCTTTTGCCAGCTTGTCCGGCTCTCCGTACATGCCTTCCAGAATCAGCAGATCCGCAGCTTTAGCATTCTGTCGGATGCTCTCCGTAGGTCTGGTATCGGTGCTGTAGGTTACTTTCAGCCCCTTGCGTTCCGCTCCCAATACCATATCCGGTGTAAATACTCTGCCGTTCTCTTCCAGGGTCTCTCCTTTTTGCAGTCGGCTCCAGAATTTCATGGGGATTTCCTGCTCCATGGCTCTGTCTTTGTCAAATCGACCTGCGCGGTCAATCACCATACTGTAGCCGTAACAGAGAACATTATGATTTACTTTGAAAGCTTCCACCCGAAAACCTTCAAAAGAAAAAGTCTGCGCATTTTCCGTAATCTCCAGACATTTTACCTCAAAAGGCAGCTCCGGTGCGATCACACGTAAAGAAGCCACTACTTTGGTAAGGCCTTTCGGTCCGATCAGCAGTAGCGGCTCTGTCCGCTCCGCATTTCCCATGGTCAGAAGCATCCCCGGCAGACCACTGATGTGATCCGCATGGAAATGAGTAAAGCAGATAATATCAATGGGGTTGGGACTCCAGCCTTTTTCCCGCATGGCGATCTGGGTTCCCTCTCCGCAGTCGATCAGAATACTTTTTCCATTATATCGCATCATCAGGGAAGTCAGCCATCTGTAAGGTAGCGGCATCATTCCTCCTGTTCCCAATAAGCAAACGTCTAACATTCTTCCTCGCAATCTTGCCTTCACAGCATCTGTTGTTCTATCTATAATAATTCTGTCTCCGGT
The DNA here is from genome assembly GCA_945929965.1 of uncultured Lachnospiraceae bacterium. Lineage (GTDB taxonomy): Bacteria > Bacillota > Clostridia > Lachnospirales > Lachnospiraceae > Acetatifactor. The sequence continues at coordinate 11,168 of CAMEOT010000004.1, forward strand.
ACTTCTTCCACCGGAATGACAAATCTGCCGATCCAACTGTCGTAGCAGTCCTCACACAGATCAAAGGCATGTCTCATACCGTCTTTCCTGCTAAAATATCCAAAGCGGACATCTGCGGTGAAATATCCCTCCCGGATGATTTCCTTTTCTACTTTTAATTCTCTGCCGCAGGCGTTACATATTATCTGTGTTAATTTACCGTTTTCTGACTTTCGCATCTTACCTTCCACCTTTCTGATCGTAAAAACAGTTTCCTCTTTCACTATCATAGCAAATAAATCGCCGGATGGTGGTGGTAATACTTGTTAACGACGCCACATGATCATGGCATCTTCGGTAGGTTTCTCATAAAATCCGGGACGAATCCCTTCCGAGACGAAACCAAACTTTTCATATAAGCGGATTGCCGGAGCATTGCTCACTCTGACTTCCAGGGTATAAGCCGTGATACCGCGCTCTGTACCCAATCGCAGCAGTTCTTCCAACATCCTGCTTCCTACTCCCAGGTTCCGGTACTCCGATGCCGTCACCACATTGTCGATATTGCCCTCATGAAAACTGTCCGTCAGTCCGGCGCAGCCTGCGATATGCCCGTCTGCCTCCGCCACCACATACAGGCAATAGTCTCTTAGAAGCAGTCCTCTGAAATCCTCCGCAGACCAGGGCATGCTGAAGGATGCGGCTTCGATACGGCTCAGTTCTTCGATATCTGTATCCCGCAGGGGACGAACCTCTATCTTCATGTCTGTGCCTCTTTTGCTACTCTCTCCTGCTCTTCCCGTTCCCGCTCTGCCTGGCTCTTACGCAGATATTCGGGCTCATGCTCCGCAGCGGTCACTGTCTTACCCTGTGCGTAATAAATGGCTCCGAGAGAAGCCACACTGGCTGCCCGCTGTCTGTTATTGGCTGCGGGAGCAAAGGAAAACGGCACCTTCATTCCTTCTGTGATCTGCTTCCGGTATACCGGCACGCCGTCTCCCAAAAAGATCACTTCACGTCCCAGGCGGTTCAGTTCGTCCACCAGTTCGTACACAGGAGATGCGCACTGATCCTTAACACAATGCATCACAAGCTGCTGTTCACAACTTCCAGCCTCTGCTTCTGCCTTACAGAATTCATAGATTCCGGTGTATACCTGATTCCTTCTGGCATCCATAATGGGGCAGACCAGCTTGTCCGTCCCCCAAAGATTAAATGCAAGTCCTTCCAGTGTCGGCACCTTTACCAACGGCAGATTCAGTGCCAGACCAAGTCCCTTCGCGGTTGCTGCCCCAATTCTCAGTCCGGTAAAGGATCCGGGACCTGCGGAGATAGCAATGGCATCAATGGTGTGAAGATCCAGGTCGATCATCTGCCGGATCTCGTCCAACATCGGAAGTAATGTCTGGGAATGTGTTTTCTTATAATCTGTGGTATACTCTGCGATCAGGACATCGTCTTCCACGACGGCGGCACTTGCCACCAGTCCGGAACTGTCCAAAGCTAATATTTTCATACTGTAGTCATCTCCTCAATCGTGATCCGGCGATAATCGAAGCCCTTCTCCAGATCCTTTTCTATGGTTACCTGTCTGTAGTGCTCCGGCAGGATCTCTTCGATCAGATTCGCCCACTCAATCAGGCACAATCCCTCACCGTAAAAACAGTCCTCATAGCCAATTTCTTCCATCTCCTCCACATCTCCGATGCGGTACACATCAAAATGATAAAAAGGCATACGGCCCTCCTCATAGATCTGTACAATGGTAAAGGTGGGGCTGTTGACCGGTTCCGTAATTCCAAGACCGTCTGCCACTCCCTGGGTAAATACGGTCTTGCCCACACCCAGATCACCGATCAGGGTATAGACCTGCCCGGGAAGTGCTTCTAAGCCGATCCGCTGTCCCAGTGCAAAAGTCTCCTGTGCACTGTGGGTTTCTATGATTTCTTTTTTCAATTCTTTGTTTGCTGTTGAATCACCTGTTGTCATTTCTCTTACGCTTTCTATAGACACCGTAATGGCCGTTGTTACTTTCCTGATAAGCTCTCTGCTCTATGGCATTTCTAGCTGCGGATCTTCACCTTTGCAGGTGGCATATGGGTGGAAATCATTTCAATAACATCTGTCGTTTTATCCTGCATCTGACTTTTGGGGAAAATCGTTGCGTTATTCTTCGCCGTATATACAATGATGCTGCGTCCGGTGGATACTGCCTTCAGACAATCCTCCCACGCCTGGCAGGTAGAACTGTCTCCCTGTGATATGGTGATCCCATTCTCATCCAGAACATAATGCAGAGGCTCCTGGAATACCGGATTGTTCGCCACCTGTTGTTTGCTTTTGATAAAAAGAGTCCATGGAAGGTATAGCAGGATCACTACTCCCAGGATCAGATAGATCCAGTACTGTCTGGAAATCCCCACAATAACGCCCAGTGCTCCGATCACCGCTCCCAAAAGTCCGGAGACACTGTTGTAGCTGTGCCGTAATAAAAAGTCATATAAATCCCCCGATGTAATCTTCACATCCAATTCTACCATAACGTGTTCTTTCCTCTATAATAATGTATGATGCCAGGGGCAAAAGGACTAGCCCCACATGAGCCTGCTCATAGGTGATTGAAAGGCCCCGGGCTCCGTCTGTGCATAAAACGGCATACTATAAAAAATATTATAAATTTTTTCCCTTAAAAAAGCAAGTAAAGAACCGCAGGGATTTCTAATCTGTCACCTGCGGTTCACTGATTTCTTATTTTATGATTTTTATTATTTACTCATGGCGCAGTGCCTCGATAGGGCTCAATTTTGCCGCTTTCTTCGCAGGATAGATACCGAAGAAGATACCTACTGCGGAGGAGAACAGGCTGGCTCCCAGCACCGTTCCTGCGCTTACTTTTGCGGTAAAACCGATCAGGCTGCAGATACCAAAGGCTCCTGCCACTCCGATTAAGATACCGATCACGCCTCCCAGCAGGGTGATGATCGCCGACTCCGACAGAAACTGTAACAGGATGGATCCTGTTCTCGCTCCCAGTGCTTTCCGGATACCGATCTCTCTGGTACGCTCCGTCACGGATACCAGCATGATGTTCATAACACCGATACCGCCTACCAGCAGAGAGATTGCAGCTACAAACACTACGAAAATAGTGATATAGCTTAAGATCTGATCCATCTGGCTCATAATATCATTAAAGTTCTGTACTAAGATAACGTTCTGCCCTCTGACACCATGACGGTTCTCCAGCAGCCGCACCGTATCCTGCGCCACCTGAGAGGCATTTTCCGCGCCATCACTGACGATCAGCAGGTCCGTATAATTCACATAGAATCCATATCCCTCGGAAATTGTGGAGATGGGTGCCTCCATGGTCACCGTACCGTTTCCTCCCATTCCGAACAGCTTCGATGCGTTGTCCTTACGGATACCAACAATCGTAAATTCCTGTGTCACTCCATACAACGTATAATCAAAGCTCATTCCGATCACATTGGTATTACCAAACAGCGTTTTCGCGCTGCTCTCCGTAATGACGCAGACTTTATTCGCCGTATAATAATCGGAATCTGTAAAATAACGTCCCTTGATGATCGGATCCTGGCTCGAATATTCCAGTCCCGCCTTACCGAAAGTTGCAGCAGCATCAAAGGTTCCCTTTCTGCCGGTGGCGCTTCCGCTGAAACTCCAGGACGGTGTTACCGCCTTGACATTTGGAACTTTCTCCAGAATGGCATCCATATCCTCTTCCGTGAATACCACCTCTGTTCCGTTTTCCGCGGTATTGCTGCTATAAACGGCGATCTGACCGCCCGCCATAGAATTCAGTTCTCCGTTGATCCCACTTTTCACGCCATTACCTATGGAGATGATCATGATCACCGAAGAGATTCCTATGATAATGCCTAACATGGTCAGGATCGAACGTCCTTTATTACTGCGGATATTCATCAATGCAATTTTGATGTATTCCCATACTTGTGTCATGGATCCGCCTCCTACTGTTCCATGGGCACAGCTGTTACTGCCATACCCTCCTCCAGGCTGACACCCGTGAGGCTGTTCACTATGATCTGGTCTTCCTCGGTAATGCCCTCCAGGACCTCTGTGTATTCATCGGAGGAGATTCCGCAGGTAATTGCCCTCTTAACTACCATGCCGTTCTCGATCACATAGAGAAAATCTCCGTTTTTATCCGCATTGATTGCTTCTACCGGGATCAACAATGTATCCTGTGCACTGTTGGTATGTACGGTCAGCTTTGCATCCAGTCCCAGAATGATCTTGTCATCCGGGTTAGTCAGATGTACTTCTACCCCTACCATGGGCGTATTGGAGGCATTCAGTGTTGCCATACGATTGATCTTACTAATCTCGCCTTCGTATTTATTGCCGGAGATGGTAATATCTACCTTCTGCCCGATGGCAAGTTTTGCCACATCGGACTTGGAAGCATCAAAGGAAACCTTCACATTCTGGCTGCTCTCCAGTGTGATCAGCTGTGCGCCCTCCGCCACACTGGCTCCGGATACACCGGTGCATTCCGTTACGATACCGTCAAAATCAGCTACAATGCCTTTCTTCGCAGAATAATACTGTTCCTCCGCCTCTTTGTAGGTCAGCTGTGCCAGATCTCTGTCAGCAGCGTACCCCTGGGACTGATAACCGTTTAAGATCGATCCTTCACCGGCATCCTTCTGTGCCTGCATCTTCGCTTTATAAGTTTCACATTCCTCAATATGTTCCTGTACGGAAGCGATCTCATTCTGCATATTTACCACGTAATCGCTGGATCCTGCAATGGACTGCACATAAGAATTTCTCGCCTGGCTGGCGCTGATATCCTGGAGTTCCTTATTGATTTCTTTCGCACGGTCTGCACTAGTAGCGGAATCCTGCAGTTCCTTGCTCAAATCGGCGGATTTTCTGGATAATTCATAACTTTCTTCGGATAACTGTCTCTGGGTTTCTCTCTGACTCTTTGCAAGTTTATCCTGCAGTTCCTTCAGATAAGCCTTGTAATCTGTCAGCTGCTGATCCAGGACAGCCAGGTTGTTATTGGCTTCGTTTAATTTCGCCTGACTCTTGCTGTTCTCTGTCATGGTGCTGTTATAGGAAGCACTGCTCTTGGTCTGCTGTAATGTTGCCTCCTGCAGGCGCTCCTCCATCTGATCCATGTCATAGGTGATGAGCACATCCCCTGCCTTCACAGCGTCACCGGCTGCCACATTGATCTCACTTAATCTGCCGCCGACCGGAGCAAACAGAATTTCCTTCTCTTCACTGGCTACCTTACCGCTTGTGCTGACATTTTCCTCGATGTCACCGCGGAATGCGTTAGTAGTGCTGACCATGACGCCCGCGCTGCCGGAAAACGCACAGCTTACCATACGGATCACGATCAGTATGATTATGATAGCAGCAATAATAACAGGTGCTTTTTTACGTTTTTTACCGATTTCACCTGCCTTCTGTTCTCTTTTTGTTTCTTTTAGCTTTCTCTTTTCTTCCTTCTTCATTGCCTTGCTTTCTTTTGCACTCAGTGCCTGTTCTGTCTTTTCCTGTTGTTCCATGATTCTCATGATCCCTTTCTATTTTTATCCTCATATCGTTAAGATGTCGGAGGCAAAATCCCCGACTTTGCTGCCTGCGGATTGCTTCGTGCTACGCACTCCCACCGGATCGATCTGCCCGGAGTCGGATTCTATTTTTCCGTCACGGATCTTGATCACTCGCTTCGCCTGTGCTGCGATCTCATTATCATGTGTGATCAATATGACGGTTCTTCCTTCTTTATGTAATCCTTTCAGAATATCCATGATCTCTTTCGTGGAATTGGAGTCCAGATTACCCGTTGGCTCATCCGCCAGGATCACCGGAGGTGCCTGGGCTATGGCCCTGGCTATCGCCACTCTCTGCTGCTGACCGCCGGACATCTCCGAAGGCTTATGATCCATACGATGTTCGAGACCTACCTTTTTCAAGGCCTCCACGGACAGCTCTTCCCGCACACTTTTGGATACTCCCCTATAGATCAGAGGCAGCTCCACATTTTCCAATGCCGTCAGATTCGGGATCAGATTAAAACCCTGAAAGATAAACCCGATCTCCCGGTTCCGGATATCGGACAATTCATCGTCAGATAATGCGGACACGTCCTGTCCATGCAGCCAATATTCCCCACTGGTAGGCACATCCAGACAGCCAAGCATATTCATCAGTGTAGACTTTCCGCTTCCGGAATGCCCGATGATAGCCACAAATTCCTGCTCGTCGATGGTCAGACTGACATGATCCAGGGCGCGCACTTCATTTTCCCCCGGATTATAGATCTTACACACATCCTTGATCTCTACTAATGCGCTCATTTCTCACCTGCTCCTGTTATTTCTGTTTTTACTTGTTTTATTGTATTGTTGTACTATGTGCATAATACAATAATTTCTTTTGGGTGTCAACATTTATTTATCCTCAAATCTATGCACAATACACTATCAGATAAATCGGAAAAAAAAGCTGTGAAAATTCTAAAGATTTTCTATATTGACTTTTATTTCACAAAGTGATATATTCCATCCATAAGGTAAAGTTCTTCAGGGTTGGGTGTAATTCCCTACTGGCGGTAATAGGTCATCCTTAAGTCCGCGACCCGCAGATGCAATTCTGCGGCTGATCCGGTGTGAATCCGGGACCAACAGTACAGTCTGGATGAAAGAAGACGTATCACTTATATTTTTTTGTGATACCCATGCCCCGGAAGCTTTTATTCCGGGGCTTTTTTTGAAGGCTTTCCTTGATTTTTTTCATAGGAAAGGAGTTCTGAAATGAACAAATTAATGCAAAACGTAACTGAAAATGTAGCTTATGTGGTTATCTTCCTGGCGGTCATCGTGGGATGTTTCCTGGTAGCTGTGGCGCTGGAAAAGGGCGCACAGAAGAAAAACGGCATCAAAGAACCGATCTTCAATACGAGAAAGCTTGCCATGATCGGTATGTTCTCCGCCATCGCCATGATCCTGCATGTGCTGGATTTCCCTATCTTTTTTGCCCCCGGTTTCTATAAAATGGACTTCAGTGAACTGCCGATCTTAGTCGGTTCCTTTGCCTTTGGTCCCGTAGCCGGTGTCATGATGGAATTCGTGAAGATACTGCTGAAGCTGTGCATAAAGGGTACCTCTACCGCTTTCATCGGCGATCTTGCGAACTTTGTGGTGGGCTGCAGCCTGATCATCCCCGCTTCTGCTGTGTACTCTTTTAAGAAGACAAAGAAAAGCGCAATCATCGCCTGCATTGTGGGTACTCTTTTCATGACCGTATTCGGCACCGCATTCAATGCCGTATATCTGCTTCCCGCCTTCTCTAAATTCTACGGAATGCCCATGGATGCCATCCTGGCAATGGGAACCGAGGTCAATCCGCTGGCAAAGGAAGGCAGCATTGTAAGCTTCGTGGTGGCATGTGTGGCTCCCATGAATCTCATCAAAGGAACGCTGGTGTCTGTCGTAACACTGCTGATCTACAAACCGTTAAGCCCCATCATCAAGACCGGTCACAAAGCGTAATTTTTTCCAAAACAAAAACAGGGATTGCAGTTATCTGCTGTCCCTGTTTTTTATATTTTATATATTCTTATTGTTTCTGAATCTTCATGGTCAGGCCGATACGCTTCTTCGCCACATCTACGGTAAGTACCTGCACATCCACGATATCGCCGACGCTGACTGCCTCCAGAGGGTGCTTGATATAACGATCTGTGATCTGGGAGATATGCACAAGTCCATCCTGATGGACACCGATATCCACGAATACACCGAAGTCAATAACATTACGCACGGTTCCCTTTAAGATCATACCGGGCTTTAAATCCTTCATATCCAGAACATCACTGCGCAGGATCGGCTTCGGCATATCGTCTCTGGGATCTCTGCCCGGCTTCTCCAGTTCCTTCAGAATATCTGTGAGAGTGATCTCACCAATGCCCAGTTCTTCTGCTAAAAGCTGCTTATTTTCAATACGCTTCTCCAGACCGGACATATCCTTTGCATCATTTACTGTATTTTTAGCTGCAGGTGTCGTCCGCTTTGCAGACACTTCTTGGGAGTTATCGAACGTCATGCCACCCATGGCTGCTGCAAGAGCCTTACCCATAGCAGTGTTGGTATTATGCACTCTTACAGCCTTGCCCTTCTGCTCTTCCCTCTTTTTCGCTGCATTGACTGTGACGTTACCATTCTTCTGTCCGCCTGCCTGCGCCGCACTGCTTCTGCCGGAAGCTTTTTTTGCTGCCGCCTGCTTCTGGGCTTCCTTAATATCTTCCATAGTCAGTCCCAGCTTCTCCATCAACCGTTCTGCTGCTTCATAGGACTCGGGATGGACACTTGTGGCATCCAGCGGGTTCTTGCCATCCAGGATCCGCAAGAAACCGGCACACTGCTCATATGCCTTAGGTCCCAGCTTCGGTACCTTCAACAGCTGTTTTCTGCTTACAAAACGCCCGTTATTTTCTCTGTAATCCACAATATTTTTTGCAATGGTCTTATTAATACCGGAGACATATTCCAGGAGAGATGCGGATGCGGTATTCAGATCCACGCCGACTTTATTTACGCTGTCCTCTACCACGCCGTTTAAGGCATCGCTTAATTTCTTCTGATTCATGTCATGCTGGTACTGACCGACACCGATGGACTTGGGATCGATCTTCACCAGTTCCGCCAGGGGATCCTGCAATCTTCTGGCGATAGATGCGGCGCTTCGCTGACCAACGTCAAAATTGGGAAACTCTTCTGTCGCCAGCTTACTTGCGGAGTATACGGAAGCACCTGCCTCGTTGACGATCACATACTGTACCGGACGATCCAGTTCTTTCAGTAGTTCTACAATTACCTGCTCGGACTCTCTGGATGCTGTACCATTTCCCACGGAAATTAAATCTACATTATATTTTTTGATTAGTTTCTTCAGTTCTGCTTTGGACTCCTCCACCTTATTCTGGGGTGCCGTAGGGAAGATCACTTTCGTATCCAGCACTTTTCCGGTAGCATCTACCACTGCCAGTTTACAGCCGGTACGGAACGCCGGATCCCAGCCTAAGACCACTTTTCCTGCGATAGGTGGCTGCAACAGCAGCTGCTCTAAGTTTTTACCGAAGACATTGATAGCTCCGTCCTCTGCCTTTTCTGTCAGATCGTTACGGATCTCTCTTTCAATAGCAGGTGCTATTAAACGATCATAGCTGTCTTCCACTGCGGCGCAGATTACCGGTGTGGTATATTCATTTTCCTTCGTGATCATCTTCTTCTCCAGATAACGAAGAATACGCTCCTTGGGTGCATTGACTTTAACAGTCAGTACTTTTTCTGCCTCTCCGCGGTTCAATGCCAGTACTCTGTGACCTGCAATCTTCTTCACAGGCTCTTCAAAATTGTAATACATCTCGTAGACGCTCTGAGCCTTCTCATCCTTCGCCGTACTGGTCACAATGCCTTCCTCTACGGTGATATTGCGGATGTAAAGACGATGATCCGCATCGTCGGAGATCATTTCTGCAATAATATCCTGTGCTCCCTGCAATGCTTCCTCCGGAGTCTTTACTTCTTTTTCTTCGGAAACATACTTAGCCGCCTCGTTAAGCACCGGTTCTGTTGCCTCCTGGTGCAGAATGTATTCTGCCAGAGGCTCCAGTCCCTTCTCCTTTGCAATGCTGGCACGGGTCTTTCTCTTGGGACGATAGGGGCGGTACAGATCCTCTACCACTACCAGAGTCTGAGCTGCCAGAATCTTCTCCTTTAACTCATCGGTAAGTTTTCCCTGTTCCTCGATGCTTTTCAGTACCTGTTCCTTTTTATCTTCCAGACTTCTCAGATAGGTCAGTCTCTCATCGAGATTACGGAGCTGCTCGTCATTTAAGGATCCGGTGACCTCCTTACGGTAACGGGAGATAAAGGGGATGGTATTCCCTTCATCGATCAGCTTCACCGCCGCTTCCACCTGCCATTTTTCTACCTGAAGTTCTTCTTTGATTTTCTGTATAATATCCATAGTTCCTCCTGATGACATATTGTCATTTTGTTTTGCACATGGGTCTATTATACTGGAAATCGGATTTTTTCTCAATCTTTTCATGTTTAACTATTCAGAGCCATGCAAAACTGCGTTCTGCGAATGCTTGCATTCAGGCAGATAAGCAGTTTTATATGGCGAAAATAACCATATGAGCAAATAACATGCTTGCATGTTATTCAGGAAAGCTACGAAGTAGCGATTTTGCGAATGGGGTTCTGAATAGTTATATTTCATTTGCTTATTGTGTGGAAAAATGGTACAGTACTTAATATAAGTGCGGCAGATAAATTCACCATAAGCCGCCCGGAAATGAGGCATTCTATGGATTATTATCAGAATCAGAATAACGAAATGAATCAAAATATGCCGCAGATCGATCCGAAATACAGGGGCTTGTCGATTGCTTCTATGGTCTGCGGCATCTGCTCTCTGGTCATGTGTTGTACCGGCGTATTAGCCATTCCCGCCGGTGCTTTGGGCATTCTCTTCGCAATGCTGACCAGAAAAAAAGGACAGCGCATGAACAACATGTGTGTTGCCGGGATCTGGCTGTCCTGTGTAGGTCTGGCACTCGGTATCTTCATCACTATCAGCAGCATTGTCACGGTATTCACAGATCCTTCTTATATGAATATGCTGGATCAGATGTACCAGCAGATGTACGGTGTCGATATGGAAGAATTCTGGCAGTCTTACCTGTAAGACATGCCGGTGTTTTCCGATGAATCCTGCGGTTACGAAATCAGAACCCGGATCAGCCGGAATAATCAATCAAGCGAAATAATAAAAAGAAAAGAGGATTTCTATGACACAATATGCATCCAAAGCCCAACTCAAAGAAAAAGCCAGAGATCAGATGGCAGGGCATTACGGCAATGCCATCCTGCTGTCCATCTGCCGGAGTCTGATCGTATTTTCCCTCACCTTTGCTGTCAGCATGACCTTCACTATGATCCTTACCGTACGGACACTTATGGGGGGAAGCGCAGAGACATCTCTGACGGAATATCTGCTTTTGACAGCCACTACGACTTTAGTGTCGATTTTCGCTGGAGTTTTTCAGACCGGCATCACATTATTTTATCTGAATACTGCCTGCGGCAGACCTGCTGTGACTGCCAATCTGTTCTACGGCTTCAAATACTTATTCAAAAAATCGCTCGGGATCTCCGCTGTACTGATCCTGCTGAATACGGCATGTACACTTCCGTTTGATATCTGCTATTTTCTCCTGAGGTCGGGGAAAGGCTTTGATGCTGTACCCATGGCAATTCTGTGCATTGTGCTTATGGTCATCGGTATGTGTATCTATATTCCGTTATCCCTTGGTTTATCCCAGGCTTACTATTTACTGTTAGATTTTCCCCAGTATAATGCCATGGAGCTGATGAAATTAAGCTTCCGCATCATGAAGGGTCATAAATGGGAGCTGTTCTGTTTACAAATGAGTTTCCTGCCGCTGGGATTTCTGTGTTTGCTGAGCTTCGGTATCGGAAACCTATGGCTGGTGCCATACATGAATATGACCCAGACCTTATATTTCCTGGATCTGATGCAGAACGAACGCCATTGACAGTTAGCTATTATATATTGTACGTTATATATTATGTACGCAAAAACACATTCCACAAGGCTTTTGCCTATGGAATGTGTTTTATTTGTTTCTTATATTAATTATTAATTCTCGGTCTTCTTATCTCCCTGTACGCTGATCCATTTCAGATAGCCGTTAATGAAGATATCCAGTCCGCCGTCTAATACTGCGTCCACATTACCGGTCTCCACATCGGTACGATGATCCTTGACCAGTGTGTATGGCTGTAATACATAGGAGCGGATCTGGTTGCCCCAGCCGATCTCCTTGACCTCGCCACGGATGTCCGAAAGCTTCTCAACATTAGCTTCCTGCTTCAACAGATACAGCTTGGCTTTCAGCATCTGCATCGCCTTATCCTTGTTCTGGAACTGGCTTCGCTCGTTCTGACACTGTACCACGGTTCCCGTCGGAATATGAGTGATACGGATAGCAGAGGAGGTCTTATTGATATGCTGACCGCCGGCACCGCTGCTTCGGTAAGTGTCAATACGCAGATCCTTCTCATCGATCTCCACATCCAGATCTTCCTCGATATCCGGCATAACATCCAGCGATACAAAGGATGTCTGACGCTTGCCCTGAGCATTGAAAGGAGAGATACGCACCAGACGGTGTACACCCTTCTCAGACTTCAGATAGCCGTAGGCGTTCAGACCATTGACCTGGAAAGTCACCGACTTGATTCCGGCTTCATCCCCGTCCAGATAGTCCAGTACTTCAATGGTAAAGCCCTTGCGCTCTGCCCAACGGGTATACATACGATACAGCATACCGCACCAGTCACAGCTCTCGGTACCGCCGGCACCGGCATTGAGCTTTAAGATGGCATTATTCTTATCATATTCTCCGGACAACAGGGTACCAATCCGAAGTTCTTCGAATTCCCTGATGAATTCATCCAGTTCCCCACGGATCTCCGGGATCAGAGACTCATCATTCTCCTCATATCCCATATCGATCAGAGTCAGAATGTCATCGTACTGTGTGGAAAGCTTATCGCACTCTCCCACAGTGTCTTTCAGGTTCTTCAGTTCTTTCATTTTCTGGTTGGAACGCTCCGGGTCATCCCAGAATCCGGGAGCCTCCATCTCACGTTCCATTTCTTCGATTCTCTTTGCCTTGTTAGCAAGGTCAAAGTGAATCCCTCACTTCCGCTAAAGGTGTTTCGTAGGACAGAATTTCTGTCTTCATCTGATCTAATTCAACCACTTAACGTCACCTACTTTCTTATTTTATTATTGTAATTCTCACTTTTTCCGGCAGGCAAAGCGTCTGTCCGCGCTGCCGCACTGTCTTCCGCTACCATCAGAAAGCGTCAGGCTTTCCGTCCGCAGCAGTTCTTGTATTTTTTACCGCTTCCGCAGGGGCAGGGATCGTTCGGGTAAACCTTTGCATTTTCACGCTTTACAGGTCCCTTCGGTAAGGAATCATCCTTGTTCGTGCCGGTGATCTTCGCCTGCTGCTCACGCTCTACCTTCTGTTCGATCTTGATATGGAACAGAAGTCTCACAGTCTCTTCCCGGATGTTCTGGGTCATCTCATCGAACATCTCGTAACCACTCATCTTGTACTCTACCAGCGGATCTCTCTGACCGTATGCCTGTAAGCCCACGCCCTGACGCAGCTGCTCCATATCATCGATATGATCCATCCACTTACGGTCGATGACCTTCAGTAGAACCACACGCTCCAGCTCACGGATTGCTTCGGGTTCGGGGAACTCGGCTTCTTTTGCTTCGTACAGCTTCACAGCTTCTTCCTTTAACTGCTGCTTTAAGCTGTTCTTCTTGGGCTTCTTCACACGCTCCGGTGTCAGAGGCTGTAACGGGATCGTAGGAATGAGCAGGGTATTTAACTCATTGAAATCCCAGTCGGAGATATCTGCGTCGTCATTGATACAGATATCTACACAGTTCTCTGTAATATCGGTGATCATCTTGTAGATCACATCGCGCATGCTCTCGCCGTTCAGTACCCGCAGACGCTCCTCGTAAATGATCTCTCTCTGTTCACTCATGACACGGTCATACTCTAACAGATTCTTACGGATACCGTAGTTGTTGCTCTCGATCTTTTTCTGTGCGGATTCGATGGCATTGGTCAATGCCTTGTGCTCGATCTCCTGTCCTTCGGGAATACCTAAGGTATTGAACATACTGATCAGACGCTCGGAGCCGAACAGTCTCATCAGATCGTCCTCCAGAGAGATGTAGAACTTGGACTCACCGGGATCTCCCTGACGTCCGGAACGACCACGCAGCTGATTATCAATACGTCTGGACTCATGACGCTCGGTACCGATGATCTTCAGTCCGCCGGCGGCTCTCGCTTCATCATCCAGCTTGATATCCGTACCACGACCTGCCATGTTGGTAGCGATGGTTACCGCACCGTGCACACCGGCATCGGCTACGATCTCTGCTTCCAGTTCATGAAATTTTGCATTCAGGACCTTGTGCTGGATGCCGCGCTTGGTCAGCATTCTGCTCAGCTCCTCACTGGCTTCGATAGTGATAGTACCTACCAGTACAGGCTGTCCTGTAGCGTGTGCTTCCTCTACCGCATTCACGATAGCGTTCAGCTTCTCTCTCTTCGTCTTGTATACAGCATCCTGCAGATCCTTACGGATAACGGGACGGTTCGTAGGGATCACAACAACATCCATGCCGTAGATCTCACGGAACTCGGTCTCCTCAGTGAGAGCTGTACCGGTCATACCACACTTTTTATCAAATAAATTAAAGAAGTTCTGGAATGTAATGGATGCAAGCGTCTTACTTTCTCTCTTCACCTTTACATGCTCTTTTGCTTCGATTGCCTGATGCAGACCGTCGGAATAACGGCGTCCCGGCATGATACGTCCGGTAAATTCATCGACGATCAGTACCTGATCGTCTTTTACCACGTAATCCTTATCACGGAACATCAGATTATGGGCACGCAATGCCAGGATGATATTGTGCTGGATCTCCAGGTTCTCGGGATCTGCGAAGTTATCAATGTGGAAGAATCTCTCGACCTTCTCCATACCTGCTGCGGTCAGATTGATGATCTTATCCTTTTCGTTAACGACGAAGTCTCCGGTCTCCTCCTGTACCACACCCATAATGGCGTCCATCTTGGTCAGTTCCTGTACATCATCGCCGCGCTTCATCTGACGTGCCAGCAGATCACACATCTCGTACAGAGCTGTGGACTTGCCGCTCTGTCCGGAAATGATCAGAGGGGTTCTCGCTTCATCGATCAATACGGAGTCCACCTCATCGATGATGGCATAATGCAGTCCACGCAGAACCAGCTGCTCCTTGTAAATAACCATGTTATCACGCAGATAATCAAATCCCAGTTCATTGTTGGTAACATAAGTGATATCACACTTGTAAGCTTCCTGTCTCTCCTCGGAGGTCATGCTGTTCAGTACCACGCCGACCTTCAGTCCCAGGAACTCATGTACCTGACCCATCCACTCCGCGTCACGCTTTGCCAGATAGTCATTGACGGTAACGACATGGACACCCTTGCCTTCCAAAGCATTCAGATAAGCGGGAAGGGTAGACACCAAAGTCTTACCTTCACCGGTACGCATCTCTGCGATACGTCCCTGATGTAGGATGATACCACCGATCAGCTGTACTCTGTAGTGCTCCATGTTCAGAACACGCTTTGCAGCCTCTCTTACGGTTGCATACGCCTCCGGAAGCAGATCATCCAAGGTCTCTCCATTGTTCAGACGCTTCTTATACTCCTCGGTCTTGCCGCGCAGTTCCTCATCGGAAAGTGCCTGCATCGTCGGGCGGAGTGCCTCGATCTTGTCCACCAAAGGCTCAATACGCTTCAGTTCTCTGGAACTGTGCGTGCCAAATATCTTCTCAATAACGCTCATTTTTTCCTCGTTTCCGCACCCTTTTGACAATAAAATGTCCATGGGTCTTCGCATAATTCAAAGCTTATTGTAGCAGATTTTCCTCTATGTTTCAACCTTTCAATGCGACCGTTGCCGTGAAAAGACTGTAAAAATTTTGTGAACAGGATATGGACACCTAAGAGCCTGCACAAATTGACAGTCCGGATGAAAATTATTATAATGAGATCAGTTAAATTTTCTTTTCATGATAAGGAGCAGAATACTTATGAAAAGGCTGTCTATCACCCAACTGGTTCCCGGCATGACCGTCGCCGAAGATGTCTATGATCTGGACCATGAGCTTTTGGTGCAAAAAGGTACTGTTCTTACGGACAAGCTGATCACCAAGCTGGATTTGTACGGTATCCTCACCATTTTTGCCGAAGATATCATACAACCCGTACAGCCTGTGGAGGATCCCACTGACACTGAGTTCTCCTACTCCGAGCGCATTAAGAGTTCTCCGGAGTTCCAACTGTTCAAGACAGATTTTGAAAATGATGTTGAGCTGTTCCGGGAAAATATGAATCTGGTGATTCAAAAAAATACCACTTTAGACGTAAATACCCTATTGAAGAACACCATGGCCATTGTAGCCAATCATTCCGGCAGTATCAGCATTCTGGACATGCTTCAGAACATGCGGGAATATGATGATTCCACTTACACTCACAGTCTGAATGTTGCCCTGATCTGCAACATACTGGCCGGATGGCTGAAGCTGTCTGACAAGGAAGTCGAGCTGGCTACTGCCTGCGGTCTGTTCCATGACATCGGTAAATTACTGGTTCCTTATTCCATCATTTCAAAACCCGGTAAGCTGTCCGATGAAGAATTTGCAACGATCAAAAAGCATCCTTCTCTCGGATATCAGCTTCTGCTCTCTCAGAATGTGGATGATCATGTGAAAAATGCCGCGCTCATGCATCATGAGCGCAATGATGGCAGCGGTTATCCCCTGAAATTAAAAGAAAATCAGATCGATCCTTACGCAAGAATCGTAGCTATCGCGGATGTCTATGATGCCATGACCGCCGCCCGCTGCTACAGAGGACCTTTGTGTCCGTTCCGTGTGATTGAAATGTTCGAGGTGGAAGGCTTCCAGAAATACGATGTCTCCATCCTGCTTCCTTTTCTGGAAAATGTAGTTAATTCCTGTCTGCAGAACCGCTGTCTGTTAAGTGACGGACGGAAAGGGACGATCATTTATATCAACAAAGACAAGCTCTCCCGGCCTATCGTACAATGTGGCGGAGAGTATGTGAACCTGGCGGATCAGCCGGATTTAGAGATTGTTCGCCTGCTTTAGGTTATTCAGGTAGCAACCATACATAGCCTTTGGCTGCATTGTGTTGTAGATGTCTCATGTAGTCTTTATTCCCATAACACAGCATCTACAGATTGGAGTTACTATGTCAGGCAAAATGCCTTTACATTATTATGTCAATATGCCCGGAAATACTCTACCGGGCACTTCTTTTACCGCCATCAGCGAAGCGCTGGCTTCTTTGCCGGAGTTTCCGACTTCAGAGTGCGAAAAAAAGTTCCCGGCTCCCGTTTCTGATCTGCCCCCTGTGATCGTACACATCGGGGAAGGTATTTATCGGGAAAAATTAGTCATCAACAGACCAAACGTCACCTTCGAAGGAGCAGGTACGGACAAAACTATTCTCGTCTACGGAGATGCTGCTTTTGATCTCATGCCCGATGGGGATAAACGCGGAACCTTCCGCACCGCTTCCGTCCGGATTGACACCCACGATTTTACCGCAAAGCATCTGACTTTTCAGAATGATTCCGGATTCGGGCATACCGTAGGGCAGGCGCTGGCAGTCTATGTAGACGGCGACCGCAATGCTTTTTATGACTGTCGTTTCCTTGGCAGCCAGGATACGATCTTCGATGCACCTCTGCCGTTAAAAGAGGCTCAGCCCGGAGGCTTCAAGGGTCCCGGAGAATTCAAGCCCCGCACGATTGGACGTCATTATTATGAAAACTGTTTTATTCAGGGAGATGTGGATTTCATCTTCGGCAGCGGCATCGCCTGGTTTGAACATTGTACGATCTACTCGAAGCTTCCCGGAGACCGGATCCCTCCGGAAAGTCCGGAGGATGAAGTAATCTACGGCTATGTGACTGCAGCCTCCACTCCCATGGAAGAGCCCTACGGCTATGTCTTCCATGAATGCAGACTGGAGAGCGACTGTCCTCCCCATTCCATCTACCTGGGACGTCCCTGGAGAGAATGGGCGAAGACCGTATTCTTGCACTGTGAACTGGGAGAACACATCCATCCCGCCGGCTGGCAGGACTGGAAGAAACCCCATGGTCATTTCTATTATGGAGAATATGCTTCTTACGGTCCCGGCGCTTCCCCTGACACCCGCGCAGACTTCTCCCACCAGTTGACAGATGCGGAGGCTGCGGAGTACACCGTGAAACATGTAATGAAAGGATGGGAACCACAAAGTTTGATGTGATCCGTTGTGAAAGGAGTTCCGACATCTATGTACCTGGAAGAATTGTCCCGTCAGCTGGCACTGGACTACTGTTGCAGTCCTGCTGATGTGACTGATTCAAACAATCATTTTACACTCTATATTCCGCAGGAGGGACGCCGCCGTTTTCAGGAGCAGGCGGTTTGCAGGTTAAAAATTACTGTCGTTCATGGGAAATTATTAGTTACCGGTTCCGAGGAAATTGTGGCTGAATGTCGGAAACGTTATGCTGATGTGACAGGAGAATGGTTTTTTGACATGAAACGGCTCCGGGAATTGGAAGAATTGCTGGCTCCCTTCGATCTCCGTATTGCGCAGGTACACCCCTTTTTCCTGCCGGAGTTTGGTGGCATATCTTCTTCCGATTTTTCTTCGCCATTACTGTCTGAGACCCTGAATTTTGAACTGATACGATATGACCAGGATGCTATTCTGCAATTTCGAGGCGACGACCGCTTTAATCAAGCATTTGCTTTCGATCCGGATGCCCCGGATGTTTTGGGAATCGCCGCTGTAAGGGACGATGAGATTCTCGGTATGGCAGGCGCCAGCGCTGACAGCTCTCTGTTCTGGCAGATCGGAATCAATGTAACTCCCCACGCCAGAGAAATGCATGTGGGGTCGACATTAGTAAGACTTCTGGCTCAGGATATTTTGGCTCACGGTGCGATTCCTTATTATGGAACAAGCATGTCTCACATTGCATCCCAACGGGTAGCACACCGCGCCGGGTTCGCTGTGGCGTGGGCAGAATTGATTACGGAAGAAGTAAGGTAAATTGAAAGTTACCACGCAAAAACCGCTGCAGGCTTGCGCCCACAGCGGTTTTATTTCTCTCAGCTTACTGCTGAGCTACATCCTTCATGGAGAAGCTGATTCTTCCCATCTTATCCTTGCCCAGGCATACTACTGTTACTACGTCTCCCAGGGTCAGGACATCTTCTACACGGTTGATTCTCTCCTTAGCGATCTTGGAGATGTGTACCATGCCTTCCTTACCGGGTGCGAACTCGATGAATGCACCGAATTCCTTGATGCTTACTACCTTGCCCTTGAAGATCTGACCTTCTTCGAAGTCCGTGGTGATGATCTTCACCATCTCCAGAGCCTTATCCATCATTTCCTTATCGGTACCGCAGATAGATACCTTACCGTCATCGGTGATATCGATCTTCACGCCGGTACGTGCAATGATCTCATTGATGGTCTTGCCACGCTGACCTACTACATCACCGATTCTGTCGGGATCGATCTGAATGGAGATGATCTTGGGAGCGTACTTGCCAACCTCTGTTCTGGGAGCAGAGATTGCAGGCTTCATGCAGGTATCCATGATGAACAGTCTTGCATCACGACATCTTGCAATAGCGCCTTCTACGATAGGTCTGGTCAGACCGTGGATCTTAATATCCATCTGAATAGCGGTAATACCTTCGGTAGTACCGGTTACCTTAAAGTCCATATCTCCGAAGAAGTCTTCCAGTCCCTGGATATCGGTCAACAGTACGAAATCGTCATCGGTCTCGCCGGTTACCAGACCACAGGAAATACCTGCTACCATCTTCTTGATAGGTACGCCTGCTGCCATCAGGGACATGCAGGAAGCACAGGTGGAAGCCATGGAGGTGGATCCGTTGGATTCAAAAGTCTCAGATACGGTACGAATTGCATAAGGGAACTCGTCCTCACTGGGCAGTACGGGGATCAGGGCTCTCTCAGCCAGAGCGCCGTGACCGATCTCACGTCTTCCGGGTCCGCGGGAAGGCTTGGTCTCACCTACGGAATAGGAAGGGAAGTTATAATGATGCATATACCTCTTGCTTACTTCGTTCTCATCCAGTCCATCGATCTTCTGCTGCTCGGACAGAGGAGCCAGAGTACATACATTACAGATCTGTGTCTGTCCACGGGTGAACATAGCGGAACCATGTACACGGGGGATGATATCTACTTCTGCTGCCAGAGGACGGATCTGGGTGATCGCACGACCATCGGGGCGCTTGTGGTCCTTCAGGATCATCTTACGAACGGTCTTCTTCTCATACTGATATACAGCCTCACCTAAGATAGCCAGCCACTCTTCGTTCTCAGCAAAAGCCTCGGTCAGCTTGTCGGTGATCACGCGGATATTCTCCTCACGGGTCTGCTTGTCATCGGTAAATACTGCTTCTTCCATCTCCGCAGGAGATACGATCTCCTTCATAGCCTCGAACATTTCAGTGGGAACCGCACAGCTGGTATACTCGTGCTTCTTCTTGCCAACTTCTGCTACGATCTTGTCGATGAAAGCGATGATGGTCTGGTTCACTTCGTGAGCCTTGTAGATAGCTTCGATCATGGTAGCCTCAGGAATCTCATTAGCACCTGCTTCGATCATGATCACTTTCTCTCTGGTGGAAGCAACGGTCAGGTTCAGATCGCCCTTCTTCCACTGCTCCTGGTTGGGATTGATGATGAACTCACCATCGATCATGCCTACCTGGGTCATAGCGCAAGGACCGTCGAAAGGAATATCGGAAATACAGGTAGCGATAGCCGCACCGATCATGGCTACCAGCTCGGGACGACACTCGGGATCTACGCTCATTACCATGTTGTTCAGGGTTACGTCGTTACGGTAATCCTTGGGGAACAGGGGACGCATAGGTCTATCGATGACACGGCTGGTCAGAATAGCGTTCTCGCTTGCCTTGCCCTCTCTCTTATTGAAGCCGCCGGGGATCTTACCCACAGCGTACATTTTCTCTTCGTACTCTACACTCAGAGGGAAGAAATCGATACCGTCTCTGGGCTTCTCGGAAGCGGTTGCGGTACAGAGAACAGTGGTATCACCATAGTGCATGAATGCACATCCGTTTGCCTGCTTACCTACACGGTTGATATCAACCACCAGAGGTCTGCCTGCAAGATCCATCTTGTAACTTTGATACATAAATTCCTCCTATCCATCGTACGTGACTTTATCTTTTGTGTTCCTCATGGGACACTCTTATCACTCTACGATATAAATAATTTAATAAATATTTCCACGGTCTGGAGGATTACCGAAACTACTGAAAAATTCATGTTGCTTTTCCCAACATACCCTTTTCAGCGGTCTCGGGGCTCACTTCCATACCGCTTGTTACCCAAAGCAATGACAGAGTATCTGTCATCACATACAGGCGCGTTTCCCCACTGCCTGCGCAATCGAGTAGGCTAGCTCCCACTCGATTTGTATACCTTGTACACCATCTCGCTTAAAAGCTCGATGATGTACATTCGCCAAATACAGATTCTTGTGCAAGCACAAATCTGTACTTGGCTCATTGTATACACACAGAAAGCGGAGCGCCGATGTAATCGGCAGACCCCGCTCACCAGTCAGCATTATTTTCTTAAGCCAAGCTTCTCGATTAATGCACGATATCTCTCGATATCCTTCTTCTTCAGGTAATCCAGAAGACCACGTCTCTGACCTACCATCTTCAGCATACCACGACGAGAATGATGATCCTTGGGGTTCTCCTTCAGATGATCGGTAAGCTCCTGGATTCTTGCAGTCAGGACTGCTACCTGTACCTCAGGTGAACCGGTGTCACCGGGGGTTCTTGCATACTCGTTCATGATGGCTGTTTTCTTTTCCTTTGAAATCATTTCTTTTTCCTCCTGTTTTTTAAACGCCTGATACTAAGACTAAGGTCGGAGTGTCCGTAATCTGAGCATCGGCTAATCATACTGTTTCAATATAGCACAATAATCTTCTGTTGTAAATACACTTTTTATTTTCTGACAGCATGTTTCTGTACTTTTTCTTCGTACATCAGGCCGTCAGCCTGTTTTACATAATCTGCAAAGGTCACATTGCTGTCCGGATCCGTCACTACCGTTCCGATACTCATGGTCAGCGGAAATGGAAGCTTCTGTGCTTTTCCCTCCGCCTCCAGTGTTCTGCGGATCCTATGGACCAGATCTCTCGAGGCTTCATCAGACTGATACGTCTGTACCACAACGAATTCATCGCCACCGGTTCTGGCAGGCACCGCGTCACGGCTGCTGCACTGCATCAGTGCCCTGGCTGCCGCACAGATGGCCATATCGCCATATTCATGACCGAACGTGTCGTTGATATATTTGAGCCTGTCGAGATCCACAAACAGTATCAGCAGTTTCCGATGATTCAGTTTTGAGATCCGGAAGGCGTCCTCTCCCAGCTGTTGGTATCCCATCCGATTGTATATACCGGTCAGGGTATCCATGATATACAGCGAGGATAATTTTTTATTCATATATGCGAGCATTTCTTTTTTATGAAGGTTCTCCATGGAACGGGTCAATGCGTTCATGATCTGGAACAGGTACTGCTTCTCCATAAGATAGACCGCATTACGGATGACCACATAACCCACCGTGCGCTCTCCGAAATGCAGCGGCAGGAACAGAAAATCCTGTCCCGGCTTCGGATAGTCAAACGTGGGGAAAATTCCGTCCACTTCCTGTCTGTCCAGATCCAGCCTCTGGTCTCTCTCATAGGCAAAGGTCATCTGCATCTGCCTCGGATAACCGTGTACATAAAAGCCTTCGTCCGAAGGTGCCGCATCCAGGTGAATGCTCTTTTCCGCCTCTTTTTTATAAGCATTCAGATGATCATCCAGTACAAGATACATAGCATCGCATTTCAGGGAAGGAATGCATTGAGGGATACAATACATCATCTCCTCCACCGTATTGCACTGCATCATTTCCGCTTCCATGGAGAGTACTTCCTCATCGAATTCTTCGCTCTCCACACTGTACATGATCTGATCCTTCAGATGCCCCCTGGCATCCCGGCTGCTACCCTTTCCACAGCCGCAGCTCTCCTGCCACAGCATTTCCGTTTCGGTAAAATTGTATTTTGGTACATTCTCCCCAGCCCAGAGCCGTAGGAGTACATCCATCCCCTGGTAAGCAGCTTCTTCCCGGATATGTCCCACAGTTGTAATGCTGGGTGTGTAGAAGCCAGCCTTGTCAAAATTATCAAATCCGGTGATACAAAAATCATCCGGTGCATGAAATCCCATCTGTGCCGCGGCTTCACATACTGCGACCGCCACATTGTCATTAATGCAGATTATAGCATCCGGAAGCTCCTTGTGCAGATTCCATAGATGTTTATAACCTTCCAGTCCGCTCCTATAATCAAAGGAACCGTACCAGATATCGTCCTTGCCGATCTTTATCTTATGTTCTTTGGCATAATCCAGCATTCCCTGCAGACGGCAGCTGCTTTCATAATTATTCTGTGCTCCCACTAGCAGCCAGAACTTTTTGCAGTCATGCACCTCATGAAGATGTGCGATAACCTGCTTCATGGCAGAATAATTATCGATCCCCACATAATAAAAATCTTCCAGTTCATTGGCAATAGATACCACCGGACGTCCCGATCGCTTTGCATTGCTGATCACTTCTGCAAGTACCGCCGAAGAACTGATATTATTTAATTCCAGAATAATTCCGTCAAAATCGGACAGCTCCGGCAGATTGTAAATATTGTACTCTGCCCTATTGTATCCGGCATCGCGGCTCCAGTTACCTGTACTGTTGAAAATGTACAGATTGACATCCTCTCCGGTCTCCTGGATCCTCTGCAGAATTCCCGCCGGCCATGCATATGTGAACAGCCGTCTCCAACCGTCTGTGATCAAAGCTACTTTGCGCATACCCATCACCCATTTAGTTTCATTATATTTGCTGCTGTACCCATTCCAGCACTTCCTTTGACATATAAAAATAGTATCACAGTTCCCATGGAAACGCAATTATAAAAGCATCCTTCCGAATGTCAAAAAGGCATTGCCCGCCACCAGACGCACAATGCCTTTACACTTTAAATTTTCCCTATATCAATCCTGAATCACGCGGACACATTTCACAGGAGTACGGTATTTATAACTGCTGATCTTGATACCGGTCTTAGGACTGCTGGCATGAATAACCTGTCCTCCGCCGATATAGATTGCTACATGGTTGATGTTACCTTTGCCGTTACCGTAGAAGATCAGATCTCCGGGCTTTAAATCCGAAGCGCTGATCTTCGTTCCTTCATTCGCCTGCGCTCTGGAAGAATGACTCAGGGAAATACCGTATTTTTTGAACACTGCCAGTACAAAACCGGAGCAATCGGCACCCTTGGTCAGACTGGTTCCTCCCCATACATAAGGGTTACCCACAAACTGTTTCGCATATTCCACCAGATCTACGCGTACATCGGATACCCCCTGACCGTAGAGCAGTTCCGTCATGGTAATGGCGGTATCCAGCTTTTCTTCCACTGTGACAAATTCCTGGGACACATAAGCATCCTCACCATCGATGGAAATCTTCACCCAGCCGTCGGCACCGGTCTCCACATATTCCATCTCCTCGCCCTGTCCTACCTGCGTCACGATCTCGCTTGAGGTGTTGGGCTCCTGGCGTACATTCAATCCGTCCGTATTGGCAATTGCCACTGTATGTACCAGCTGTGCCGCACGGATCGTAGCCTCCGGTCCTGTATGTAAGAACTCCCGGCTTACATAGCCATCCACTTCACCGGACTTGATATGGCACCAGCCGTCCTTCGTCTCGATGACTTCACAGGCAGCATCCTTGGGCAGCTTACCCACCAGCTTACCGTCCGTGGAGGGCACTGCTCTGATATTCAGATTGCCGGACTCTACATTGGCTACACCGATATTGGTATATCCCCAGGAAGCTCCCTGCGCATCCTGAGCGATCTGGATATATTCCTCCAGGGAACGATCCATCTCCAGTACGGATGCAATGCCACCGGAAGCCATCAGTGTGCTGCTGCCGGCTGCGGATACGGAGATCGGTGATGCCAACATGAAAAGTGCCATGCCGGCTGCTATGAATTTCATCTGTCTGTTCTTCTTATTCTTTATCATAAAAACCTTTCAGTTAAATTCCTTTTACGAATTTGTTACAAATTTATTACATTACGATATTGATTATAGCGTCCATCCCTGACTATGTCAACCCATTCCGACCATTTCCTATATCTTCCTAAGGATGTCTTATAGCTCCCCATTATCCCCCTCGATCTCCCTGCCTTCTCTTCCCGCCTGCTCGATCAGTGTCTTGTCCACATCGGTCTCATAATTATTAATAGACACTTCCACGGGTGTCGGATCCTTCGTCAACCGCCTGCCTCCGATATGATTGAAGAACACGATGATACCTGCCGCCAGTCCCATAGAATACGCCACTTCCAGTGTATTCATTCCTCCGGGTTCCGCACCCATGCACATCCGGTATACCTCGGTAAATACTTCGTTGATCCCCACGTCATTATGATATGCCATAATGGTAAATGCTGTCCCGAAGAAGCTGATCAGGCACACGAACGTAGCCTTGAGCCACTGCTGCCAGCCTTTGTACTGATCCACGCTGATCCATTCCACCAGTACATCTGTCTCTCCTACCACCTGCACATCTATTTCCGGACAGAGCTCCTCCATGAGACGCACCAGCTTCAGGCAGCTGATCACGCAGCGCTTTTCCCCTTCTTTCGGAAAATGGCAGACCTTGATGGCATTTAATTTTGCCGACAGTACTTTATCCCGGCAGCGGACCTCCGCCACATCCTTCAGAAATACATCCTGGACCTGCACCTCCGCATTTCTGTCACATTTCAGATAAACCACCTGCTGTTTCATACCCTGCCTCCCTTTTTCGTCCATCCCTCATTTTCCGCTCTGCGTATACATACTTTCCTGTAATATGGCGAACCGCTTCCTCTGACGGAAGCTCCCGGCTTATTGTACGGTCCGGTGCAGTTCTGTGGCAAAATAGAACAGAGACCCACAGATTTTCCCCGCCGCCATCCCCAAGACCGCCCATCCCAGACCATGCCGAAACGAAATTCTTCTGGCAAAAATGGGAATACTGTCCAGCATCTCCGCGATAGCCAGCGCCAGACATCCGATAAACATCCCGGAAAACAATCCAAATACCGCCTGTGCCGCTATCCCCGTTGCCATCCACAGCTTCATTTCCTTCGGAAACTGCTCCCGCAAAAAGCTTCCCCACTGACTGTACTTTGGAAAAACAGTAACAAAACACCCTGCCAGCGTCCCGAAGATCACCATTTCTTCATACAGCAATACATAGCGGGCCGTGTGCGTTTTCCCTGCAAATCTGGGGATCAGTCCCACCGCCACCAGCACCGTGAACACTCCCGCCGCCGACAGCAGACCGTAGCTGGCTCCTGCTGCTATAAGCAATAATTGTCTGATCAGCATTCCCGTTCCCCTTTCGTAAAATTTCGCTTCCCGCAATTATAAACGTTTCTTCAAAAAATTTCCTTCCATACGAAATAGAATATCCCAAAAGCGAAAATCCTATACAGATGGCACTTTTTCCGTGAATGTGTTATACTACGTTTATGTGTTTTCCATTTACGCTGATTTCTGCAATGCTCCGTACCCGTCAGCGTCATTGAATCATTGGAACATAGGGCATGCCTGATGTGTGATCATTATTAGGCTGAAAAAATTAATGTGAGGTTTATAGAATATGAGTACAACAGATAATAAGGAAAATAATAAAGAAATAAAGACAGAAGCGCTTCCCGCAAAAAAGGTCTCTGATTCCGAGACCCATCAGTTGCACGTTGTCATCCATCCGGATATCAACGGATTTGGTCGGCTGTTCGGTGGAAGGCTTTTGGAATGGATCGACGAAGTAGCCGGTGCCACCGCCAGACGTCACTGCGGCAGAGACGCCACCACCGTAGCCATCGACAACCTGTATTTTAAATCCGGTGCCTATCTGAATGACATTATTGTGCTGATCGGTAAAGTCACCCATGTGGGACATACCTCTATGGAAGTACGCGTGGATACCTATCGCGAAGAGCAGGACGGCACCAGACACCCCATCAACCGGGCTTATTTTGTCATGGTAGCTATGGGAGACAATGGAAAACCCACCCCGGTTCCCGGCCTCATCTTAGAGAACGAGGGGGAACGCATGGAGTGGGATAATGCCATTAAGAGAAGAGAGTTACGTCTGGTCCGGAAGAAAGAGGGCTTCTAGAAATCCCCGAACCAGATATTCAGATCCACTTCCTCATTGATGCCGTCCACAGCGCCTTTTTCGCTGTACTGCCATACCTTATAGGCATACGGATAATAGAGATCATCATTGTAGTAAGCAAACCACTTATCGTACTGTTCCAGCTGTCCCAGATCCAGCATCAGCGTAGCCATCTCCATGTTGTGATAGATCATGGGTTTGTAGCCGGCATCCTGAACAGTCTGGCAGAACAGAGCGGTCAGGCGGGTTCTCTCTTCCACGCTCAGATCATTGGCACGTCCTTTGCCGCCGCTTACTTTCTCCACATCGTAGACAATGGGAAGCTCAACATTGTAAGGCTTTATCTTCTCTAATACCAGATTCGCCTCTTCCAACAGTTCTGCATCCGTGATCGCCTGGGAATAGAAGTAAACACCTACTTTGATGCCTGCCTGCAGAGCACCCTTGATATTCTGTTCGAAATACTCGTCTTCCACAAGCTTCCCTTCTGTACCGTAGCCTCTGAGACCCACACGGATAAATGCGAACTCCACGCCATCCGCAGCGACTTTCGTCCAGTCGATATTGCCCTGATGCTTGGAGACGTCGATACCCTTGTGGGATACCACCTGACCATCCTGCATGTACTGCACTTCGCCATCCTCCAAAATGTTCAGGTTCTCCAATGCATAGTCATTTTTCTGCAAGTCGTCACGAATGGGAACAAAATTAAAAGTTCCGTTGCTCACTACCACCAGTTCATCCGGATAGTAGGGACGTAAAGTCTCTACCATGGTGGTACCGGAGGTCAGGCCATCACGGATCCCGGAGAGGATCTTGTTCTCTTCTTCATCCTCGGCCTGCTGCTTTGCTTCCGCTATCAGCGCATCCACTTCCTCCTGCGTATAAGTCTTGGCAGCCTCTGCTGCACTCTCCGTCTGACCGCCCGCTTCCGCTGCCGCTGCCAGATCGTTGGCGTTATCCTGGAACTTGCTGTCGATCCAGGAATACAGGATTCCCGCCACATATGTTACCAGAACCAGTACTAACAGACATCCGGTCATGACCAGGATCGATGCTATGGTGTTATTTTTCTTACGCTTATTTGCTCTGCTCAGACGATCCTCGGAGATCCGTCCGTTTTCATTTTGTTTTTTCATAAGTACCCCTGCTCTCCTTTTTCATACTGTCTCTCTAAACTTACAGTATTCAGCCCTATCTAATTACATTCCTTTATATAATATAATCGAATTTCCGGCGGAAAGGAAGAGGAAAAATTATGTTTATGAATTCTTAATGAAATTTCGATTTATCCGGCCATCTCCCGCATTTCCCGCAGTATCTTTTTCTCCAGACGGCTGACCTGCACCTGACTGATCCCCAGGATCCCGGCGATCTCCACCTGGGTTTTATTCTGAAAATAGCGCATGCGGATCAACTCCCGGTCTCTCTCCGGAAGCTCCCCAAGCAGCTGTGCCAGCAGCATCTGGTCTAACAGTCTGTCCTTCTCCACATCATTTTCCACCGCACTGCTGCTTCCCATGCTGGCTCCCACACAGCCGTGGGCCGCGGCCACTACCCGGTCCGCCAGGCACAATTCGCTGCCATCCTCCTGCCCCACGCTGCTGTTGAGGGATTCCACCTCTGCTCCGGCTTCCATTGCCAGAATGATTGCCTCCCTGCTAAGCTGTGCTTCCTCGGACAGCTCCTGCAGCGTCGGTTCTCTGTGCAGTCTGCTCTGCAGCCGTTGTCTTGCCAGCTTCACCTTCAGTCCGTCCTCTTTAATCGTGCGGGAGACCTTTAACAGTCCGTCGTCCCTAAGGAACCTCTTGATCTCTCCTGTGATCATGGGTACGGCATAGGTGGAGAACCGCACGTCCAGTCTCAGATCAAATTTATCAATGGCTTTCATCAAACCGATTACCCCGATCTGGAACAGATCCTCCGGGTCATACCCTCTGCCCAGGAATCTCTTTACAATGTGGTGCACCAGTCCTAAATTGTTCTCGATCAGTACTTCTCTCGCTTCTTTATCCCCGCTCTGTGACTTTCCGATGAGTACTGATACTTCTTCCATGTCTCAGTCCTCTTTTCCGATCCAGTCTCCGCAACGCATTTTCTTCCACATATGTACTCTTGTGCCCTTCCCCGGTGTGCTCTCCACCTCCAGGTCATCCATGAACGCTTCCATAAAGGCAAATCCCATGCCGGAACGCTCCAGTTCCGGTTTCGTGGTAAACAGCGGTTCCATGGCTTTCTTAAGATCCTCGATCCCCTTTCCCTGATCTGTGATCTCGATGGATAACATATCTCCCTCCAGGACACAGCGCATCCGCACTTTTCCCGGATGAACAATGCTGTACGCCGGAATGCTTTCCCCATGTCTGCTGTACCCGGACAGGTTCTCGTAACCGTGAATAATGGCATTGGTCACCGCTTCCGACACTGCAGTTTTGATATCGGCCAGTTCCTCCAGCGTCGGATTCAGATGGGTGATGAATGCCGCCACCGCCACTCTGGCAAAGCTCTCATTGCAGGAAATCGCATCAAATACGATCTCCATCTCATTCCGTTTCCCTTGTGTTTTATTCTGCGGATCCTCTCTTTTCTCTGTCAGTTGCACTTCTTCCCTCTCTGCTACCATGTTTTCCTCATTTCTGCGCTTACTATTGCACTGTTTTTCATATTTTTTTGCATGATTTCTTTCATATTTCTGTGATTTTCGACAATATCTTTGCTCCGGCTCTCTTACCCCGGCAGGATCTCTACAATCCCATGAAGCCCAGACATTCGAAAAATACGTTGGATCTGTCGGTCTGCGTGGATGGCATAGACATGTCCGCCGAAGCAGGAAATCTTGCGATATCGTCCCATAATAATTCCAATCCCCGAAGAATCCATAAAACGGGTATCTTCAAAATCAAACACTACATTTTCCACATTTTCCCTGACCAGAAGCCTGTCTGCCCCCTCGCAGATGTAGGCGGCTCTGTGATGATCCACTTCCTCCGGCATACGCACCATCAGGCAATTATCAATGATCTGAAAGTCTTGAAAATCTTCCATATTTCCTCTCATTCTGCTGTTGCACAGCGTTTCTTCATTTTGCTATAAAAAAAGAGAACCTGCCTCTTGTAACAAGTTCTCTTTCGTGTGTTGTGTGTAATTGTCTGATGGTATGTTATAAATTCCGTTACTGTGCGGTATTCTCTGCCAGCTGGGAACGATATCTCTGGGCACTTCTGGCAGTCTCGGTATTCGGGAACAGCTCTATGATCTTATCATAAGTAGCGATGGCATTCTGTGTGTCGTCGCTCTTGCGATAGGAATTGCCCAGACTAAGCCAGGCGTCCTTGTTCGTCTCATCATAGATGACTGCCTTGGACAGATTCTCGATAGCCGCTTTATAATCCTCACTGCGGTAAGCATTATAGCCTGTCTCATAATACTGCGCCGAGAGCTGCGGTCCGATCAGGCCAAGCAATGTCTTATACAATGTCTGAAAAGCTTCGGACGTATCATCCACATTCACAGAAGCGGAAATCGTCTCCAGGTTTGTCGCAGTCTGTGTAATATCCTGATTCTCCAGATAGGCAGTAGCTGCTGCCAACAGGTTATCAATGGTCTGCAGCGTACCATCGGCTCCCACATATCCCTGGAGCTCCTGATTCAGGGTATCGTTCTCTGTCTGTAATGCCTCCATCTGTGTCTCAAGCTCCTGAATTCTGGAGGTCTTGGTGTCTAACTGGTTACCGATATCCGTGATGGTCTTCTGTGCTTCATTATTGGCATTAGACACTGCCGCCGGAACCACCAGGAAATACATTACAGCCAGTCCGATGACCAGTCCGATAGCAATATTGATCAGAGAGGAAAGTCCTGCACTCTTCTGCTCTTTCACATTTAAGGGCTGGATGATGATCTCATTGTCACTCTGGTAGCGTACCGCATCGTCTTTTTTCCGTCTGCCGGTCTGTTTGCCGTTCTCATCCGGCGCCAGTTGCATCTCCACTTCCTTCAGATAACGAAGGGTCAGTGTATTGTTGCGATCGATGTCCATGCATTTACGCAGTTCTCTCTCCGCTCTGTCCCACTGCTCGCTGTCCATATAAAGCAGCGCTAACAGCTGATGTGCCCGGATGAACTTCGGGTTCAGGGACAATACCTTTTTCAGCTGGATAATTGCCAGATCCTTGCTGTCCTGATTGCAGTAGACCAGCGCCTGGTTGTATTTTTTAATGGTCTGGTTAATGGCATCCAGGCGGGAAGCGTTGGACTGCAGCATGTTGATATAATCGTCCGCGATATTTTTCTCGGGACGCATATTTTTGCTGATGACCCATTCGCTGAGCGCCGCAACAACCTCTCCGGTCTCAAAATATACCAGTCCTAACAGATTTCTGGCTTCGATATTGTTTTTATTGAATTTCAGGCTCTGCCGTAAGCTGTTGATCGCACCTGTAAGATCCCGTACTCCCGCTTTCTCCAGTCCGTCGTTGTAGAAACGGTTGGACATGCACATGATCTTTTTATAGAGGGATACATCTGCTCCACAGGATGTACAGAAATCATGCTCTGACAGATGGCAGCCGCAGTTATAACAAAACATGCTTTCCCTCCTATTTCTCTTCTTTTTCTTCAGCTTCTTTCATCATCTTCACCAAAAGATCTGCCGCATCGGTCAGATCCTGATTGTAGATGGCTTCTTCCGCATCTTCCACTTCCAGACTTGGATGAAACTTCTTCAGTTCTTCTTCAAAATTGATCATGGTCCAAAGACTCCTTTATTTCCCCGACAAGATACAGGCTGCCCGCGATATAGAGACGTTCTCCGGGGCGTTTCTCCCCAAGCTGCTCCCGCAGTGCCGTATCCGCTTCCGTATACATAGTATAATGTCCCGGATAAGCTGCCAGCAGATCTCTGAATTTTTCCATGGAGAGAGATCTCGCCGTCCGCATATGGGTAAAGGCGATATGGTCGAACAATCCCGACGTTATCACCCGCTGTATCATATGCCTGCAGTCCTTATCCGCCGCCACACCAAATAACAGTCTCCTGCCTCCTGTGCAGCCGTCCTGTTCCACGGTATCCAGAAAAGCCCGGATGCCGTCGTCATTATGCGCACCATCCACATATACCTCGGAAAGCACCTCTTCCATACGTCCCTGCCAGAAACAGCCAAGGATTCCCCGACGTATCTCTTCCACAGTGGGACACCCGGCTCCTGCACAGAGCCTGCCGCCGTTCTCCTCCGTATCCGTACTGCGAAACAGCACTTCCACGGCCCGAACCGCCAACGCTGCATTCTCCATCTGGTAGCGTGCAATGGTGTGCAAAGTAAGACTAATATAATTATAATACTCAGAGCGCAGGGAAAAATCAATGTATTTCTTCCGAAATCCGAGGAAAGTATAGTCCTTTTTCGACACCGGTATCTGTGGGGCACCAAGTTCTGACGCTTTACGGCAAATTACCGCACTGGCGTCCGCATCCCCGTCCAGGTACACCACCGGAACACCCGGGCGCAGAATCCCTGCCTTTTCCGCAGCGATCTTTGCCGTGGTGTCTCCCAGGTACTGTACGTGATCCAGACTGATCCTCGTAATGACGGTCAAAAGCTTATTGTCCACATAATTCGTGGCATCCAGTCTTCCCCCCAGTCCGGTCTCAATGATGCAGTAATCCGGCTTTTCTTCTGCAAAGCAGAGTAATGCCATACAGAAAAGATATTCGTAAAAATTAAGTACAAATTCCAGGGGAGTTTCTTCTCCAGGCAGCAAGGCTCCTAGGTTAACGGAATTTGCCTCCTGAAGCGCATCCCCTACTGCGCGGTAAACCTGCAAAAAAGCTTCTTCGGATATCATTTTCCCATTGACGGTAAACCGCTCCCGCATATCCACCAGATGAGGTGAAGTAAATACGGCCGTGCGATAGCCTGCTTCCTGCAGGATCGAACTCATGTAGGCACAGACGGAGCCTTTTCCATTGGTGCCCGCCACATGGATGATCCGCAGATTCTGCTCCGGATTTCCCAGTTTCTTTAAAAACCACCTGAAATCCCTGTTATCCTTTTTGACAGTAAAGCGGGGCATATCGTTAAGATATGCCACCGCTTCCTCATACGATGATGCATTTTTATTCATAATCTAATTATCCCTACAAAAACCAATAACTCTGCTTTGTCCCATGACAGAGTGTACAACACCTTCTGTTCTATTGTCAATGCGGGCGCTCATCTTTCTTCTATGCGGAAATCCAAATTTATGATATAATGTTCGCGAAGGCAAAAGTGAGCATGGAACAAAGACGGACGCGCATGCTTGCATGTATCGGACGGATATGTTCCATGTGAACGCGCCCGCGGGTCCGGGAAACCAGAGGTTTTCCGGACTTTTGCCGAAGCAAAGACGCTTATGCTATATGAGCGCAGGCTCGCCATTAATTAGCGAACGGCGAATTGGATCAACAGGAGGATTTATAAATAAGTTATGCTTCATCCACTTAACAGTAAACGGTTTAGAAAAATATTATGTGGGGGGCTTTTCACGTTGGTTCCTCTTCTTTCAGCCATTCTTTTTTGTTTCAGGGATGGAAAATTAATCAGTGATATTTATATTCCTCTGGGTGGCTGGAGTGATGAGATCACCTACTACAAACAGATCGAAGGGATCCTCGCCTATGGTATGCCCCGCGGCTACTTTGGCTACAACCAGTCCCGGGCTCTCTATGGCTCTCTCGGAGTATGGGGTCTGCTGCCTCTGATCCCTTATGTTATATTCGGTTTTTTCTTCGGCTGGAATTACTGTTCCCCGGTTTATGCCAATATTCTCTTCAGCATGCTGGCTTTTCTCGTGATCTATATTTTTCTACGTCCCGATAAAAAAAGCCTTGGCGTTATTTCCATATTCTGGATCACAAATCAGTTCCTGAACCGCTATGTACTCTCGGGTGTAGTAGAATCTTCTGTTATTTTACAATTAGTTGTGATAACCTCATGTGCTGAATACTTATTATCCGATAAAGTGCGTACGCAGGTCGGTCGTTCCTTTACTCCCCGTAAAGATTCCGCCGTATTGGTTCTATGTACTTTTCTGATCTGCCTTTTAACCCTGGCCAGACCCTATTACGGAGTCTTATTTCTGATTCCTCTGTGGAAAGCCGTAAAGGATAAAAACAGGAAGCTGATCTTCTCCCTTCCGTTTCTGGCTGTTGCAATCATAGGTTTATTTTTTATCAATAACCATTATTTTTGTTCTGTGTATTTTAACAATATTTTTGCCTTCGATAAAATGCGTTCTGCCGGTCTCGGAGGAATGGTGCTGTCCTTGTTCAACAGCATTGTGGAAATCCTTCGTCTGATCTGGTATGCCCTGCGTTATAAGGGAAGCGGAGTCGGCTGGTACTATCTCCTCTTAGGTCTGGAATTATTCGGAATGACAGTTATATGTATTCTGAGAAAAATCCGCAGGCAGGCGGTTCCTCCTATATATATCATTACATTAATCGGGAATTCCCTGATTCTTATCAGCATTATCGAAATGTATCAGCTGGGTGTTGGGGCAAGACATATTTTAGCTCTGCTCATCGTAAATGCAATTGTTCTGATCCTGGAATCCCATTTTTTCTGGGGAATTCTGTTTGCTGCCATATGCCTGTTCTCCATCTGGCAGACACAGGGTGCCGATGGACTTCCTTATGCGGAGGAAAGTTACTCTTCGTATATGGATTTTCTGGAAGAGGCTTTCTCTGAGATAATTCAGATATCCGATGATATCTCCTATGACAATGTCGTGGCAATGCCCACCGCAGACAGCAAAGCCGCAAACCCGGGCGAAAATGTTTCCACCTATTACGGTCTTCTGTTCGCCGTCCCCGCCGGAGCCGGGGTCAGTCTTGATTATCAGGACTTTTATGATGATCCGGACAATATAAAAGCAAAATATATTCTGGTTCATCCGGAAGGAAGTATCCGGTTTACACTGGAAAATATGGGAATGACCTGTGTCTATGAGGACAGCACTGCCATGCTGTATTCCCGATAACAAAATAGTGCCAATGCCTAAACAAAAAGCTGTATGTCCCACAGAACATACAGCTTTTCTTTTCCTAATATTCTATAAAAACATCTTATGCCAGCTGCTCTAAGCGCTTTGTCACCTGTTCCATCATCTGCTCATATTTTGCCAGCTTTTCCTTTTCCTCTGCGATCTTCGCTTCGGGAGCCTTGGACAGGAATCTTTCGTTGGACAGCATTCCCTTAGAACGAGCCAGCTCGCCTTCCAGCCTCTTCTGCTCCTTCTTCAGGCGCTCGATCTCCTGTGCAATGTCTACCAGCTCCGCAAACGGGATGTACAGGGTTGCACCGGGGATCACTACGGATACCGCGTCATCTGCGATACCGGTCTTGTCTGCCTGGATCATGATCTCATTGGCATAAGCAAGGCTTGCGAAGAACAGCTTACCCTCTTCAAAGATCCTGCGGATCTCGTCATTTTCGCTGACTACGTATACACTTGCCTTACGGCTGGGTGCCACGTTCATCTCGGTACGGATGTTACGGATACCGCGAACGGCTTCCTTAATCGTTTCGATGGCCTTCTCCTCTGCGGGGAATGCACGATCCTCGCTGTACTCCGGCCACTTACTGATCATGATGGACTCTTCTTCATTCTGAATGGTACAGAAGATTTCCTCGGTGATGAACGGCATGTAAGGATGTAACAGCTTCAGGGCATCGATCAGGACGGTTTTTAATGTCCACAGTGCCGCATTCTGGCTGACTGCATCGTCGGTGCTGTACAGACGGGGTTTTACCATCTCAATGTACCAGTCACAGAATTCATCCCAGATAAAGTCATATACCTTCTGTACGGCAATACCCAGTTCGAAGTGATCCATGTTGTCGGTCACATCTTTTACCAGAGTATTTAACTTGGACAGGATCCACTTATCTACGGGCTGTAAATCTGCTGCCGCAGGGGTGGTGATATCTTTTCCGGTCTTCTCCAGTGCCTGCTCCATGTTCATCATGATGAAACGGGAAGCATTCCATACCTTGTTGGCGAAGTTACGGCTGTTCTCTACTCTCTCATAATAGAAACGCATATCGTTGCCCGGTGCGTTGCCGGTGATCAGAGTCAGACGCAGTGCATCGGCACCGTACTGGCTGATGATCTCTAAGGGATCGATACCGTTGCCCAGAGACTTGGACATCTTACGTCCCTGACTGTCACGTACCAGTCCGTGGAACAGTACAGTCTTGAAAGGCTTCTCTCCCATCTGCTCATATCCGGAGAAGATCATACGGATAACCCAGAAGAAGATGATATCATAACCGGTTACCAGGACATCGGTAGGATAAAAATACTTCAGATCCTCGGTCTGCTCCGGCCATCCCAGGGTCTCAAAAGGCCACAGTGCAGAGGAGAACCAGGTATCCAGGGTATCGGGATCCTGTGTAAAGTGGGTGCAGCCGCACTTGGGACATACCTTCGGCATCTCCTTGGCTACGACTACTTCACCGCAGTCATCGCAGTAATATGCGGGAATCCTGTGTCCCCACCACAGCTGACGGCTGATACACCAGTCGCGGATGTTGTCCGTCCAGTTGAAGTAGTTCTTCTCCATACGTTCGGGGATCAGCTTGATCTCACCATTTTTTACAGCTTCTCTTGCGGGTTTGATCAGCTCATCCATCTTAACGAACCACTGGTCTTTTACCATGGGCTCGATGGTGGTCTTACAACGGTCATGGGTACCTACGTTGTGTACATGATCTTC
This sequence comes from uncultured Lachnospiraceae bacterium, assembly GCA_945929965.1. Classification (GTDB taxonomy): domain Bacteria; phylum Bacillota; class Clostridia; order Lachnospirales; family Lachnospiraceae; genus Acetatifactor. The sequence continues at coordinate 48,031 of CAMEOT010000004.1, forward strand.
GATCTTTACTAACAGGCCCATCTGATCCAGTTCTTCCACGATGGCTTTTCTTGCTTCGTAACGGTCCATGCCCTCGAACTTGCCGCCGTTTTTATTGATGGTGGCATCATCGTTCAGGATATTGATCACGGGCAGATTATGACGCTTACCAACCTCAAAGTCATTGGGGTCATGAGCCGGAGTGATCTTAACGACACCGGTACCGAACTCTCTGTCTACATAAGCATCCTCAACGATAGGAATGACACGGTTTACGATAGGAAGCAGTACCTTTCTGCCATGCAGATGGGTGTAACGCTCGTCATCGGGATGGATGGCTACTGCGGTATCACCTAACATGGTCTCGGGACGGGTAGTGGCAAAGGTCAGAAACTCTGTGGTGCTGGGAGTTCCATCCTCGTTCATCAGCGGATACTTGATGTGCCAGAAATGTCCTGCCTGCTCCTGATATTCTACCTCTGCATCGGAGATGGAGGTATTACATACGGGACACCAGTTAACGATACGGGCACCCTTGTAGATATAGCCTTTTTCGTGCATCTTCACGAATACTTCGGTGACTGCCTTGTTACAGCCCTCATCCATGGTGAAACGCTCTCTGTCCCAGTCGCAGGAAGAACCCAGCTTTTTCAGCTGTTCGATAATACGTCCGCCGTATTCCTTCTTCCACTCCCAGGCTCTCTCTAAGAACTTTTCACGCCCCAGATCGTGTTTGTCGATGCCTTCTTCCTTCAGCTTCTGGATGATCTTGACCTCGGTAGCGATACTTGCATGGTCGGTGCCGGGCTGCCACAGTGCATTGTAGCCCTGCATTCTCTTATAACGGATCAGGATATCCTGCATGGTGTTGTCCAGTGCATGACCCATGTGGAGCTGTCCGGTGATATTTGGGGGCGGGATCACGATAGTGAAGGGAGTCTTACTGTGATCTACCTCCGCATGAAAATACTTTTTGTCAAGCCACTTCTGATACAGTCTGTCTTCTATGCCGTTTGGGTCATAGGTCTTGGCTAATTCTTTGCTCATTTTGTCCTCCTTAAATTTTCCTGAAACTAAAGAAGCCCTCTGCCGACTCTCGTCAGCAAAGGGCGTCAGTAACGCGGTACCACCTTTGTTCACAGCTTGCGCTGCCTCGCGACTTCTTACAAAGTCCTATCCGGTAACGGGGATAACTCGTGAAAACTTACGCCCGGAATATCCGGTCTCGGCTCTCCGGCTTGGAAGCTACCTTCCACATTCCTGTCTTGAAGCAGCCTTCCAGCGCATACATGCAGCCGCTCTCTCTGGTAAGGGGATATGTGTACTCCTCTTCGTCATTGCCTTTTGATCTGTAAAACTACTAATAAAAAATATAGTACAGAAATTCCGACTTTGTCAAGGAAATCTTGTTTTCCTGCAGAATATATGGTTTTTTATGTGTAAACTGGCATGGTAAAAAAAACACATTCTGGCTCTTTTAAGCAAGCCACTTTTTCTATACACTGAATCCTAACATATCCCACCGAGCAAATGGGAATTATGAAAAAGAAACCAAAAGAGGAGATCATCATTATGGAAAAGAAAAAAACATACGGCGTATTGATCGTGGGAGCCATTCTCCTGATCCTGGGAATCGTCCTGGCAGTCATTACCCACAATAACAGTTATCAAGAGTCCGTCGCTTATGGCAGCCAGTTAAGTGATGTCAAGGCACAGCTGGAAGAAGTAGAAGCTTCCATTGAGGCAGTCACCGGCGGCACAGCAGACGGTGATCTGGATGCCCTGAATGCGCAGAAGGATGAATTGGCTGCTTCGAAGTCCACTCTGTCCGACCAGAAGCTGTCCGCAGAGCGCCCTTACTCCTACAGCCTGGTTCTGGTATTCTTCGCTATTTTGCTGACGGTCAAGGGATTGTATAATGCGATTGCAGGCGTTCCTTCCACAGAAAAAAAGGTGGATGTAACCAAACTGGCTCAGGCAGGATTATTGGCGGCTCTTTGCTACATCGGCTTTGCTTTTTTGAAATTTGACATTCCCGTTCCCGGCAGTCTGGAAAAAACCGCAGTGCACTTCGGCAATGTTTTCTGTGTACTGGCTGCTCTGCTTCTGGGTGGTTACTGGGGTGGACTTGCCGGTGCCGTGGGTATGACCATCGCTGACCTGACTACTGCTTATATAACCAGTGCTCCCAAGACTTTCCTATTAAAACTGTGCATCGGCCTGATCGTAGGTCTGGTAGCTCACAAGATTTTCCACCTGAGTGCTGAGCATCCGAAAAAATATGTGGCTCGTGTCGCTATTTTAGCTTCTGTCTGCGGTATGGCATTCAATATTGTAGCCGATCCTTTGGTAGGGTACTTCTATAAGACATATTTGTTAGGGGTGCCTCAGGATATTTCCAAGGCATTGGCAAAGATTGCAACCGGTGTTACTGCCTTTAATGCTGTCTGGGCAGTTGTTCTGGCAACCGTCCTTTATCTGGCACTTCGTCCGGCACTGAAGAAAGCAGGATTATTCCATGAAATGTAATGCTAACAATTGTAATACTACTGCTCATAAAGGTGGGGATTTCGTTCCCCGCCTTGCTATGATCAACGATATTGCCGGTTTCGGGCGCTGCTCCACCACTGTGTCCCTGCCCGTGATCAGCGTAATGAAGGTACAGGTATGCCCTGTGCCTACTTCTGTTTTATCGAACCATTTGGGATTTCCTCTCTGCCATTTTGGTGACTACACCTCTCATATGCGAGATTATATAAAAGTATGGAACGAACTGGGGCTTACCTTCGATGGGTTATACTGTGGATTCTTAGGAAATGAAGAGCAGATCGACATTGTACGGGAATTCGTGGAAATGTTCCGGCCGCCCCTGTTTCTGTTGGATCCGGTCATGGGAGACCACGGCAGGGCCTACTCCTCCATCACAGAGACGCATGTTCAGAAGATGAAGGCTCTGCTGCCTCTTGCGGATATTATCACGCCGAATATCACGGAAGCCTGCCTGCTGACCGGCACTCCCTGGAAGGATGGGGAATGGACGATGCAGGAGCTGTCCGGATTGTGTGAACGGCTGGCTAATATCTGCCAGCAGGAGTCTGTTACATCCGGCGAAGCCTCCACGGGCACTACTGCCAATGGTGCCTCCATCGTTATCACCGGCATCCGCCAGGGCGATTCTCTGGTGAACTTCCTGTGGGATGACGGCGTCTATACCACTGTTTCCACCCCCATTGCCGGAGCCTCCCGCCCCGGCACCGGAGACATCTTCGCCTCCATTCTCGCCGCCGATGCCGTCCGTGGGGAGACTCTGCTAACCTCCGTGCAGAAGGCAGCGAACTTCGTAGGTCTGTGCATCGCCGGAAGCGAAAAGGCGGGAACACCCGTGCAGGAGGGCGTAGTGTTTGAAAAGTATCTGGCGGCGTTGTTGTAAAAAAATGTTAAAATTACTTAAACTCCACCACAACGCTGCCCATAGCACATTCCAGCTCCATATTTTTAGAAGCGTTGTTGTTGATCTGTTTCTCCTGTGCCAAACCGTTGTAGCTGTCATCACCGACTTTCAGTTCACCCATGCCGCAGCTTAAGTCGTAGTTGAAATCTGTCTGCGCTCCTGCCAGTGTCAGTTTCAGTTCTCCCATGGAGCACTCTCCGTCCAATCGTTCGGTCACATCTCCGTTCAGACGAACGGATCCCATTCCTACGGAAACCTCTGCCACGCGACTGCTCAGTTCTTCTACTGTCATCTGACCGGCACCACAGTCTAACTCTGCCTGATCAGCCTCCAGTTTCTCAAACGTCATCTTGCCGGCACCCACATTGGCTTCCAGCGCCCCCGTCTGCAATTCCTCTACGCTGAGGCTTCCGGCTCCCAGATCCAAAGAGGTATTTTCAAAATAATATCCCTCCGGCACATACAGGCAGATGGAACCGCCCAGATTACCCTCACTGTTGTTGCTTGCTTTTGAGGTTCCGCAGATCTCCATCGTACCGCCTTCCACATACCCCTGGAACTTCCGCATTCCGTCGGCTTCTACCCGGAAGCAGTTGTCCTCCGACACCCGAATCTTCATGACACAGCCACCGGCCTGCACCTGTAGATCCGTGATGCCCTGGCTGTCATCCCCCAGAACATAAAGCTCTATCTTTCCCGACTTTACTTCATAATCTGAGTCATAATCCACCTTGTCCTCCAGATCATAGTGCACATCGCCCATATTTTCCCCGATCTGCTCCGTCACACCGTCACTCCAGTCATCTACCTTTTCTTCGGAGATTCTTCCCAGGGTAACCGCTGACAGGATCTCCCCCGGCGAAAAATGCGTGGAGCCATTCCCCAGGCTTCCGCTCACCCCCAGGATCAGTCCCAATAATATTAATATCAACGCTGTGATGGCACAGCCCTTCATAAATTTTCTCATGCTTCTGCTTTACCTCTTTTCTGGAATAATCCTCCGATCCAACAACAGATCGCCGGTGTGGCGATTCCCGCCATGGCCACGGTCAGCATCAGGAACAGAAGTCCGATACCTCCGCAGATCAGTCCGGCACCGATCAGACACATTCCCACAAAGGGATGTGTAAACATACTGATGATCCCTACTGCCACCAGTGCGATCAGAAGCAATATCAGTGCTGCTGCCGTTGCCCCGAAACCGATGATCAGTCCGAACCATCCGGCGATCAGCCCTGCTGCCACGCCGATACCGGCGGAAGCTGCTCCCAGGATCACCGGGGATGCCAAAATACATAAAATTACGATCAGCACGATCATACCGGTGGACATTCCTTCATTTTTCTGTGGAGATACCACCTGTGCCTGTGCAGTTTTCGGCGTATCACTCTGCCGGTTACGTTGTTCTCCATTACCATTTTCTGTCTGCGGATCTGCCGGATAAGTGATCACTGCCCGGCTGTCGGCTCCTGCTCTCTGGTAGCTGTTCTCTCCGTACCCGTTCCACAGAATATCTTTTTTAATATTCTCCGCCACCTTCGCAGGATTCCCCAGTGCCTCAATAACATTCTGTTCATTCTCCGGTCCCGCATCGTTAAAATATTCATTATAATATTGTAACGCTTCTTCCCGCTCTGTAGCGGAAATATTTTGCAGCAGGCTCTCCAGCTGCCTCATATACTCCGTTCTGTTCATCCTACTTTTTCTCCCATCTGTGCATCTTTATGCCTCTGACCTCTTCATCGGTCTTCCCTCAAACAGTCCTGTGATCTTCCCGCTGTAGCTTCGCCACTCGCTTTCATATAAATGAAGCTGTGCCCAGCCCCTGCTGGTGACCTTGTAATAGCGTCTCGTCCTGCCGCTGCATTCCCTGTCATAGACCTCCAGGCATTCGTCCTTCTGTAGTCTCCGAAGCACGGGATACAGGGTGGATTCCGACAGTTCGATCACCTGCCGGACCTCCTGGGTGATCTTGTACCCATAGGTTCCTTCCGGTTCCCGGGCGACCACCGCCAGCACGATAGCATCCAGCAGAGCTGCTCCTGTATTAAAAAGCATCCTATCGCTCCTCTCTGAAATTTGCGGCTATCCGGCTTTCCTTACAATATTATATGCCGTATAGTATTGCTCTGTGGCTATACTATACGGCATATAATATCATGCGTCAATATAGAGAAACCGTAAGAAATTCTAAAGACTTTCCAAAGATTCCGTCGACTCCTCCAGAAGCTCCTGACGGATACTGTTTTTATGGATCACAATGGCAGAGATCAGAAGTGCTCCCCCAAATACCTGCCGTGGTATTCTCTGTATCATCAGCAGGACCGCTGCTCCCACGGCAAAACAAATGTAAGTGATACGGGTTCTTTTGGTGTGCGGTCTGATCAGAAGGGCAGAACCCAACAAATACAATATGATCAGCAACAGCAGCAGTTCCGGCTGTACCGGTGCCAGTCCGATCAACACGCCGAAGGATACCGCAATGGCTTTGCCTCCATTTCCATGATAAAACAGGGAATAGGCGTGCCCCAGTACCGGTGCCGTCATGATAAGCGGGAACCAGCTGTCTGTCACAAGCCCCCTGCCAACTGCCACGTATACCGGCAGTGCTCCCTTTAACAGATCTCCCAGCAGGCACAGGATCCCGACAGGCACTCCTGCGTATTTCATGGCATTGGCAGTCCCCGGATTGTGATCGTTGCTGACCTCAGTGACATCAATTCCTTTGATCCACTTCGGCAATGTCCTGCCGAACAATATACTTCCGCATAACAATCCGAAGACTGTCATTCCCAGTTCATGTATGATCATCTGTCTCTCCTGTCTGTCGTTTTCCTCTGTGTCTAAGCTTCCTCTTGTGCTGCTTCCTTTTGTCCGCAAATGAATTCACAGACTGCATCTGCTGCGTAAGGCTTTCCGTATTTTTCCTGACACTTCCGCATTTCGGCCTGTGCCTCCGGATCTCGCAGAAGCTTTAGTCCCTTTTGTATCACGGCATCTTCCGTATCTCCTGATACAGACATCCCATGTTGTGTGAAAAAAGCAACATTACGATCCTCACATCCGGGGATCGGCTTAGTGTGTACCAATGCAACCTTCGCTGCCACCGCTTCCGTAGAAGTCAGTCCACCCGGTTTGGTGAACAGAATATCCGCCGCTGCCATGTAGAGATGCGCTTCCGGGGTAAAATCCAGTACATGCACCCGCTCTGTATCGGCATAGGTATCCCGGAGTGTCTTCTTCAGCTCTTCATTGGTTCCCCCCAGGATATACAAATGAGTATCCTCGCCGGTCTGCTCCACCAGCTTCGCCGTCATGCTTTCCACACGACCGTACCCCATGCTGCCCGTCATCATAAGGATACAGGATTTATCTACCGGAATCCCCAGCTGCCCTCGCGCTTCTCTTTTTCCCGGAAGCTGCAGGAACCTCTCCGATACCGGAATTCCCGTGGGAACCAGCTTCTCCGCAGGGATGCCGCGTTTGATGAACTCCGTCGCCAGTTCCTCATGCGGGATAAAATAGTAATCCACCTTTGTCTCCTCGGTAAAAGGGATACAGGTATAATCCGTGGCAATAAAATAAGTCTGTACGTCCAGCTTATGCTGTCGCAGCAGCCAGGTCATTGCCTCCGCCGGGAACAGATGTGGCATTACCACCGTATCATATCCGTTCTCTGTGATATAGCTGCACAACTTATCCGCATACAAAGCGTTGGCAAAATACACCGGTGACTTTAATCTGGCAGACGAAATGGCCCTGCCTACCCGGTACGCTCCGGCGAACACCTTTTTCGCCCGGACCGTGCTCCAGATGTAGATCCGGCGTCCGTAAGCGCTGGCCTTGTCCGAAGCAAAATTAAGTACATCCGCCAGTTCACAGGGAATGCCCCGTTTTTCAAACTGTTCTTTCACCGCTTTTGCAGCGGAATTATGTCCCTCACCGGTTCCGGTGGATAAGATCAGTACCTTCATAAATAAATTCTCCGTTAGTTTTCCATCAGCCAGAAATATGCACTGTACGCAGGCAGAAGACTGCCGCCGCCAAAGTCATGTTTCTCTCCGGTGATCAGATCTACCGCCGTTCCGCAGCCGGCATCAAAATGTGCCATGAAGTCCTCTCCGTCTGCATTGATAGCCACCAGTACTCTCTCATGCTCCGACTTTCTCTCGAAAATACACTGCTTATTGGTCAACAGTACCGAACGAAAGGCTCCGTAATTCAGTGCCTCGGAATGCTTCTTGGCCTCTGCCAGTCTGCTGATCCAGTCGCACAGACCGTTCCACTCCGGATTGTCAAAGCAGGGACGCAGTGCAGGGTCACCATCTTCTTTTCTGGCTTTGAAGCCCCATTCGCTTCCATAGTAGACACAGGGAATCCCCGGCATGCCGAATGCCATGGCATAGATCAGCGGCAGATGCTTCTCATTACTCAAAATACTTGCCACTCGGGTCACATCGTGGTTATCCACGAAGGACAACAGGTGCTTTCCCTTATATAGTGTCCAGTTCTCCGGTCCGAACTGGCGCAGCAGGGAATGCACGATCTCGAACATGTTCATGCTGTTGAAGCTGCTGTAAAGTCCCTTATAGCACTCGTAGTTCGTCGCGGAATGTAACATCTGATCATTCATCAGGCGGTTATAATCTCCGTGAAGCATCTCCCCTAATAAGAAGAAATCCTGCTTGTAGGCACCTGTCACTTCCCGCAGTCTTCTGACAAAGTTCTCATCCAGGCTATACGCCACATCCAGGCGCAGACCGTCAATGCCAAACTCATCGATCCAGCCCTTCACGCTGTCTAACAGGTAATTCACTACCTCAGGGTTCTGCAGGTTCAGCTTCACCAGATCAAAGCAGCCTTCCCAGCCCTCATACCACAGTCCGTCGTTATAGTTGGAATTGCCGCCGAAATCGATGCGGTAGAACCAGTTCACATAGGGAGAGTTCTCCCGGTTTTTAATCACATCCTGAAACTGTGCAAAGCCTCTGCCCACATGATTGAACACACCGTCTAACACAACCCGGATTCCTGCCGCATGCAGTGCATCGCAGACTTCCTTAAAATCCTCATTGGTTCCCAGCCTCACATCGATCTTCCGATAATCCCTGGTATTGTAACCATGGGTATCCGATTCAAATACAGGAGAGAAATAAACGGCATTCACTCCCAGCTTCTGCATATGGGGGATCCACTCCTCCACACGTTTGATCTCATGTCTCTGTATTCCATCATTTTCAAAAGGAACTCCACAGAATCCCATAGGATAGATCTGATAAAAAACACTTTCATAAGCCCACATATTAGTCCCCATTCCTTTCTGCCTTAATTTCAGGTTGCCTTAATTTCATACTTTGTACTCATAATATTATGATGCCAGGGTCAAAAGGTCTAAGCCCACATGAGCTTGCTCATAGGTGGGTGAAAGACCTTAGGCCCCGCCCCGATATGAGCATAAAAGTGGGATGCTGGGGCTTTTGCCCCCGACATCATATTATCATTGACTGGTTCAGTACTGCTTGTATTTATTTATCCACATCAATTCTTTTGCTATTATACACCATTTTTGATCCATCTGTCGTTTTTTTTGTAAAAAAGCTCAAATAATCCACAAAATCCACCGAGTTATCCACATATACACACGTGTCATATGTGGTTATGTGGATTGTCATGTTGTATATCAATTCTGTTATCATATCGAATGTCATCGTTGCTGCCACAACCAGGCGTCCCAAAATCGCTCCACCTTTTTAGCCACCGTATCCACTGTCACAGGCACTACCTGTTCCCACTCCCTGGGGAACATTCTACGATAAGAATACTGCCTGAAACGCTCATCCAGCAGGACGATAATTCCCACATCTTCAGAGGTCCTTATCACCCGGCCCGCTGCCTGCAGTACTTTATTCATTCCGGGATACCGGTAGGAATAGTCAAAGCCATTTTCCCCATTGTCATCAAAATAGTCCTTGAGGATTTCCCGTTCACAGCCTACCTGTGGCAGTCCGGTTCCTACTACGATCACACCGATGAGGCTGTCCTTTTTCAGGTCGATCCCCTCTCCGAAGATACCTCCCAGCACGCAGAACCCGATCAGCGTCTGTTCCTCTTCCTCCTCGATCTCCATGCCGATAAGACTCTGCAGGTCGCAGTCTTCATTGCCCCGGAAGCGGTTCAGAAAGTATTCTCTCTCCTCTTCGTTCATGGATTCCTGCTGTACCAGGCATTCCTCTTCTTCTGTCATAAAATATTGCCCGTAGATCTCATAAATCTGATCCATGAAGGAATAGGACGGGAAAAATACCATGTAATTGCCGTGCCGGTTCTTCACGACTTCATGAATATAGCGGGCAATATTGTAGTACTCCTCCCGGGATCTGCGGGTGAACTTGCTGGTCACATCCCCGGCGATCAATATGGTGCGCTTCTCGGGATCGAACACCGAGTGAGCGTATACTTCATAGTCTTCCTTCTCTCCCCCCAACAGATTCTTGTAATATTGGATCGGCAGAAACGTGGCGGAAAACAGGATCGTACTGCGTCCCCTGAGCATGCATTCCTTCAGATTTTCTCTGGGATTGACGCAGAACAGCTTCAGTTCAAAGCTGCCGTCCTCACACGTTCTCGTATATTTGACGTAGTTTTCATCGATCCTCTCGTAAATATCCAGAAAATGACTGAGCTTGAAGTAGAAGTCCAGCAGATTCTCCCTCACTTCCAGACTGACCTTCTCCTGCTCCTCCAGATAATCGCTGATGATGCCGTGAAGTCTGGTCAGAGGCTGCACCAGCATGTCAATATCCTCCACCAGCCGGTATCCGTCGCAGTCCCGTTTCATGGACAACAGCTGCGCATTGCACTTTTCCAGCAACTGGCATATCCTCTCCGCATAGCCTTCCCGCACAAAGGTACTCTTTCCGTCAGACTTTTTTCCCTTATGTCCTTTGATATAGATAGAGTCCGTACCGTCCATTTCCACGAAGGTATGCTCTTGTGGCAGTTGTTTTGACATATCTGTCATTTCTAATGTCATTTGCCCGGAAATCTCGTCTTTATCGCGCTTTTTAAGTGCTGCCTCCTCCATTTCCGACATGATTGTCTGTTTTATCTCCCGCTTCAGTTCCAGCAGGTCTTCCTTCCGCAGCGGCGCGCTGTACATCTCTCTGCCGCGCTCTAAGAGGTTATGTGCCTCATCGATCAGAAATACATAGTCCCCCTGGCTGCCATCTCCGAAGAACCGCTTCAGATAAACATGGGGATCAAAGAGGTAATTATAGTCTCCGATGATGCCATCCGCGAACAGGCTTAAGTCCAGTCCGAATTCAAAGGGACACACCTGATATTTCAGGGCATATTCTTCTATATTATTTCTCGTAAAGCTCTCTTCGTGAGTCAGCAGATCATAGAGGGCATCATTGATCCGGTCAAAATGTCCCTTGGCATAGGGGCACTGCTCCGGATTACATTCGGTATGTTCCTGAAAACAGATCTTCTCCTTCGCCGTCAGGATAATGCTCTTGAATCGCAGTCCCTTTTCCCGAAGCAATGCGAAAGTATCCTCCGCCACTGTCCGGGTGATAGTCTTCGCCGTAAGGTAGAACAGCCTGTCCCCCATATCTTTCCCCATGGCTTTTACCGTGGGAAAGATGGTAGAGATGGTCTTGCCTACTCCCGTGGGAGCTTCAATGAATAATTTTCTCTTATGGTAGATGGTCTGATATACATAACTGACCAGCTCTTTCTGTCCATCCCGATAGTCAAAAGGGAATTGCAGTCCGGCAATGGACTGTTGTCTAAGTTCCCTCCACCGCCAGGTATAATCCGCCCATTTGCGGTAATCACGGATCAACTGCTGAAACCATGCCTCCAGCTTGGCAAATTCATAATCTTCATAAAAATAGCGGATATCTTCTGTCTCTATATTACAATAAGTCAGGCGTACGCGGATATAAGGCAGTTCCTTCTGCAGACTATACATATAAGCATAGCATTTTGCCTGGGCAATGTGCAGGGGTAACGGTGCCTTCAGCTTCGCCAGATCTCTGTAAGTTCCCTTGATCTCGTCGATGGTGGTCTCTCCGTTCTGTTCAATGATACCGTCCGCCCGTCCCTCCACGATGATGACATAGTTCTCCGTGGGATGGGTGTATTTCAGCGCTACTTCCGCCTGATACTCCGATCCCATGCGGCGTTGGATCATACGGTGGATCCGGCTGCCCTCCTGCATTGCATTCTCGGGTGATCCCTGTCTCCTGTCATCGATGTCGCCACTGCGCAGAATGAATTCCACAAGATTCCTTACCGATGTTCTGACTTCTCCTGCCATGCGGCTTCACCTCCCTTGACAAATTCCTATCATAACCGCATGCCTGCGGCTTGTCTCATGCGGCACACTCTCACAAGCCCGGTATGCGAAAACTCCCCAGGTAAATAGTACTCTATCTTACCTGGGGAGTCAAATCACATTCTGTTATCACAAGATGTTTTAGCACGCAATCGCATACTGTCTCAACAGCTCTTCAAATTTATCATTGTAGCCGTCATAAGATACAGACAGTGGCTTTGTGAAATCCAATCCATACACTCCAAGGAATGACTTGGCATCGACTACGTATCTGTTATAGCATATATCAATATCAAAATCACACTTTGAAGCTACATCAACAAAATGCTTCACGTCTTCAGGTGTCAAACGGATCGTCTTTAACATTTCTTGTTCCTTCCTTTCAATAGTAAGTTCGATCGTAAGTTAAAAAATACACCGGGTACTTTCCCCTCATATCTGAAATCATTACTATTATAGCCAACCATCCCCAAATGTAAAGCGGTTTTTTTCTTCCAAAAAACGCTCATTTTAGGCATTTTTACCACTCTTTTATCATTTTGACAACAGTTTGTCTCCATCCGGAAAACCTTTTCGGCGATTTGTATATTTGTTACTTTATCACGATAAAATCCAAATCTCAATTTGGCGAAATCTATCGAAATTCCACCATATATTCTTGGAACCTGAGGGGGAGCATATTTCGTTGTAATTCTCTGCTTTCCCGCTCTTTTATAGCTATTGTATGACAGAAGGAGCGGAAAAGTTCCCGGTAATGCAGCTCCGCCGTGGACATCTTCTCCGTCTTAGACTGTACTCTCTCCCAGGCATCCTTCCCCTGCAACGTATACCATGGTCTCCCGGCCGGATGTACCCCGAACAGGTATCGACCCGCATCGAACAGCAGAAAATCTTCCATAGGAAAACGGTCGGCGAAATGTACCATTAAAAACGTCAGGATATTGTTCTTCGGTGCGATCTTCGAGTAGAGGATCGTATTCTCCAGTTCCTCAAACCGGACGAATCCCTTCAGATGATGATATTCATTCCCGGCTGCCCTTGCCAGGCCGAAGGTCTGGTTCACATAAGTGTCTGCAAGGGCATCCATAAGATGCCCCGCCGCGCACTTTTCAGTCAGTCCCTTCGCAATGGTCCGGTATACCGCCTGTGCCTTCTCCGGCTTCGGCGATGCCAGCGCCAGACACAAGGTCTCATAATCCGATTCCCCGAATCTGCGCTTTAACGTACGTATCACCTTGATCGTCTTCTCCGGATCCGGCACCACCTCCACCGACTCCGAGAACAGCAGGTTCTCCTCGATGGTGGTGACCATAGTATCCCGGACAGGTGAATGATCCTCGTAGGTATTGTAAATGGCAGTGAATATCCCTTCTAAGGAATCCTCGCAATGATATATCTTCATATAATAAGCTTTTACCTCCCGCTGCTTCTGTTCTCCTATCCGTTTGCGTTTACAAATCTGACATTCCGCAATTTAAACTTTTCCTGACAATTACAGCTCCCCCACCGCCGCAGGCAGCACTTCCTCCTGTCGTACCCCGTTCGGGAACATCCCGTCATCAAATAACGTCATCTGCCGGTAACTCATACCGTCGCTTCCGAACCGGATCCGGTCCTTCGGATCCGTCAGATTCCGCACGATATAATCCTCCTCTAGCTTCGTGCGATACATCATCCTGCCGCTGCAGGTAATAAAATACACTGCCCGCTTTAATACCACTCCTAATTTCTTCAGATCCTGAAAGGTCAGCTTTGTACTCCTCCTGGCAGCAAGAATCCGCCTGGCACTCTTCACACCGATCCCCGGCACCCGCAGCAAGTCCCCGTAGGGAGATCTGTTAATCTCCACCGGGAAGCATTCCAGATGCCGCACTGCCCAGTCCTCCTTGGGATCTAACATGACATTAAAATACGGTCTTCTCTCATCCAACAGTTCCTCTGCCCGAAATCCATAAAACCGAAGCAGCCAGTCCGCCTGGTACAGACGGTGTTCCCTCAGAAGCGGCGGTCCTCCCGGAAGCGCCGGCAGGCTTTTGTCCTCGTTGACTTTTACGAACGCGGAATAGAAGACTCTCTTTAACTCAAACTTCTGATACAGGCTCTCCGCTACATTTAAAATCTGATAATCCGTCTCCGGCGTCGCACCAATGATCATCTGTGTAGACTGTCCACCGGATACAAAGTGGGGACTCTTACGGTACAGGATCAGTTCCTCCTTATTTGCATGAATGCCGTTCTGAATCTGCCGCATGGGGGTCAGAATATTCTTCCGGTGCTTATTCGGTGCCAGTGTCCGAAGCCCCTCCGCTGTAGGGAGTTCCAAATTCACGCTCATACGATCTGCCAGATATCCCATCCGCTGCACCAGCTCCGGATCTGCCCCGGGAATCGCCTTCACATGGACGTAGCCGTTAAAGTGGTAGTGATTCCGCAGCAGCCAAATAGTCCGGTATAATAATTCCATGGTAAACGTGGGGTCCTGTACAATGCCGGAGCTTAAGAACAGTCCCTCGATATAATTCCGTCGGTAGAACTCCATGGTCAGCGTGCAGATCTCCTCCGGTGTGAAAGTGGCTCTGGGGACATCGTTGGACTTCCGGTTCAGGCAATATTTGCAATCGAAGATACATTCATTGGTCATCAATATCTTAAGTAAAGAAATGCATCTGCCGTCAGAAGAAAAACTGTGACAGATCCCTGCCTTCGCACAGTTCCCCATGTGCTTCCCGTCTCCCTTACGTTCCACGCCGCTGGACGTGCAGGCTACATCAAAACGAGCGGCATCCGTCAGGATCTCCAGCTTCTGCATGATGGATAATTCTCCATTTTGTATAATATATTCCAAGTTATCACCGCCTTTTACCGAAAATTTCCAAAACTAGAACATCTGTTCTGTTATGTATCTAAATTAGCACATATGTTCGATTTTTGCAAGTGGTTATTTTTTCCGAAAAAAAGCTTGCAAAATCACGCATTTCGCAGTTAAATAATATAGGAGTATTTTGTATCACAAGCCGCCAGGCGGCAGAATGAGAGGTCAGTATGTCAGATATTGTCATACCTAAAAATTATAAGTCTCAGCTGAACCTGTACGAAACACAGGTTGCCATCAAGACAGTGAAGGACTTTTTCCAGGGATTGTTAGCAGAGCGCCTGCACCTGTTGCGCGTATCTGCTCCTTTATTTGTGGATCCCACATCCGGACTGAACGATAACTTAAACGGTGTGGAGCGTCCTGTAAATTTCCATATTGCTGCACAGGGAGACCGTGAAGCAGAGATCGTACAGTCTCTGGCAAAATGGAAGCGCTATGCCCTGCAGAAGTATGGTTTTAAGCCCGGTGAGGGTCTCTACACCGACATGAGTGCCATCCGCCAGGATGAAGAAACCGACAACATCCACTCCATCTATGTAGACCAGTGGGACTGGGAGAAGATCATCACCAAGGATGAGCGGAATCTGGAGACTCTGAAAGAGACCGTCCGCACCGTATACAAGGTTCTGCGCAAGACTGAGAAGTATATGTCCATCCATTATGACTACATTGAGGAGATCCTTCCTCATGACATCTTCTTCGTGACTACCAGTGAGCTGGAGGAAATGTTCCCTGATTATTCTCCGAAGGAACGCGAATACTACATTGCCAAGGCTAAGGGTGCTGTCTGCATCATGCAGATCGGTGAGACCTTAGAGAATGGTAAGCCTCATGACGGTCGTGCCCCGGACTACGATGACTGGTCTCTGAATGCGGATATCGTGGTATATTATCCGGTTCTGGATATCGCTCTGGAGCTGTCCAGTATGGGTATCCGTGTAGACAAAAAGGCTCTGTTAGACCAGTTACAGAAGGCTGGCTGCCCCGAGCGTGCCGAGCTTCCTTATCACAAGGCAGTCATTAACGGTGAGCTTCCTCTTACTATCGGCGGTGGTATCGGTCAGTCCCGTATCTGTATGTTCTTCTTAAGAAAAGCTCATATCGGCGAAGTACAGTGTTCTCTGTGGTCCGATGAGGTTATGGAGACTGCAGAAAAGAACGGCTTACAGTTGTTATAAGATCGTTTTATTTCCAAAGCAAACTCCCCGGAAGAGAAAGTCTTTCGGGGAGTTATTTTATATTTCTTCTATATTTCTTCTATATTTCTTCTATATATCTTCTATTCATAGATCACAAATTTCTCATTTTCAAAAGTCTTCTCATACCCATAATCTTCCATGAACTTTCCGATCAGCATAAGCTTGGGATTATCAACGATATATTCCCACTCTTTTTCCGTAGGCTGCATGACCTTAAGTGCTGCTTCTCCTTTTTCCAGATACACGGCATATTTTTTCTCCAACAGTACCACCGGACGGTAAGTCGCATCCGTATCCATCCGCTCCTGCATCTTAAGCATATCCTCTTCCATCTGTGCGATCTGATAGGAATCCAGATCCGGCCAGGGATTGAATGCCGCAGGCATCTGCAGATAATAGGACAATGCCGGGATCTGACCGTAGAGCAGCACATCCTTTCCCGCAAGTCCCCCGGTATTCACATACTCGGAGATCTCCTGTATCCATCCGGCACGTTCCTCACTCATCCATACATTCTGCAAAGTCTCGTTATTGGTCACCTGCGCACTGAGCTCCCGCACACCTGTACCCTCCACGAATACAAAACTTCTGCCAAACAGTCCGACCTGGATGAAAAATAACAGAAAGAACCCACCAAAGATACATTTTGCGGGAACAGCGGATATAGTGACCCGCTTCCACCGGAGGCTGCCGGCATATTTGCAGAACCGATAAAACTGCCAATACATATAAGGCAATGCCAGAAACAGATTATTCATGCTGGGGTAAAGCTTGTTATTACTGCCAAGGGATGTGATCCATATCACAAGGAAGATCAGACCGCTGACCAGCTTTTCCTCCCTCGGTGCAGAAGGCGTGAATATCCGCCACAGCGTCACCAAAAGCGTCAGTGTTAAAAAGGTCACTCCCGGCCAGATAATAGCGCCGTAATGTGTGTATTCCGTAGCACAGAACCCCTGCCGGTACAGCCAGAATACCATGATCACAGTAAGCAGCGCACTTACGGTCCATTCCAGGATCCGCATCACCTTTTTTATCGTGTCCTTCCCTGCATAAGAATCTCTTACACAAGCTGCGGCGAATTCCAATAATCCCACCGCTATCATTCCCACGATCAGGAATACGCACATCCTAAGCTCCCAGTACAGATTCTGGAGATACCAGTCGAACATTCCCAGGATCATGGATGCTGCAGTATAATCCGTAGCCACCTCCGTCATGGAGAACAGCCTCTGAATGCCTCTTACATACGCATCCATGCCATAGCGGATCTGAATGTAACCGAATAATACCAGCAATGCAGTAAGGTACCCCGCCAGACACATCCCGGTATCCTGTAACAGCTTCTTACGAAGCCCCCTGCCTGCTTCCTTTTTTCGTGCTTTCTTATCTTCCGTTTCAGCATTTCCTGCAACGCCACCACAATCCTGCGCAATGCCTTTGCGCTCTTCCAACCAGCAGATGATCCCGTATGCCCACACACCCACGATCATCGCGGCTTCCGGCAGATTGGAAAATCTTGCCAGCACATTACAGCCCAGTGCCACCCCTGCGGCAAACAGTAAACCTCCTTTCCCCCGGGACAGCCCCAGATACAGACAGATCACGGAGACCAGGAAGAATACATACGTCACATAATTATAAAAAGATCCCGTAGGGCACCAGCAAAAGCTTACCGCCGTAAATTCGCCCAAAAAGGCAAGCCCGGCTGGTATCTTCAGCACTTTTGTACAAAAATAATAGCCCAGAACCGCCAGCAGGCTGATACTTAAGCCCGTATAAAAATTCATGCCGATCAGCGTTTTTGCTCCGGGCAGCAGACTAAGGAAATGTCCGATGGCAGTTGTCAGATAAGTGGAAAACAGCCACATGGGATCCATATGCCTGGTTCCCATATATTCAAAATTCGCATAGCCGTAGCCGGTATCCCACAGATCCAGGCCCCAGGCTATATGCCGCAGGGGATACAGTACCAGAACAGCCACGAATAAGAACTCCCAGAGGCGTCTATGGCTCTGACCGCCGGTTCCCGCTATTTTATTTTTAACGTTATCTGTCACGGTGTTACCTCTCTTTTGAACATAGTATCTACGGTCTGTATTTTTTCCGTAAGAACACGATAAGGACGAATGTGCAGGAATATCTTATGCAATCCTTCACAGATATTTTTGCGGATAACATCCACCAAAATTCCCAGGACAAATACCACGATTACTGCGATAACAGTCCATAAGAGCAACGATACGACACCGTCTATGCGGTCCGAACCAAGCCAGGGCTGCCAGGCATAACGCACCCCCAGGTTCTCATGCAACAGATACACTCCTAATGTGTAAGGTGCGATCTTCACCGCCACGCTGCCGATCTTCCCCCGGATGTCACTGTCCAGAAACAGGCAAAACAGCCCGACAGAAGCTAAGAACGGGAAAATATGGTTATATTCATACGGAAGCTTCAAAATCAGTTCCAGGCTGCCTGTCCGCAGATAAAATAAATGCAGCAGCATTGCCTCTCCAAAAGTTCCGAGGACGCCGATCAGATACAGCAACAACGCCCGGGATTTTTTCTGTAAAAAAGGAATTCCGAATCTGCGAAGATATGCGGCTGCACAAAACACACACAGATACCAGATGCAGTCATAGCCCTTGCTATCCTCCTCCAACCGGAAGGGCAGAATGGATTTAACCAGACAAAATGCAGCAAATAGCAGCACCAGTGCCACCTGAAACTGCTGCTTCGTCATCCGTCTGAGCCCGATTCCCACGAAGGGTAACAGAATATATAAAAATACATACGCCGTCAGGAACCAATAATGCCCCATGGTCACTGGGAACAGTAATGTCAGATAATAATGCGTACTCACTTCCGCCGCAGGAACGACCCCAGTCACCGCCGCCAGCACACCGATGCCCACAGAATACAGCCACAGCTGCAGCCACAGCGTAAGCAGCCTGCTCAGTTTAAAAGAGCTTTCGCATAAAAAGTATCCGCTGATCATCATATACACATTCACGGCTACAATGCAGATTGCTTCTAACAGCCAGGCTGCCATATCCTGCACTGATAAAGGCGCTGTCAGATCCGGCAGCAGTCCTCCCTTGCCCAGATAATGCAGCACCACGACCATCATCATTGCCACACAGCGCAGTACTTCCAGATTTGCCATACGTTCTTTTTTCTGCATATCGATTCCTGTTTCCTTCCCGCCATTGCTTCCTTCATCTGGTATCATTATATCCCAAACTTTGATACCTACGGATTGCTTCGTGCTACGCACTCCCACAATCCCACCCAATGTCTTTCACCCACTTATGAGCAAGCTCATGTGGGCTTAGACCTTTTGACCCTGCTATCATTATATTACTTTGTAACATATTATGTAAAGCAAAAGCGCTCCTGCCTATTAATGAGGCTCATTTTAAGAAATCGTTTTCACATTAATGTAGATATTTGGGTAAAACTTTGGTAAAATGTATTCATCAATACTAATCTGCATCGGAGGTGTCTATTTTGAAAAAACATACTAAGAAAAACCCTATTCCTCTCTGGAATCGGATACGCTTTAAGCTGATTTTCGCTTTTCTGATCCCTGTGGTCTTCATCATTGTCTTAGGCTTCGTATCCTATCAGAAGGCTACCACACAGATCATCTCAACCTACCGCGACTCCGTGGACCAGACCGTCAGCATGATGAATCAGTACCTGACGCTTTCTTTTGACATGGTTCAGTCCAACTACAAGGGATATATGAATGACGATATCCTGAAGCAGTATCTGAACGGTCTGTATGATAACGATGCCACTACCTTGTACAATACTCCAAACACCTATGAAGATACCTTTATCAAAGCTGTGACCACGGATGCCCTGCTCTCCAATATTTACGTGCTCTCTGACAAGGAGAAGACGATCTCTACCACGAAAACGAAGGAGACCGGTCTCTTAAGTGCGTACCTTGAAAGCTCCCAGGGTCAGATCTTATCTGCGGACAAGGCAAAATATTACCTTTTCGGCAACCAGTCCGAGGTCGATGCAAAGCTTGGCACGGATTCCTCCAAATACAGTGTCCGCCTCGCCAGATATTTCTCCAATGCTCCGGCGATCCTGGTCATTGATTTCAAACCGAGTGTCCTGGATACCTCCTTATCCTCCCTGGATGGCGGTGAGGGCAGTCTCGTAGGCTTTGTCACCTGCGACGGCACCGAATACCTCTCCTCCGGCTCCGATACAGCAGCAGAAAATACGTTTGTCGGCAAATCCTATGTAGATGAAGCATTTGCCTCTGAGGAAGACAACGGCTCCTCCTATGTGAAAGAGGCAGACGAAGAATATCTCTTTCTCTATTCCAAGATCGGTGCCCGTAATGCCATGATCTGTGCCCTGATCCCTCAGACAAATATCATCGGTCAGACAGCGGAGATTAAAAATGTGTCTCTGATCCTTGTCGTTGCAGCAAGTGCTGTGGCGATCTTACTGGGTTCTCTGCTGGCCGGGCAGTATGGCGGCTCCATCTACTATTTTATCCGCCGCCTGAAAAAAGTCTCTGACGGAGATCTGACGATTGAAGTCCACTCCAAGCGCAATGATGAATTCCAGCTATTAGCCGAGGGCATCTGTGATATGATCGCACACATGAAGAAGCTGGTATCCGGGCTGAAGGATGTCAATGAAGAATTATCCCGGGCTGCCACCGATATGTCTGCGGCTTCCTCACATTTTCTGACGACCTCCCAGGATATCCAGAATCAGGTAGGTGAAATGCGCCAGGGTATTGAAAAACTGGATGAAAGCTCTGAGGACTGCCTGCAGCAGATGGACTCTCTGTCTGACACCATCGGCAGCGTATCCTCATATTCTGACCAGATCAGTGCGCTTGCCACCGACACCACCGCTGCGATCCATACCGGTATCGAATCCGTGGAACATCTGAAGGAGAATACCTCTTCCACCATGCAGATCACCTCCAACATCGTAGATACCATCGGCAGGCTGAACGAGAAATCCAAAGCCATCGGCTCCATCACTGAAGCCATTAATGAGATTGCAGAGCAGACCAACCTCCTGTCCCTTAACGCTTCCATTGAAGCTGCCAGAGCCGGCGAATCCGGAAGAGGGTTCGCAGTGGTCGCTCAGGAGATCCAGAAGCTGGCGGATCAGTCCCTGCACTCCTCCGGTGAGATCTCCCGGATCATCGAAGAGATTGAGATTACCACTGACGAAGCTACGCAGGTTGCCAGACAGGCCAAAGGTATTGTAGCGGATCAGAACCAGTCCGTTGGCAGTACCACAGACTCCTTCCGTGAGATAGATTCCAAGGTAACAGAGCTTCTGAAATTCCTGCAGCAGATCAATGCAGGCGTGACGGAAATGGAGCACCAGCGCAGCACCACTCTGTCCGCCATCTCCGGTATCTCCGCAGTATCCGCAGAAACTGCTGCCGGGTCCTCCAATGTACAGACTGCTGCCGAAAAACAGCTGCAGGCCATTCAGGATCTGGACAAAGCCACTTCCGCACTGGCAGCCCGCTCAGAAGAGCTGACTACGATTCTGGAAGGTTTCATTGTATAGAAATGGCTATACACCCTGGAGAAAATATGTTATACTGATAACATCTTTTGACGAAGAAATTCTTAGGAAAATACATATAGAGAGGTAATCTTATGAGCAAAAAAAGAGTTGTCGTATCTCTGGGACATGACGCCCTGGGTTATACCACCACAGAACAGTGGGACGCGGTAAAAGTAACCGCCAAGGCACTGGCAGATCTGGTGGAGGCAGATTATCAGCTGACGATCACCCACAGTAACGGTCCGCAGGTCAGCATGATCCATAAGGCCATGACCGAGTTACGCCGTGTGTACATCGACTATACCCCCGCACCTATGTGTGTCTGTTCTGCTATGAGCCAGGGTTATGTAGGCTATGATATCCAGAACTCTCTTCGTGCAGAGCTTCTGGACCGCGGCATCTCCAAGCCGGTCAGCACCATCCTCACCCAGGTCACGGTAGATCCTTATGATGAGGCTTTCTATGAGCCCACCAAGGTCATCGGTCGTTACATGTCCAAGGAAGATGCTGAGATTGAAGTAAAGAAGGGCAACTATGTCAAGGAAGATCCCGGCAAGGGCTTCCGCCGTGTTGTTGCTGCCCCCAAGCCTATCGACATCGTAGAGATCGAAGCCATCCGTGCGCTGGCAGCCGCAGATCAGGTAGTCATTGCCTGTGGCGGCGGCGGAATCCCCGTGATCGAGCAGAAGCATGCGCTGAAGGGTGCTTCCGCAGTCATCGAGAAGGATGCCATCGCCGGTAAGCTTGCTTCCGACCTAAGCTGTGACGAGCTGATCATCCTGACCACAGTTCCCTATGTTTATAAGAATTTCGGTAAGGAGGATCAGGCAGTACTGGAGACTCTCACCGTAGCAGAAGCAAAGGATCTGATCGCAGCAGGACAGTTTGAGGAAGGCACCATGCTTCCCAAGATCGAAGCAGCTATCTCTTATCTGGAGAAGGTTCCTGCCGGCAAAGTCCTGATCACCTCCATGGATCATGTCAAGGATGCCATTAAAGGCAAGGCTGGCACTGTTATCACCGCATAATTTCATTCGTATGTAAAAGGAGATATCCATTGTGGATATCTCCTTTTTACTCATATTTTTCCAAGTAGAAGGAATACAGGATCCGCTCCTTCACGGGCATCTGCATCAGCTTCGTCAACGCTTCCTCATAGTACTGAATCTGAACGTTGTAGCGGTTCCAGAGAGCTTCCAGGGAGTCGATCACATCGGTCTTGTAATCCAGCAGAACAATCTCACCGTCTTCTATGAAAAAGACGTCGATAATACCCTGAATGAGCACCTTTTCTCCCTCGGGCAGATCCGGATCCAGGCGTTTCGCATCAATGCCCAGCACAAAGGGCTGCTCTCTGTATAGAAGCCCCTGCTCCTGCGCACGCCACATGCGGTATGCCAGCTCCTGCTCCAGGAAATTGAGGATCTTCGGCAGACTGACTGCTTTGGCATATTCCTCCGTCAGGCGTAAAGATATCGTTTCCCGCTGTAAGAATTCTTCCAACCGGTTCTTAAGTCTCTCCGCGTCCAGTCTCTTACGGTATGTCTCATAATCTCCGGGGCATTTTTCAAACAGTCCTGATTCGACAAATACATACATAAAATCCAGAAGCTCCATGGTACGGTGAAACGCATTACCGCGCACTGCACCGCTGACCTTCTCCTGCTCTCTGCGGAATCCCGGGATATAGGGAACCACTTCTTTTTCTTCAAAGGTATGGAATGCCGCCTCGTCTTTTTCCGCCATGGCTGCGATTTTTAACTCTGACACTGTGGTCTTGGTATACAACTTCTGTAACCCTGGATGGGGATATTGATAAGCAAAACGCTCCCTTAACTTAGAAAGTTTTCTTTCATTTTCTTCCGAATCTCCGGGTAAAAGTACCTCCCCATCCGCTACCCGCTGCAGTTCCTCCCTGCGGTCACCCATGCGCAGCTGCTCTCCGAGTTCCTCTGCCGCCAGGTCCTCCATTCTCAGTGTCTTCACCGCGATTCCCGTCTTCGGCAGGATCGGCAGTAGGAAATCCATATAGCTTCCCGCCTCACAGAAATCCAGATAAGTCAGCCTCTCCTGTCCGGTCATCTGCGTCAGCTCCCACTTTTCGTCAGCCTTGTCCAATACCGCTGTTAAGATCAGCTTCTCTCTGGCACGGGTCAGTGCCACGTAGAGCACACGTAATTCCTCCGCCAGATTATCTTCCTTCATTTTTGCGGACAGGACTGCCCGGCGGAGGGTCTTATTTTTAATACGTCGTACGGAATCTACATAATCCACCGCGACACCCAGATCCATGTCCACGATAAGGGATTGGTTCGCATCCTGCATGTTGAAGCGTTTCGACAGTCCGGAGACAAATACCACCGGGAATTCCAGTCCTTTACTTTTGTGGATACTCATGATCCTGACCACATCTGCATTTTCATCCAGGGTGTCCGCCTCGCCGTAATCCACGTCATATTTTTCCAGTTGCTCCATGTAACGGATAAAGTGGAACAGTCCGAAATAACTGGTCTTCTCGAAAGCGGATGCCTTCGTAAGCAGCATCTCCACATTCGCGCGGCGCTTGCTGCCAGCGGGAAGTGCCGTCACATAATTCAGATAATCATAATCGTCAAGTATCCGCTGCAACAGTTCACGGATAGAGGTGAACGGAGTCCGGTCACGGTAATGGCCAATCCGTTGTAAGAAGGTATCTGCCTTTTGTGAAAGCTCTGCTTCTTCACCGGCGCTTTCGCCCGCTGATGTCTCTTCTCCCTCTTCCACCGTCCGGCCGCTCTTCGCCACTTCCTTCAGTGCTTCATATAGCGTCATCCGTTTTCTGGAATGCCCTTCCCCGCCACTGCGGATCTGCGCGATCTCTTCCTGGGTGAATCCACCGAAGACGGATTGCATCACGCCAAACAGCGGGATATCCTGCCTTGGATTGTCCAGCACCCGTAAAAACTGCAGCAGCTCCTGCACCTCCAGCGCCCCGAAATATCCGGTCTTAGATGTGATGTAGACAGGGATTCCCTGCTGTTCCAGTATCTTTTTGAATTCTTCGTCCCAGCCGCTGGTGGTGCGAAGCAGGATGACCATATCCGAATATCGCACCGGGCGAAGTTCTCCCGTGGACTTCTCCATGACCTTCAGACTGCCCTTCAACTGCTTTATACGGGCGGCAATGGCGAGCGCTTCCAACTGTCGTACATTATCGTAATCCACAAGGACTCCCGCACCCTCGGCATGCTGCTCTCCGATGCCGCTCTCTTCGCGCTCTCCCTTTTCCGGCTTGCGGATCAGCAAAGCTTCACTGCCGTACGCAGGATCCTCCGCAGCAGGATAGGTTGCCCCTGGATACAGTGCTGCCTTGTCATCGTAAGCGATACCGCCAATCTCCCTGCTCATGATACGGGAAAATACATCGTTTACCGCATCCACCACCTGTACGCGGCTTCGGAAATTTTTCGCCAGGTCGATTCGGCACAGATCTCCGGTCTCCTGATAGGTGTCGTATTTTTCCAGAAACAGTTCCGGTCTCGCCAGACGGAATTTGTAGATGCTCTGCTTCACATCGCCTACCATGAAGCGGTTGTAATGTCCCTCAGTTTCCCCGGAGATGGCGCTTAACAGATACTCCTGCACCAGGTTACTGTCCTGGTACTCATCGATAAGGATCTCCTGAAAATACTGGCGGTACTCCATTGCAACGTCACTTGGCACAATACGATATTTCGTTTCGGCATGATCCGTTCCTGCGTCGCCTTTTTCTTCCGCTTTTTCCCATTTTAGCAGAATCTGCAGCGCATAATGCTCCATATCGGAAAAGTCGATCAGATGTCTCTCCTGCTTGGCTGCGAGAAGCCTTCTGTCGAACTCTAACACCAGATCAAGCAGTATTCGCAGTGGCTCTCTGCAGGCTTTTCCCTGCTCCACCGCCAGTTCTAACGGGGTCTTAAAATAGCTCTCTGAAAGGTCACTTAAGGTATCCTTCACACTGTTTCGGATTGCCTTTGCCAGTTCCCGTTTGGCGGGATCCACACTGTCGTCCTTTTTAGAAGGGAGCCGCGCGAAAGTCACGGCGGGAATCTTAGCAGCCTGTTCCTCCAGGTTCTTGCAGTCTGTAAGTCTCTCCAGCTGTTCGATCTCTGCATCGGTCAGTTCTCCGTACATATACGGACCGTCCGGCAGTTCACACAGCCGCTTTACTTCCTGCAGTTTTTCCAGGCATCCCTCCACCGTACGGTTCACCCGTTCCGTCAGATATTGTCCGTAATCGCTGCGAACCAGTGCTTCCATATCTCCTGCGGCATAATCATTTTTGCGCTCCTCCAGCCATTCCTCCGGCCATGGAAAGCTTCCCGCATAGCGGGACAGATTCAGGATATGCTGCTCCAGCACGCTCTCCCTGCCTCCCGGGCAGAAATACTCCACACAGGCGTGGAACTGCTCTAGGGCTTCCGGAACAAAATTCCCTGCATAGGCATCCTCTAAAAGCTGCGCCAGTACTTCCTTCTGAAGCAGCTTGATCTCTCCCTCATCCGCCACGCGGAAATCCGGATCCAGTCCGATCTCATTGAAATGGTTCCGGATCAGGAACAGGCTGAAGCTGTCGATAGTAGTGATCTGCGCATTATGCAACAGTGCAGACTGCTTCTGGATATGCTCGTTGCCGGGATCCGCCTCCAGTCTGGCGGCGATTCCGGCTGCGATACGTTCCCGCATTTCTGCTGCGGCGGCATTGGTAAATGTCACGATCAGCAGTCTGTCGATATCCGCCGGATGTTCTCCGTCACAGATCATACGGATGATACGTTCCACCAACACTGCCGTCTTACCACTTCCCGCGGCCGCCGATACCAGAATATTACTGTTATGCAGTTCGATTACCCTTTGCTGTTCCGGGGTGAATTTCATTCCCATACGCTACCTCTGTTTCTGTTTCTTTTATCCTACGCTTCCATTGTCTCCTGCATCCGCTGCATCAGCGTCTGCTTATCCAGATCCTCCAGCTGCCTCTTCTCATATCCGGGAATACTTCCGTCAAAGCCACAGACTTTTTTATAGGCACAGTACGTGCAGGCCTCCTCGTTCCCCTTCTCGTAAGGGTTCGCCGCTATTTTTCCATCCAGGATCTCCCTGCCGATATCACGGATCTTCGCATCCACGTAAGCAGATACCAGCTGCATCTCCTCCCGGCTTAAGATTCCGCTTCTGGCACTGAAGCTTCCGTCTTTTTTCTTCTCCACCGGAATGACTGCAGATTTATCCTGCAAGTAATGGTCCAGCCGTTCCACGACCTCGGGATCACTGTTTACCACACCATTCATCCGAAGCTTCGCGAGGATCTGCTCATTGATCTGTTCATCTGTCAGTTCCACCGGTGTCTCTATGGTAGGATCATCGATGTGATAGTACAAAAGCGCTGCCGGTACGATCTCCTTGTCCGGATGCTTTCTGCTCTCTAGTTCCATTGCCGCATTCATATAGACCACCAGCTGTAACTGCAGTCCGTAATACAATGCCGCCAGGTCGAATTTCTTATTGCCGGACTTGTAATCGATGACCTTGACATAGACATGCTCCGCGTCCTCCGATACATCGATACGGTCAATGCGTCCCTGCAGGTGCATCTTCTCTTCTTCGGACAGGTCCACATGAATGCTGTCCAGTTCCTCTGCGAATCGGAAGGACAGCTCATAGTCATCCGGCTGAAAGCTTCCCTGCTTCAGATGCTGCTGTAAGGTCAGTACCGTCCGGGTCAGGATCCTGCTCATCCGGGTAATAGCATATTCATTCCTTGCAGAACTGTATAATACGGTCTCTCCGTAAGTTGCTGCGTAGGCTTCCACCGATTCTTTGACCGTTTTTAATGCAAAATCTTCGGAAAAATTCCACCATGTCAGGTTGGATTCTGCAAGTTTTCCTGCAAAATTTTCTAATACCGCATGGTAAATATTACCCATATCCGACACTTCAAAGCCGAATTCTTCCCGCTCCCGCAGGGACAAACCGTATTGCAGAAAATGTCTGCAGGCACAGGCGGCGTAAGTCTCCAAGCGGCTCACACTGTTCTCCAGCTGTCTGCCGTACAGTGCTCTCGCCACGATCCGGGACAGCCCACTCTCCTTGTATCTGCGGAATGCCGCCTGGGTCAGACGGTCTCTGCCCACCGGATCCGATTCATAGGCACGGTACATGAGATAAAAATCCTGCCATTCCTCTTCCCGCAGCGTTCCGTCCGCATATTCCCGCAATTCCTCCGCCAGATACCTGGCTCCTTCCTGTCTGCCCTCGATCTGCTCGATACGGCTGCGGTTCTGGGGATATTCCACCGCAAGCTGCGGAAAAAGCTTCCGTACCGTATCGATCAGGTAGGACGGACGGATTCCCTTTCCATCACTGTTTACCTTGGCATAAGACAGATACAGCCGTTGTGAGGGTTTCGTCATATTCAGATACAGATACAGTCTCTGAATGTACATCTGTTGTCTGGGACTCGGTGCCATTTCTGTTCCGGATTCGATTAAAAATTCTCTGTCCATATCCGAGATAATGCCGCCCTTGGAGGCATTTTTCGGAATGTTTCCATCATTTACCCCCAGGAAAAACAATACTTTAACCTGTTTTAAGCGGGTCCGCTCCATATCACCCACCACAATACGATCCACATTCTGCGGAATCGTACCTACTGTGATCTCGCCAAAACCAGCCTCTAAAATATCCGCAAATTCCTGCAGGGAGATCTCTTCCTCCCCCAAAAGTTCATAGATCTGATCCAGCAGGTCCATGACCAGACGGTATATCTGCGCATATTCCCTGGCTTTTGCCAGGTCGCCCTCCTGCTCGAACTGCTGCTGATAAATCAAAAGCTTTTGCTGTACCTGATTCTGCTCTAAAAAATCATACAGATGATCCACATACTCGCCGGCCTTTGCCCGGGGAACCATATGCAGGATCTCCACGGTATCCACAAACTGCTGCCTAATACGGTTCAGACGCTCCAGGGTCTCTTCCACACGCTCTGTGTCGTCCTGCCCACTACCCTGCTGCATTTCTTCCGTCCTGCGGGTAAACAGCCTGCTGTAAGTACGATACCCTCTCGCTCCGGTGCGGATCACATAATTTTCCAGCTCATCGATCTCCTCTCTGGAAATGTCCACCATGCCGCTTCGTAGAAAATGAAACACTGTGTCATAGGAAAAATCCTTAATATACAGCTGCAGCGCGCTCTTGATATATTCGATCATGGGATTTAAGACAATCCCTCTGGTCCTGTCCAGAAAACAGGGAATCTCCAGCTGCCCGAATTCCGTCTCAACATAGGAAGCGTACCCCTCCAGATCTCCGATGACCACAGCAATATCCCGGTAAGTAAGTCCCTCTTCCCGGATCAGCTTCCGGATATACAATGCCGTCTGATGGACTTCCTCTCTGGGAGAAAGTGCCTCAAACATATGGATCTCATGCTGTTTCTCCGTATATGGCTCATACTGATAGCGAAACAGGTTCTGCTCCAGATAACATAACGCCGGTGCCTCGGTGAAACGGTTGAGACCGCCCTTTACAAATACATCTTCCCCTCGTGTCACCTCTGCCTCCGCCGCCAGCTTCACCAGATCCGCCACTGTCTTTTTACTCAGATGGAACAATTTCTGCTCGCCGTCCGGCTGGTACGGGTCTTCTTCCGCGCCGATAGTCACGGTGACTATGGTCTCCGCGCACACCCGCATCAATTCCTGGATCAGACGGTTCTGTATGGGGGTGAATCCCGTAAATCCGTCGAATACCACCACACTGTCCGGAAGGATCTTCGACTTTACCAGGGATCTGCGCAGCACATCCAGCGTCTCCTCTGTAGTGATAAAATGGTCTCTGATATAATCCTGAAATCCCCGGTACAGAGTCTTTAAATCTCTGAGCTTCATTGCCAGTGCGCCCCTTTTTTCAGCGCTGGCGATCAGTTTATCCATATCCTGTGTGCTGATGCCGTACTGCATGAATTCGGAGATAGCACTTTTCACCTCATGGATATAGCCCTGCTTATGCAACAGGCTTCCCATGGCAGGCAGCTGCTCCTTCAGATCTGCCGCGATCTTCTGCAGCACCAGGCTTTTGCCGGTGTCATCCAGTACAGGCATTTCCTTCGTTCCTACTTCTTCCAGGATACGATGGCTGAGTCTGCCGAAGCTTAAGACATCGATATTCAGGATACCGCCTCTGTCACTGCGCATGACCAGATCCTTCTGGGTCTGCATGGTGAACTGATCCGGCACGATGATCAGGAAATTCCTCCCCGGCTCCTGCGCCGCCCGCTGCATGATCTCTTCATAGATTCTGTGACTCTTGCCGGACCCGGAAGGTCCGAAATAGAAACGTAAGCTCATAGGTCTCCTTTTGCAGTCTTCTGCCTATTGTATATCAAGCTCGATCGGACAATGGTCCGATCCCGGAACTTCCGTGTGGATCTTCGCATCTGCCAGTCTGTCCTGCAGGCACTGCGATACCACGAAATAGTCAATTCTCCATCCGGCATTTTTCGCCCTCGCCTGGAATCTGTAAGACCACCAGGAGTAGATTCCGGTCTGGTCCGGATAAAAATAGCGAAAGGTATCGATAAATCCGTTTTCCAGTACTTTGGAGAAGCAGGCGCGCTCCTCGTCGGTGAATCCCGCATTGCCGCGGTTCGTCTTCGGATTCTTCAGGTCGATCTCCTGATGCGCCACATTCAGGTCTCCGGCATAGATCACCGGCTTCTTCTCTTCCAGCTTCGTCAGATACGTCAGGAAATCCGCTTCCCACTGCATCCGGTAATCGAGGCGCTTTAATTCCTGCTGGGCATTCGGTACATAGACTGTCACAAAATAGAACTCCGGGTACTCTGCCGTGATCACTCTGCCCTCATGGTCATGCTCTTCCACGCCGATGCCGTAGGTCACCTGCAATGGTTCCTCCTTGGTAAAAATGGCGGTACCGGAATAACCCTTTTTCTCCGCATAGTTCCAGTACTGGTGATATCCGGGCAGATCTAAGTCGATCTGTCCCTCCTGTAATTTGGTCTCCTGTAAGCAGAAAATATCTGCATCTATTTCCTGAAAAAAATCTAAAAAGCCTTTCTGCATACAGGCTCTCAAGCCGTTTACGTTCCACGATATAAATTTCATGTTGTTCCCTTTCCTTTCAGTCCTATCTGCTTATCCAGCCATTCCTGTTCCTTGTGGGCAGCCTCCAGGGACGCTTCGTACCCTTTCAGAATATCCGTAAGTCTCTGCACCTCTGTGATTGCGCTTGCTTTATTTTCCGGGTGGTCCATCCAGGGATGTCTGTATTTTGCAGGATATATGTTTTCTATGGTATTCTCTCCAATTATGTACCATTTCTTCTGATAACAGATTGTGTTGTCCTTCGGGTTTAAGAAAGCGAACAGCTGTGCCAGCGGATAGCTCTCCGTCTCCGTCGCCATCTTTCGATTCTTCGGATTCTCTTCTCTGACAGTCTGAGCCTTACGAATCTTCACGTTCGTTCCTTCCGGTTCTACGATCAGTGTCATAGGTTCTTCCGGTTTTTTCCATATTTTGTCCAATATAAAATTTAACGGCCCCAGCAGCAGGATCGTCATAAGGACCGCCAGCACTCCCGTCAGTTCCGGGATCCAGTCGCCCAGTACCAGCATCTGGAACAGCACATGATCACTGTCCCGTACGCCCCAGACTTTCATTACGACAAATGCTGCCGTCACCACATAGATCAAGACCGTCGCTATGGCAAATGGCATCAGTACTTT
Source organism: uncultured Lachnospiraceae bacterium (assembly GCA_945929965.1). Taxonomy (GTDB): domain Bacteria; phylum Bacillota; class Clostridia; order Lachnospirales; family Lachnospiraceae; genus Acetatifactor. The sequence goes on from CAMEOT010000004.1 coordinate 79,210, forward strand.
TTCTTTTTTTATGCCCCAGGCGGCGTAAGTGTTCCGCTCTTCCTCCGTAAAAAGGACAGGCAATTCGTAGCGTTCCGTCATGCTCTTATTCTCCCTCTTAATTATTCTCCGAGAATGATGCGAATCAGCTGCTTGTCCAACATCAATGTCCGGTTCCAGGGATTCAGGATCACGCCTTCAATGCCCTCTGCGGTCAGCGTCATGCGAAACAGCTGCTCGATATCTGTGAGAAACGTAGACATCACACTGCCGCTTCCTTTTAATTCTTCTTCGAATCCGGTAAATGCCGACCACCATTTTTTCCCGTCTAAGGTCTGCACCGCCTGTAAGCGCATAGCGGTTCCCGCAGCCTGCATCACCGCTTCCTTCACATCTGCGGAAGGCGGCTCCACTGCCACGATGAACTGCCCCTGCTCCCGCATCCGCCTGCGTACCACCGTCAGGGCGTGTGCCAAAAGCTCTTCCGTGGGTTCCTGCTGTATTGCCAGAATTGCCTCCTCTATTATTTCGTTTCCCTGTAAACCTTTATCCTTCTTCTCGTCCATATCACTGATCGTATCCTTTTTTATTTGTCATTATCAGGCAGCTTTACTGCGTACCCCACCACGCACATCTATGCCTATCATACCATAAATGCTTACGCAATTCCACTTACGTTTCCCTCCACACATTTTCCCTCCGCGCGCTGTCTTTTCCTTGACAGTGACTACATTCATTGCTAACATGAGTCTGAGCGTTTTCGCTTAGAAACGAGGACAATTATGAATACTTTTGACCCGAAGCATAGGTACAGCGATGCCGCTAAACTGGCACGTCTGAAAAATAAAAAGCTTTTCCTGTTCGACATCGACGGAACGATTGCCGTGGGCGATACCCTGTACGAAGGCAGTGCGGATCTGATCCGCTATATCAATGCCATCGGTGGCAGGGCTTATTACATTACCAACAATTCCACGAAAAGCGGACTGGACTATGTGAAGAAATTCCACGATGCGTTTCACTTGGATAGCACAGAGGATCAGTTCATCACCTCCGGCTATATGACGCTGCGCTTTCTGAAGGAAAATTATGCAGAGAAAAAAATCTTCGTACTGGGAACTGCTTCCTTCGTCGCCGAACTGCGTAAAAATGGGCTTCATGTCACCGAGGTCTGCGAAGAGAATATCGACTGCGTGGTGGTTGCCTACGACAGTGAATTAAATTATGGCAAGCTTACGGAAGTCTGCAAAGTTTTATTCACCCAGGACGTTCCCTTCTACGGCACCAATCCGGATCTGCGCTGCCCCATCGACTTCGGCTTTATCCCCGATTGCGGTGCAATCTGTGATATGATCACCGATACCACCGATAAGCAACCCATTTACTTAGGCAAACCCAGCAAAGAAGTCGTAAACTTATGCCTAAAGGTATCCGGTTTCACCTCCGAAGAGACTCTGGTGGTGGGTGACCGCCTGTACACTGATATTGCCTGCGGCATCAACGGCGGTGTGGACACCTGCGTCCTATTCACCGGCGAGGCACAAAAAAAGGATATTCTGACTTCCGAGGGGGAGCCGAATACCCAATACCTGCCGGATTATGCTTTTGAAAATGTGCAGGAGCTGTTAGATGCCTGCAAAAAATAAATGGAATGTTACTCTCTAATGGATTTCTTCACGACACCGATTCCCAGCGGATAAGGTCCGGTGTGTACGCCGATGGTAGCACCGATCTGGAAGATGGGAATGGTGTCTATGTCGTATTCCTTCTCCTTCAGTCTGCTTACCAGTCTGTCTCGGAACTCCACGGCTTCTTCCTTATCATATCCGTATCCTATGCAGATACTGTAATCTGCTATATCTGCTTTCTCCTCTGCCAGATATGCCAGCAGCAGGTCGATGGTCTTGTCCACGGTCTTGCGGCGGCTTCTGCCGATACCGGAAGGAAATATCTCGCCTTCTTTTAAGGTGATGATAGGCTTGATGCCAAGCAGGCTTCCTGCTACACTTGCTACTTTGCCGATGCGTCCACCATGCTTTAAGTATTCCATATTTCCGACCGTGAAAAAGATTCTTCCGGAGCTCTTGATCTCATTCAGGCAATCAATGCTCTCCTGATATCCTGCACCCGCATCTCTGAGCCTTACCGCTTCCAGTACATAGATTCCCTGAAGAACAGTGTTCACGCAAGAATCGCAGACATAGATCTGTGCTTCGGGATATTCCTCTTCCAGAATCGCCTTCGCATTCAGTGCGGACTGCATGGAGCCGCTGAATTTGGTCGTAATGCAGATACAGATAATGGGTGTTCCCGCTTTAACATAAGGCAGAAATGCATCCAGGTAATCCTGTACGGACGGCATAGAGGACTTGGGATATACATCCGGATGATCCACCATTTCCTGATAGAATTCACGTACACCGATCTCTGCCATTTCCTTCTGATATTTTCCCTCTTCAAAAGATACATAGAAAGGAACTACTGTAATATTTTTCTCTTTGGTAAGTTCCATGGGAAGATCGCAGGAACCGTCTGATATAATATGAAATGCTTCACTCATTATGGCATACACCTTTCTGCTTCTTTTCAGAGTTTAGCTTACCACGTTGTAGAGTAAAAAGCAATGAGTTTTTGGCGTTGTGTCTCAGTTCGTGGTATTTTAAATCTTTTTATGTAGTTTTTATAACTACATAAATTTAAATAGTTTTACGCGATATTTGTCGATAAAAGTCCTTCAACCAGCGCCTTTCTTCGGTTGACATTCTGCTGTTCTACCGATATACTAAAGTTGTTAACCGCTCATTTTCTTGGTTAACATTGTCTGTCAGAAGAATGCCCCCTTCATTCTCTGACAGTAACAACACCCCGGCAGGTAATCCTGTCGGGGTGCTTTGTTTTCTTCCATATTTATATCGTTTATATCGAGTAATCCAGATTCTCCAGGCGCTTGTTGCGTCGTTCCACCAGATCTGCGATCGTCACGCCATCCACTACTTTATTCACCGCATCATACAGCTCCTGCCATACCTCCAGGGTCTCACAGGTATCGCAGCGTTCACAGATGTCCGCACCGTCTTCCAGGCAGGCCACCGGTGCAAGGGATCCTTCTGTCAGCCGAAGGATCATTCCCACCGTATAATCTGCCGGGTCTTTGGCGATGCGGTAACCGCCCTGGGCGCCACGGACGCTCTTCACATATCCTGCCTTATTCAACACAGCAATGATCTGCTCCAGATACTTTTCGGAAATTCCCTGTCTGGCAGCAATTTCTTTTACCTTGATACACTCTCCGTTGTTGTTCAATGCCAGATCCAGCATGACACGTACTGCATATCTTCCTTTGGTTGAAATTTTCATCCTATCCTCATTTCCGAGCATCCTCCTGCTCTGTTTCACTTTTTATATCAGCCTGCTTATTCCAAAGCAGTTCAAAACTTCTCCGATCTTTCTATGGTTTCCACAGATTCTACCTTATTTTTTCTTTATTTTTCTTTTTCCTATAGTTCATATAGAATTTGTGGAAACAACAGAAAAATCTGGAGAGCATCCACTCGAATGCTGTTCGGAAAAATCTCCTCCCATTCCTCGGAATGCTCTCCGGATTTTCGCATTACTTTACTGGCACTTCACCTTACTTGTAAGGGATAACGCCGCCGTTATAATTGTCGTTGATGAACTGCTTGATCTCATCGGACTTCAGAGTATCTACCAGTGCCTTAATCTTAGGCAGATTCTCGTTGCCTTCCTTAACAGCGATTACATTTACATAAGTAGCGGCTGCTTCGGAATCATCGCTCTCATACAGCAGAGCATCGTCTGCAACAGTCAGACCTGCTTCCATAGCATAGTTGCCGTTCAGGACACCGAAGGATACTTCCGGAAGGGTTCTGGGAACCTGTGCTGCTTCCAGCTCTACGAAGCTGATGTTGTGAGGGTTCTCTACGATATCCTTGGTAGTAGCGGTCAGACCCACACCATCCTTCAGAGTGATGTAACCGTTATCCTGTAACAGTAACAGAGCACGTGCCTCGTTGGTAGTATCGTTGGGTACTGCGATGGTTGCATTGTCTATGTTATCCAGGCTGGACTCGGTTCCGGGATACAGTCCGAAGGGTTCGTAATGGATACCGCCGGCATTTACCAGATGGGTACCTTTCTCCTCGTTAAAGCTCTCCAGATAAGGGATATGCTGGAAGTAGTTTGCATCGAAATCACCGGACTCTACTACTAAATTAGGCTGTACATAGTCATCAAAAATCTGAATCTCCAGAGTATAACCCTGCTCCGCTAACAGAGGCTTTGCTGCCTCCAGGATCTCTGCATGAGGTACTGCACTTGCAGCTACCTTGATAGTGGTATCGGTGTCAGCTACTTCCTTGCTTTCTGTTGCCTCGGTAGTCTGGGCAGCGGTTTCCTGGTTAGCTGTTGTTGCAGCTGCCTCGCTGGTCTGAGCAGCTGTTTCGTTGCTGCCGCAGCCGGTCAGTGCGCTCACGGACAATGCTGCAACTGCGATCAAAGCAATCACTTTCTTTTTCATAATACTTCTCCTCCTAAATCTTTTGGTAAAAAATTTTAGTCTATTGAATCAGATGCCTTACATCTGCCTCAATCTTTTCGTTTTCCCTAACGGGTTCTCTTATCCAATTTCTTGGAAATCGTCATTCCGATATATTGCAGCAGCTGTACCAACAGTACCAACAATACTACTGTCACCAGCATAATATCGGTCTGGTAACGATAATAACCATATCGGATCGCAATATCACCGAGTCCGCCTCCACCTACGGCACCTGCCATAGCGGAGTAGCCTAAGATTGTTCCCAGTGCAATGGTCGCATTCACAAGCAATGAGGTTCTGGATTCTGCCAGCATAACCTTCCAGATGATCGTCCACAGGTTAGCCCCCATGCTCTGTGCTGCTTCAATCACTCCGTGATCTACCTCCAACAGAGAAGATTCCACCATTCTGGCAATGAACGGTGCCGCTGCCAGAGTCAGAGGAACGATGGTAGCCGTCGGACCGTAGCTCTTTCCTACAATGATACGGGTCAAAGGGATGATCATGATCAACAAAATCAAAAACGGAATGCTTCGCACAATGTTGACGATCACATCCAGAATCTTATAAATGATCTTGTTCGGACGCAGTCCCTTCGGTGCGGTAATCACCAGGGCAATTCCCATAGGAAGTCCGAGTACATACCCCATAAATGTGGAAACAAGGGTCATATACAAAGTAACAAAGGTGCCTTCCACCAGCATCATAATCGTTGCATTATCCCACATAGTCTTTCAGCTCCTCCACTTCCAGTTTTCTCTCCTGTAAATAATGGATCATCTTGTTCGCCGCCATTTCATCCTCCGGCAGCTGTAAGATCATCTGTCCATGGGCGATACCGCCGATGTCCTTGGTATCCGCTAACAGGATATTAACGGGAGCCTTGCACTCCAGCACCATATTGGCGATCACAGGCTCGAAAGAAGAATTCTCAGTGAAAACAATGCGGATGCAGCGTTTGCCGGACATTTCCTTTGCCTTGGGATCCACCATGAACACCAGCTTTCTTGCGGCTGCGGACTGGGGTCTAGAGAATACCTCCTCCACAGTACCATGCTCTGCCAGTTCTCCGGCATCGATAATGGCTACATGGGAACAGATCTCCTGTACCACCGCCATCTCATGGGTAATGATCACGATGGTGATGCCGTACTGTTTGTTGATGTCCTGTAATAATTTCAGGATCTCCTTGGTCGTCGTGGGATCCAGCGCACTGGTCGCCTCGTCACACAGCAGGATCTTCGGCGTATTGGCAAGAGCTCTTGCGATTGCCACACGCTGCTTCTGTCCACCGGAGAGCTGGGAAGGATAAGCGTCTGCCTTTTCCTTCAGTCCTACGATCTCGAGCAGTTCCATAGCGCGCTTTCTGGCTGCCTGCTTCTTCACACCCACGATCTCCATGGGGAAGCATACATTGTCCAGAACACTTCTCTGCATGAGCAGATTAAAATGCTGAAAGATCATCGCAATGCCTGTACGAACCTTACGAAGTTCTGCCTCAGTCAGTGTCGAAAGATCCTGATCTTCTACGACTACGGTTCCCGTGGTGGGCTTCTCCAGATAGTTCAGGCAGCGTACCAGGGTAGATTTTCCGGCACCACTCATACCGATGATGCCGTAGATGTCTCCCTTGTTGATATCCAGGCTGATACCCTTTAAGGCTTCTACCTGATTATCTTTACCAATAAAAGTTTTTGTTACATTCTTGATCTGAATGATCGGTTCCATAAGTTCCTCCATTCCAGGTTCGCGCTTTTAAGGGGAGAAAAGCGTAAATTCCTTGAATTCCTAGTACCATGCCATACATTCTAACACAAGAATGCAAGTCTGTCCAGTTCTGCAAATTTCGTCTTAAGCTTCTGCAAACATAGGGGTGGACAGGTATCTGTCACCGGAATCGGGAAGCAATGCTACGACTGTTTTGCCTGCATTTTCAGGGCGTTTTGCGATCTGTGCTGCTGCGTACAGAGCTGCGCCGGAGGTGATTCCTACCAGGATACCTTCCTTATGAGCGATGAGGCGGCCGGTGGTAAATGCCTGATCGGTAGTAACGGTAAAGATCTCATCATAAATGCCGGTATTCAGAACGGAAGGAACGAATCCTGCGCCGATACCCTGCAGCTTATGAGGTCCGGGCTGTCCTCCGGAAAGTACGGGAGAATCTGCAGGCTCCACTGCTACGATCTTCACATTAGGATTCTTGGATTTTAAATAAGTACCAATGCCGGTCACGGTTCCGCCGGTACCTACACCTGCTACGAAGATATCAACCTTTCCATCAGTGTCTTCCCAGATCTCAGGACCGGTGGTAGCTGCATGTGCGGCAGGGTTCGCGGGGTTATCGAACTGTCCGAGGATCACAGCTCCAGGGATGGACTTCTCTAACTCCTCTGCCTTGGCGATAGCACCCTTCATGCCCTTGGCGCCTTCGGTCAGTACCAACTCTGCACCGTATGCCTTCAGGAGGTTACGGCGCTCCACACTCATGGTCTCGGGAAGGGTAAGAATGGTTCTGTAGCCCTTGGCTGCAGCCACACTTGCCAGACCGATACCGGTGTTGCCGGAGGTGGGTTCGATGATGGTGGAACCTTCTTTTAAAATACCCTTCTTCTCGGCATCTTCGATCATTGCCAGTGCAATTCTGTCCTTAACGCTTCCTGCGGGATTGAAGTACTCCAGCTTTGCTAACAGTTCTACCCCTTCAATGTTCTGGTCCTTCAAGTAGTTTGTCACCTTTAAAAGGGGTGTATGTCCGATCAGCTGGGTTGCGGATGTGTAAATCTTGCTCATAATAGAATCCTCCTTAAACTTGAAAATTATGTTTGTTTTTATTTCCTACTTATCTGATATGGATGTTATGAATTTATACTATACTATTCCGCTAGGAATGTCAACCATTATTTTTCAAAATTTTTGAGAGTTGTGCCGTGGAACGGAAAATGGTATGATTTAGATATTTAAGAGAAGCAAGGAAGGATACACAGATCCATGGCAGATAAAATTTACCGCGTTCCCACTATATATAATAAAATAAGAAAAACAACCGACCCGCTGACAGTCCGGGTACCGGGTTCTAAGAGTATCACGAACCGCAGTCTCCTCCTGGCGATGCTGGCGGAGGGAAAGTCGACGCTGCGCGGGGTGTTGTTCTCGGATGATTCGAGGCATTTTCTTAAGTGTGTGCAGGATCTTGAATTTAAGACGACGGTGGATGAGGAGAGCTGTATCGTCACGGTAGAAGGACTGGGAGGAAAGGTTCCCTGTGGAGAAGCTGCGTTAAATGTGGGAAGTGCAGGAACGGCAGCGCGTTTTCTGACGGCTACCTTAGGTGTCTCGGAGGGTGTTTTTCACATGGATTCTTCGGAGCAGATGAAAAGGCGCCCCATGGATCCGCTTCTGTCCTCTCTGGCAGAATTGGGGTGTGAGATCCGCTGTGAAGGAGAAGAGGGACATTTTCCTTTTACGCTGACCGCTCATGGATTCGGACAGAATCATATCTCCATTGATATCGGGCACAGCAGTCAATTTTTGAGTGCGCTGTTGATTGCTTCTACTTTGTCTTCGGAAGATTTTACGATTCAGGTAGAGGGTACCCACGGCATGGCTTATATCGAAATGACACAGAAAATGATGGAGCAGTTCGGTGTCTGCGTGGAGCGTCCCGCCCCGGATCAGTTCCGTATTCCCGCCGGTCAGCATTATAAAGCATTAGATTATCAGATTGAGCCGGATGTCTCCGCTGCCTGTTATTTCTATGCGATGGTACCGCTACTGGGGATCCCGGTCTGTGTAGAGCATGTGCATTTTAAAAGTCTGCAGGGAGATGAAGAATTCCTGCGTATCTTAGAGAAAATGGGATGTACTGCACAGGATACGGAGAAAGGCGTCCTCCTGCTGCCTCCTGCCGGTTTGCCGGACGCTGGAGCGCAGGCTCCCGCTTTCCATGGTATCACGGTGGACATGTCCTCCTGTTCCGATCAGGCGATCACACTGGCAGCCATCGCACCGTTTGCCGACAGCTCCACCTGTATCACAGGCATCGGGCACATCCGTTTCCAGGAAAGTGACCGTATCCATGCCATCTGTACAGAGCTGACCCGTATGGGCATCCGCTGCGAAGAGACGCAGGACAGTATCACCATCTATCCCGGTTCTCCGCGCCCCTGCACCGTAGCAACCTACGATGACCACCGCATGGCTATGGGTTTTGCCCTCACCGGACTTCGTGCGGAAGGCATCGTGATCGACGATCCCGGATGCTGCCGCAAGACCTTCGAGAACTATTTTGAAGTACTTGACCAAGTGATCGCGGAGATATCAGAAGTTTAGGCGCACAGCCGGAGGAGTCCATGGGCGCACAACTGAAAAAGAGAGCATCCATGGCTCTATTCTCCTGCCATGAATGCTCTCTTACTTTCTTTGTTCAGTTTATGCTGTTTTCAGCAAAAATGTCTTAGTTCTCCTGACCCTTTACTGCGAAGCATACGCCGGTGTCATCAGGCTTGTCCTCATCGAACTTATAATCCTTACCGGGCAGTACTGCATTCAGGATAATACCGGTCAGCGCACCTACTGCCAGTCCGGACAGGCTGATGGTGATCTCGCCGATGTGGAATGCGATAGCGCCCGCTGCGCTGTAATTGATACCGATGGACAGTACCAGGATCAGAGCGGCGATGATAACGTTACGGCTCTTGGTGAAGTCTACCTGAGTCTCTACGATGTTACGAACACCGACTGCAGAGATCATACCGTACAGTACAAGGGATACACCACCACAGGTAGCGGTAGGCATACATCCGATCAATGCTGCTACCTTCGGAGAGAAGGAGAACAGTACAGCGAAGCCTGCTGCAATACGGATAACTCTGGGATCGAATACCTTGGTCAGAGACAGTACACCGGTGTTCTCACCGTAAGTGGTATTCGCAGGAGCGCCGAACAGGGATGCAATAATGGTAGCCAGACCATCACCTAACAGCGTACGATGCAATCCGGGCTCCTTGATATAGTTGATACCAACAGTAGAAGAAATAGCGGAGATATCTCCGATATGCTCTACCATGGTAGCCAGTGCGATCGGCATAATGGTGATCATGGAAGTAATTAACAGAGAAGTGTTGCCGTCGGACAGTGCCCAGAAAGCGGTCTCATTCCAGTGGATAGGAAGTCCGATCCATGCAGCTTCCGCAACGGGTGTGAAATCCACGCGGCCTAAGATAGCTGCCAACACATAAGAACCAGCAACGCCGATGATGATCGGAACGATCTTCACCATTCCCTTACCCCAGATATTGCAGATTACTACCAGTGCAATAGCGACCACTGCGATCAGCCAGTCTGCGGAACAGTTGTTGATAGCGGACTGGGACAGGGTCAGACCGATGGCAATGATGATAGGTCCGGTTACGATGGGCGGGAAGAAACGCATTACTTTGCCGGTACCGAAGATCTTGATCAACAGGGATAATACCAGGTACAGCAGACCTGCACAGGCTACACCGAAGCAGGCATAAGGAAGCAATGCGGAATTGTCCGCACCGTCTGCCATAGGTGCAATTGCGGCATAACCGCCTAAGAAAGCAAAGGAAGAACCCAGGAATGCGGGTACCTTTCTCTTGGTCAGCAGATGGAACAATAAAGTTCCCAGACCTGCAAATAACAGTGTTGTGGAAACATCCAGACCTGTCAGCATGGGTACCAGAATCGTGGCACCAAACATTGCGAACATGTGCTGAAGTCCCAGCAGAAGCATCTTGGGCACGCCCAAGGATCTGGCATCGTAAATGCCATTTTCGCCGAGTGTAGTCTTCTCGCTCATTTTTCTCCTCCTGTGTCATAGACATGTGAACTTGTAATATTTGCCGCATAGAGATAGGCAGATAGTCATCTACCTGCCCACACCTATGTGACCTTATTAGTTACATGATAGCTTTTCATCGTTCCACAGTCAAGAAAAAAATTATTCCACTGCATGTTCTTTCAAAAAGTCTAGCCAGATGGGAATATACTGGGCCTTCAGGTGCACTCCGTCATAAGTATAGGATGCCACCATTCCTCCGGTCTCATCGCAGATCAGCGGATTCACATCCAGATAAAAAATCTTCTCATCGTCCGCAAGCTTCGCGATTTCTTCATTCCTGGCTTCGATGCCCTCATTGGTAATATAGTCTCCCTGCCCGGAGCGCTCCGTGGTCACCTTCATGATCGCCTGCAGGTAGATCACCGCATCGGGCTGCAGCTGTTGCAAATGCTGTACTGCCTCCCCGTAAGCCTTCATGAAAGATTCCACCGTACCGGTTCCCATCTCGTTAATACCGATCATCAGATAGATCTTGGCAAACTGTTTCTCGGATAGTGCCTCTTCCACCGTGATCTTTTTCTTCTGCCCCGGCACCGCTACTATTTTCGAATCGAACATCTTATAAATCGTAAGTCCGGTAGAGGCATAAAATGTGGAGGTTTCTTCCAGTCCACCGTATTCATACATTCCCACTGTCCGGGAATCCCCGATAAATACAGCATCATCAAAATAGCTGTCATCCACCGTATGGTAGACCACTTCTTTTGGCAGTTCTTCCGAAGGCTCTGTCGGTTGTGGTTCCTCCGTTGTCATTGTCTCTGTCTGCGTATCTGCCGATGTCTCTCCGACTGCCGGTGTCCGACTTTCCCCTGTGGGATCTTCTGTGCCTTCCGGGACCGTATCCCCCGATACGGTTCCGTCCTGTTGTCCGGGTTCCGATGTATGATCCATCCGGGCACCGCCTGCCAGCTGCACACCCCTGTTATACAATTCCCGAAGGGGATCCGTATACACCTGCCAGTTGTCCGTCCATGTAAAAAACAGGACTCCCATAAGCAGCAGACTGATGGGAAAGGATAATTTTCTTATCCATTGTCGTAGTTTCTGTAACATATTTCCTATCCTATCCAGATTTTCTAAAAACTAAAGTACATAAACGGGTTATTTCCCTCTAATATAAGTCTCCAGACGCAATACCAGAATACCGCTGCCAGCAATATTTTCATTAGGATCTTATCCTTGCTGTAATCGTACAACTTCTCGATTGCCGGCGTACATGCCAGCCCGGATACGACTAACAGCCCACCATAGGTAGACAATGCTTTCCACGCATCCTCATAGCCGCCGCTGATCCCCGGTACCAGCCACATCATTTTATCCAGATAGACCTGCAGCTGTGACAGATCCGTAATAGCAAAGCACATCCAGCTTACGGGAATGATCAGCCACAGATAAATGTGCGGCAGTACTTTCATTTTATGTACGAATTTTAATCTTCCCAGCTGCCGTTCCAGTACAATGCAGATCCAGAGCAATCCGCCCCAGCAGAAAAAGTTCCAGCCGGCGCCATGCCAGAAAGCTGTCAGCATCCATACCACCAACAGATTAAAAATCGTGCAAAGTTCCCCTCGTCTGCTGCCTCCCAGCGGAATATAGACATACCGACAGAACCATTGCCCCAGTGTCATATGCCATCTGCGGTAAAAATCCCTGACCCCCCGGGCCATATATGGTCTGCGGAAATTTCTGGGCAGTTCGATTCCCAGCATCCTGCCAAGCCCCATTGCCATCAACGAATATCCCCAGAAATCAAAATAGATCTCCATGGAATAAGCAATGGCTGCCAGCCATGCCAGCGGAGTGGAGATACTCTCGAATCCGGTTACCTGTACTTCATGCCACAGGATCCCTACGCGGTCGGCCAACAGCACTTTGGCTGCCAGTCCTAAGACGAACAGCTTCATGCCGTCCTCCAGTCCCTGCATAGTAAAAGTCCTGTTGTACAGGCTGTCTTTCACCTCACCATAACGGGTAATGGGGCCGGAGATCAGCTTCGGAAACATGACCACATAAGTTGCAAATTTTAAAAAAGAATACTCCCTATCTGCATCTCCGCGATATACATCGATCAGATAAGACAATATCTGAAAGGTATAAAAACTGATCCCCAGAGGAAGTCCCGCAGAACCTCCCCGGCACTTAAACCAGATCAGAATGCCAATGTTAATACTCAATGCTGTCACGAACAACAGCCTCTTGCGCCATAACGTCCTGGGGCTGCGCTTTGCCAGATGCAGTCCGATAAAATAATTACATAAAACGGAGAGCATCAAAGGTGCAAGATTTCCTGCATCTCCCATTGCATAAAAGACAATGCTACCTATAAGCAGTGTCAGGTTTCTGTATTTAGAAGGTGTGATTCCATAGACGATCAGAAAAACCGGCAGGAACCACAGCAGAAATTCAATACTGCTGAATGTCAAAATAAATCACATCTTTCTGTTTTCTATTACTAATTCTGTTCTTTATATCATAGTAGCTTGAAACACAGGGTATTACAACTAAACAATTCTTAATTTTAAATGACAATATTTTACAACTGCTTAATCTTTTTGCAATTTTTTCCGGCTTCGTATACAATGGATATAACAACGATCGAGAAAGGATATTTCCTATGAAAGAACAGTTATATACCATCCCCTTAAACGATGCCGTCAACGCACAGGACGAATGTCCTTTCTGCTTCATCCACAGAAGTATCGAGCAGGATCTGTTGGATTTCGTCTTGGGCTCCGGCTCCTCCTATATGGAAGCAGATATTAGAGAGCAGACCGACAAGACAGGCTTCTGCCGCTATCATTTTCAGAAGATGTTTGACTATGGCAATACCCTGGGCAACGCCTGGATCCTGAAAACGCACTATCAGCGTATGATCCGGGAAATGCAGCAGGAATTTGCTTCCTTCCGCCCCGGAAAAAACTCTCTTCTTCAGAAATTCAAAAAAGCGGAAGGCGGTGAAAATACCATCGGCATGTGGATCCGTGCAAAAGAGGACTCCTGCTATATCTGTTCCCAGTACAAGGATACTTATGAAAGATACCTGGACACCTTTTTCTATCTGTGGAAAAATGATGACAGCTTCCGTAATAAAATAAAAGACGGCAAAGGTTTCTGCCTGCCTCACTTTGGAGACCTCTGCGAAGCCGCAGACCACAAGCTCTCCGATAAGGAAAAGCAGGAATTCTACGACTGTCTCCTGCCCGTCATGGAAGCGAACATGCAGCGGATCTCTGAGGATGTATCCTGGCTGGTGGAAAAATTCGATTACCGAAATAAGGACGCCGACTGGAAGAACTCCAAAGATGCCATCCAGCGCGGCATGCAGAAATTAAAAGGCGGATATCCCGCAGATCCTGCCTATAAAATGTCTAAATAGTCATATTTTCTTCAAAATTATGATGCAAATAGGATGCTATTTTTCCGAAAGTTCTTCGTCAGAGGGCTGTGTGGAACGTTCCGCCAGCCTTCTGCTTAAGTTCAGGTACTCTGTGATCTCTTCATACAACATCTCCGGCTGAAAAGCATCCTCTAAAATCCTCTCGTTCATCAGTCCCTTAATGGTCAGCTCCAGCATTTTACGAAGCTTCTGGGCATCCTCCGCAGAAGCATACGCGGTAAGATCCGCTTTTTCGTAGATGGCTTCGTAAGCGTCCTCCAGGCGCCGTCTGCTCTCTTCGGCAGCTAACAGGGCTTCGCTGACATTCTCAGACTGTGCCCGGTTTAAAAACTGCTGCAGATAGGGATACCGGCACATAGCATGCATTTTCCCGCATTCCACCTGCTGCATCAGAGCAAACAGGTCCGTCTCCTTCGCATCCACCGCCGTAGACAGCTCCAACAGCAGGTAACGGACACTGTAATCATAGACAAATGCATATACTCCCAGTTTGCTTTCGAAATAATGGAATAACAAGCCCTTGCTGATAGCCGCCTCCCTCACAATATCATCAGTGCTGGCATGCCGATAGCCGCTAAGAGCAAATGCTTTCAGTGCTGCATTGATCATCCTGTCCTGTTTTTCCTTTTTTAAATCAAAAAATTTCTCATTCATAACGCAACATATCCCTTTTCATTTTGGTCAATAAGGTTTATCATATAACTGTATGGACAAATGTATATAATTCCGAACCGTTACATACACTACAACATGGAAGGAGCAACCCTATGGCTAAAAAATTTGGCAAATTTCTGCTGTTCACCGCAGCAGTAGGTACCGCAGCCGCAGCTGCTTACTACTATATGCAACAGAAGGATTCCAAGCTGAAGGAATCTTCCGATGCAGATGACGATTACGATGATTTCCATGAGGATCTCGAGGAGAGCAATGAATTCTCCCGCAATTATGTTCCTCTGAATACTGCCGTGCAGACTCCCGAGGCTTCTGCACCTGAGAAGGCAGATACCACAGATGCTGACGCTGACGCATCCGATTTCACTCCCCTCTCCGATCAGGCAGCCGATCTGTCCGGGGAAGAGGAGGAGACCGTGGAAGGCGTAGAAGAGTTCTTCGACGAGGAAGATGCCGAGGACGCAGAACCTCCCATCAGTGAAGAATAAGAATCTATAAGGATCCCTATTAAGAAGGTCTTACAGCCATGCTTTTTGCAGTCTGTGAAGACCTTCTTTCATTTCTGGCTCACTCACACTTCCGAATCCCAACAGTATCGTTGCCTTCGGGGCATCGGTCTCCACCATATTTTCCGACATGCCATAGACTTTTACCCCCGCTTCCGTCGCAGCAGACAATAGCTGTGCTTCTGTGACAGCCCCTTTCGCCGTCAGCAGAAGATGCAGTCCCGCATCCTCCCCGGAGATTGTAAAAGCCTTTTTAAACGGCTCTAACTCTGCAAGCAGCAGATCGTGCTTGGCACGATAGTGCATCCGCATCTTGTTCAGATGCCGTTCAAAATAGCCGTCCCGGATAAATTCATTTAAGATCCGCTGGTCAATTCTCGACACTGTGCAGGAATAGAAAGAACAATCCCTGCGGTAGACCTCTAACAGACTCTCAGGAAGCACCATATAGCTGACACGGATCGCCGGTGCGATCGCTTTGGAAAAGGTACCAATGTAGATCACCTTGCCCCGTTTGTCCGAGGATTGCAGGGAAGGGATCGGTTTTCCTCGGTAGCGAAATTCACTGTCGTAGTCATCTTCGATCAGATAACGGTCCGGTTCCTTTTCCGCCCAGCGTAACAGCTCTGCTCTTCTGCCGATGGTCATGACCGCACCGGTAGGATACTGATGGGACGGCATCACATAGGCTGCCCGGACCGGAAGCCCCGAAAGCCTGTCCGCCCGCATCCCTTTATCGTCCATATCCACCGTATAAATACGATAGGCAAAAGACTGAAAGATCCGGTAAGCTCTCTTGTACGTAGGGTTCTCCATGGCGATCCCCACATGTCTCCCCAGTATTTTCTCTAATAACAGTAACAGATAATCGTTCCCTGCTCCCACAATGATCTGTTCCGGGCGGCAGTTCACACCACGGGAAGAATGCAGATACCGGCTGATGGTCATTCGCAGGTCATAATCTCCCTGGGGCTCTCCCTGGGCAAACAGCTCACTGTTACTATCATTCAGGATATTTTTCGTGATCCGTTTCCACACTCCGAAGGGGAAACCGGTCATATCGATTCCATAAGGGGAAAAGTCGACCTGCACCTGTGTCCCGTCCTCTTGACTGTCAGGTCTGACCACCTCCGGCTCTGTCATCTCCCGCTGTTCCATGGTAAAAATCCCCTCCAGCCGGCAGACAAAGTATCCCTTATAAGGTTTTGCCTCAATATATCCCTCGCTTAACAGCTGGTCATAGGCATAGTCCACCGTACTTCTCGCCACCTGCAGATATTCTGCCAGAGAACGCGTGGAGGGAAGCCTCTCTCCTGCCAGAAGCTTCCCTTCCCTGATTTCCTGTCGTATATGCTCATATATCTGCTGGTACAGACATTTATCACTGTCTGTACGCAGCCGGATCGTCATATCATACATAATGTTGTCCTACTTTTTCTGACTCCTTAGTTCCTCCAGGATCTGATCCTTAAGCTCTCTTGCCTTGTCCTTCGTACGGGCATTGGCAGAGGGAGAGGTGAGGATCGAAGCCACCATACGGCTCGCCACATCGTATTTCTGAAATCTGGTGGCTAACACTCCGATCAGGAACTCCACCGTGATCTCATCCATGCCGCACATGGGAAATCCTTCAGTCTGAAGCGCCTCCGCGAAACCGGTATAGGCATTTTTCAGATAGGTCTCCTCCATGTTCTTCAATTCACGCAGACGCGCCATATCCGTATCTCCGGATTCTTCCAGATATTCCTGATAGCCCCTCATGAGCCATCCGCTCTTTAAACAGATATAAGCCTTCTCGCTGGCATGGGCACGCTTTACCACAGCATTTGCCAGGCACAGCTTATAGCGCTCGATCGCCTCTTCATAGGTATAGATATCGTCTTCATAGGTATGCAGCTGTACTTTGCTGCTGATATTTTCTTTGATCAGCTTGGCATGTACCTTGGTAATGTTGCTGAAATATCTGTTCAATGCCGCATATCCGCAATGGGGACACAGGATCACATCATATTTTACCGCATCAATGCCTTCGTATTTTGCACGGAGATCCTGATCTGTGCCTAAAAGCCTTGCCTTTCCGGTCTTCATGATCTTGGCAGGGAAATCTTCTCCGCATACCGGACAGGTAAAATTCTTGTCGTAGATCAGGTCCTTTTCTTCTATCTTAGGTGCCTCTGCCGCTGATTTTTCTTCCTTTTTCTCCTGTCCGAAGATCTCCATATCTTCCAGGTTGTCCAGCCCCAGACCGGCCAGCCCGAACAATTTGTCTGACATTCTTTTGTCTCTTCCTTTCCAAGCTTACTTAGGCAGTACGTAAGAACTCTTCAGAGATACGATACGGTTAAATACCAGTTCTCCGGGCTTGGTGTCCTTATAATCCACACAGAAGAAGCCCTGTCTTACGAACTGGAACCGGTCATATGCCTGTGCCTTTGCAAATGCCGGCTCTAAGCGGCACTCTGTCAGTGTGGTCAGAGAATTAGGGTTCAGATTCAGACTTCCGTCCTCGTTGTATACGCCCTTCTCCTCATCGATGATATTCTCATACAGACGAACCTCTGCTTTCACAGATTCCGCTGCGCTTACCCAGTGGATGGTTCCCTTAACCTTGCGGCCGTCCGGGCTGTTACCGCCGCGGCTCTCCGGATCGTAAGTACAATGTACTTCCACAACCTTACCGCTTTCATCCTTGACACAGCCGGTGCACTTTACAAAATATGCGTTCATCAGGCGCACTTCGTTGCCGGGGAACATACGGAAATACTTCTTGGGAGGCTCTTCCATGAAGTCCTCTCTCTCAATATATAATTCCCTGCCGAAAGGAACCTCACGGCTGCCAAGTTCCTCGTTCTCCGGATTATTGACTACGGGCAGCATCTCGGTCTGTCCTTCGGGATAGTTGTCAATGACAAGCTTCACAGGATCTAAGATTGCCATCATGCGGGGTGCCTTTGCCTTCAGATCCTCACGAATACAGTACTCTAACATTGCATAGTCTGCGGAGGACTGTGCCTTGGAGATACCGCACAGCTCTACGAACCTCTTGATAGATTCCGGTGTGAAACCTCTTCTGCGCAGTGCTGCGATAGATACCAGTCTTGGATCGTCCCAGCCGTCCACGATGCCCTGCTCTACCAGTTTCTTGATATAACGCTTACCGGTGACCACATTGGTCAGGTACAGCTTGGCGAACTCGATCTGCTTGGGAGGATGAGGGTATTCCAGTTCTCTTACCACCCAGTCATATAAAGGTCTGTGATCCTCGAACTCCAGTGTACAGATCGAATGGGTCACACCCTCGATGGCATCCTCGATGGGATGTGCGAAGTCATACATCGGATAGATGCACCACTTGTCGCCTGTATTCTGGTGAGACATATGTGCCACACGGTAGATAACGGGATCTCGCATGTTGATATTGGGAGATGCCATATCGATGCGGGCACGCAGTACCTTGGTTCCGTCCTCGTATCTGCCGGCCTTCATGCCCTCGAACAGTGCCAGATTCTCTTCAACGCTTCTTGCACTGCCGGGATCCTCCTTACCGGGCTCGGTCAGGCTTCCTCTATATTCACGGATCTGCTCTGCACTTAAGTCGGATACATAAGCCTTTCCCTTTTTGATCAGCTTTACTGCTGCTTCATACATCTGGTCAAAATAGTTGGATGCGAAGAAAAGTCTGTCTTCCCAGTCTGCGCCCAGCCACTTTACATCTGCTTTGATGGATTCTACGAACTCTGCCTTCTCCTTGGTGGGATTGGTGTCATCAAAACGCAGGTTGAATTTACCGTTGTACTTCTGGGACAGGCCGTAGTTTAAGAGAATACTCTTGGCATGTCCGATATGAAGATATCCGTTGGGTTCGGGAGGGAAACGGGTATGTACAGTATCGTATACACCCTCCGCCAGATCCTTGTCGATGATCTGCTCTATAAAATTCTTAGACTCCTTCACTTCTGCGGAATCTACGATTTCTTTTTCCAGTTCGCTCATGGTAATATCCTTGCCTTTCGTTTACTTAATACTGTTTTCGTAACCTTAATCTTACCACACAAGGAAAATTTTATAAACCTTTTTTTGTGATTCTTATGCCATCTCTTCAAAATTATTCAGAAGATTCTGTGCAGGCTCTATGAACATATTGTGCAGATCATCCTCACTGGCCACCAGATAATCTCCGGTCCTGCCCGTCATATAAGTATCCTCATCCCAGATGGGGAATATCTTTACTCCCCGCTTCAGCTCGAGGGCATAGATACAGAAAGCATCCGTAGGCATACCCATATGGACATATTCCGTCAGCAGATGATTACTTCCATCCCTGCCGTCCTTGACTCTCGGGATATATCCCATAGAGCTGCAATATGCCTCCGGCAGCGGCAGCTCGCACAGTTCCAGGATCCGGTGAAATCTCCCGGCCGGGACCGGATGCAGCTCCCCGGTACGCTCCAGCGTGAAATACTTATCCTGTCTGGTGTCAATATCCATAGTGCCGTCCTCGGTACGTATGGATACCACCTTTCCAAGCTCTGCCAGATCCGCTGCCTTCAGGCAGGCGATCGGTTCTTTCCGCCTGCGGTATTTTTTACCCTCTTTTACAGGGAATTTGCGTTCTTTCGCATATACGATCTCAAAATTGTCAAAATACTGCGTCATCCGGTTGTTGAAATAAGCCTCGGAATGCAGTGTGGGATATTTTTCTTCATACAGCTTCATGCTGATGTAGCCGCCGGCCTTTTCCACATGACCGCCGCCGGAGCCGATCCCCTCCGAGAGATATTCCGAAAGCTCATTGGCATTGACCTCTCTGATACAGCTTCTGACGGAGAATTTATATCCGCCGCCGTCCTCATTGTAGACCACGCAGGTATTCACTCCGGCTACCTGGAGCAGGAAATCACTGATCAGTCCCAGCACGTTAGGGTCACAAGGCTGGGAATGGATCACAGCGAACTGGTAATCGTCATTGTAATTGCAGCGTAACAGCGCCACTCCTGCAATCTCCAGCTCCTTCAGGGAAATATTGGAATTGCGGAACAGTGATACCAGATTCTTGTCAAAGTTCAGGCTCTCGCGCATATCCATATCCACCGGATTGGACAGCTCCGAGAACTGATTGGTATCCATGAACAGCCCATAATACAAAGCGGTCCCCAGATCTTTATTTTTCTCCACCGGATAATGCATCTCCTGAAGCATGGTCCATACCAGAGTCGCACAGCTGCCAAGATTAGGTTGTAATCGCATTTTCTCCGTACAGATCACTTCCAGAGGATGATGATCGATCACTGCGATCTCCGAAGCCCAGATCTTCGTCACATTACCGGCACCGAACTGACAGTCCACGGTGATCAGAAGTCCATCCACCGGCTCCTCCCCGGGATGCGCCAGATATTTCAGCGGAATTCCCAGCTTCTCCACCATCAGCGTCAGGTTGGCCTTTCTCACTCTGTTTTTCCCGGAATACAAAAGCCTCACATCTTTTCCCTGATCACGGAAAAAGCAATACAATCCAAACCCGGACGCTATCGCATCTGCATCCGGATTATCATGGCACTGGATCGTCACACGGTCATATCCCAATAATTCATCCAGCATCATTTCTCTGCTTTTCTCTTCCCCTCGTCTGTCCATAACTATGCCTTCCTCATCTTCCTTATCTTCCTCAAAAAACTATTCAGAATAGTTACAGGCAGGTCCTGTTACAGTCCTGCCTGCAAATATCTGTCTTAGTGGTGGAACAGACGAATGCCTGTAAACGCCATCACCATATCGTATTTATCGCAGCATGCGATCACATCTGCATCACGCACGGATCCACCGGGCTGTGCGATGTATTTTACGCCGCTCTTATGTGCTCTCTCGATGTTATCGGAGAAGGGGAAGAACGCATCGCTTCCCAGAGTCACATCCTGCATTTTGTCAAGCCATGCTCTCTTTTCCTCTCTGGTAAATACGGGAGGTTTTACCTTGAAGATGCCTTCCCAGGTGCCGTCTGCCAGCACATCCATGTACTCATCGCCCATGTAGACATCAATGGCATTGTCACGGTTGGCTCTGCCTAAGCTGTCTACGAACTGCAGACCCAGTACCTGGGGAGACTGACGTAAGAACCAGTTGTCTGCCTTGCTGCCAGCCAGTCTGGTGCAGTGGATACGGGACTGCTGGCCTGCACCGATGCCGATAGCCTGACCGTCTTTGACATAGCATACGGAATTGGACTGGGTATATTTTAAGGTGATCAGTGCGATCTTCATATCGATCAGAGCACTCTCCGGGATTTCCTTGTTCACCGTCACGATATTGGACAGCAGATCACCGTTGATGTCCAGCTCGTTACGTCCCTGCTCAAAGGTGATGCCGTATACCTGCTTGTGCTCGATGGGAGCGGGCTGGTAGGAAGGATCGATCTGGATGATGTTGTAAGCACCCTTTTTCTTCTGCTTTAACAGCTCCAGTGCCTCATCGGTATAGCCGGGAGCGATGACACCGTCGGATACCTCTCGCTTGATCAGATGGGCGGTATCTGCATCACAGACATCGGACAATGCGATAAAGTCACCGAAGGAGGACATTCTGTCTGCGCCACGTGCTCTTGCATAAGCACATGCCAGAGGAGACAGCTCTCCAAGATCATCCACCCAGTAGATCTTCGCCAGAGTATCGCTTAAGGGAAGTCCTACCGCAGCACCGGCAGGGGATACATGCTTAAAAGAAGTGGCTGCGGGAAGTCCCGTAGCTTCCTTCAGCTCTTTTACCAGCTGCCAGCCATTGAAAGCATCCAGGAAATTGATATATCCGGGTTTGCCGTTCAGTACGGTAACAGGCAGATCACTACCGTCTTCCATGAAGATCCTGGAAGGCTTCTGGTTCGGGTTACATCCGTATTTTAACTGAATCTCGTTCATCTTATTTTTCTCCTATCTACGATATTCACTATTCAGAAGCTGCATCCGCAAAATAAATATTTTCAGATATCATCACAAATGCAGGCATTTAAAAAACATCTTCCAATGTTCAACAGTTCAAAAAGTTACACATTCTTGTTCACAATCTTAGTCTCGTATTTACCGGTCTCGATATTAATGAAGCGAACGAACAGGGATACCTTGTTGTCCTCATTTAAGCTGTTCCACAGCATATCGGTAAATGCATCCATGTCATCGGGGATCTCCACTAACTTCGGTTCCCCCTGGAAGCTGGGCAGCGGATTGCCGTCATGCATATAGGTATGGATGAAACGTCCCTCTCCGGGAAGCGGATTCTCGTAAGCATAAGTAAAACGCAGGCAGGAATCGGGATTGCCGTTGTCACTCTTCAAAATGGACATAGCGTAATTGTACTTGCCATTCTCGATATGCATGATACCTGAGATTCTCGGTGTGTAGTTCGGTCCGTCCGGCTCGAATTCTCTGCTGCGCAGGGACTGTTCAAAGGTTAACTGTTTATCCATTCCCTCGTAGATGGTATCGGTCTGATCGCCGTTGGTCACGATAGTCTTGTTGCCCAGGACACGTACCGGCGCATAGATGATCAGACTGGGGTCTTCTAACTTGGAAGGGTCGAAAGCCTGGGTGCGGATTCCCTCTCCCTCTGTCACGAACACACGATTGCGGCTGTTGACACTTCTTCCCATGATAAAATACGCGGTTACGGCATATTTCCCGTTCGCAGAACGACCGATCACGATACCTCTGCCGGGATAAGCATTGCTTTTCAGTTCCTGTTCCAGTTGTAACATAGTTTTCCTCCGTTTAATCTTTAAAATAAGAAACCGCCTAAGCACCACAAATAGACGGTGCCCAGGCGGTCGGCTTTCACTATTCTACACTCCCTGTGGGTATCTCCACTGCAGCAGGCTGCGTTCCGCCAGTCGTGTAGCTATATCAATAGTAGCATGGTTCCCCTTACTTTGGCAAGGGGGATTTCACATATTTTGCCTCAAACGCATGCCTCTCCAAAGGACGGTCAAAATAATATCCCTGAATGTATTTGACCTTCATGCCCTGCAGCACTTTGAACTGTTCCGGAGTCTCGATACCTTCCACGCAGATGCTGACTCCTATGGTCTGCGCCAGTTCTGCCACCATCTTGATGAAGGACTGGGAATAAGCATCCCCCGCCAGATCCTTGACGAAGCTCTGGTCCACCTTGATGACATCGATGGGGATCTCACGGATATGGTTCAGGGAAGAGTAACCGGTACCAAAATCATCCAGTGCCAGAGAGACGCCCAGTGCCTTGATCCGGTTCAGGATCTCCTTCATTCGCTCCATATCATTGATGGCAAGGCTCTCTGTTACCTCCAATGTCAGGTTCTTCGGAGACAGACCGGTGTCCTGTAATGCCTTCTCTATCGTCTCCACGATATCCGGCTGTAAGAGCTGTACCACAGAGAGGTTGACATTTACTTTATAATCCGGATATCCGGTATCGTTCCAGTGTTTGCAGCGGGTGCAGGCCTCCGTCAGCACATAATTGCCAATGGGATTGATCAGTCCCAGATACTCTGCCAGGGGAATAAATTCCGCCGGTGATATAAATCCCAACTTCGCGCTGTTCCAACGGATCAGCGCCTCCGCACCGGCGCAGACATCCTTTCCTCCCTGAATATCGATGATAGGCTGGTAATAGACCTCGAACTCCCGGTAACCCTCCACCGTGGCATCACGCATGTTCTTCTCCATGTCCAGACGGCGTCCCGATACAGAATCATTGCCTTCCCGATACGTTTCTACACGGTTTTTACCGGTCTTTTTCGCCTCATACATGGCAATATCCGCTTTTTTGATCAGATCTGTCACGGAATCTCCGGCATCCGGGAAGGTAACGATACCCATACTCATGGTACAGTAATAATCTGCATCCTTTAAAAACCAGGGCTTGCTGAAGATCTTCTTAATATCTTCCACAATATTTCCAAACCGGGAATAGCTTTCCGGAGGGATCACAATAACAAATTCATCACCGCCCATACGATAGCAGGTATTCTCAATACCGTTGATCCGTTTTAATGCGTGGGAGATGGATTTCAACAGCACATCACCGTACTGGTGACCAAGTCCATCATTGATATGTTTGAAATCATCCAGATCCAGGTACAGCAGAGCGCCTTTTTGGCCGGTCTTCTTCGCCTGATCGATCTGTCTCGCCAGATCCCTCTCACAGCACATACGGTTATACAGTCCCGTCAGGAAATCTGTGTACGCCTGCTGCTCGATCCGGCGCTGGTACAGCTTTTTATCCGTAATATCATACAGAGAGTACAGGTTGGCTTTTTTACCGTCTACCCAGGCGATCTCCTTGCACAGCAGATCATACCAGGTCTCCTTCTCGGCATGGTACACAACACTCACGGTACGGTTCTTGTCCTTGCGGACGCTGGACTGTAACAGAGCATCAAAATTATGGTCCATCAGTTCCTTGGCAAACGTATTCTTCAATATCTGGTTGGCGAACAGCATCCTGCCCGTGTTCTGATCCGTTACGTAGATGGCACATCCCACATTGTCCAGAATCTCTTCCAGTGCCGCATAGGAACCTGCCAGGGAATTTTTCTGGATCCGCCTGGTCAGAATACTCTGTAAGATCTTCACCGCATCCGAAGTGAATTTGATCTCCGCCATGCTCCACACATGCCCCTGATCCCTATGATTCAGAGACAGCACCATATTGCCGCTCTCCTGCTTCAAAATGGGGAAGATCATCACTGCCTTTATGCCAATCTCTTCGATCTCTTCTGAGCCCGTCTTCCCTAAGCTGTCTGTAGATACTACTAACGGCTTCTCTGTATGGAGAAAAGAATTCACGAAAATCCCACTGGTCTTGTCAAAATAAGAGATCTGTCCCGGCGCCAGCCATTCTACGGCTACATTCATCGTATCCGTGTCTGCCTGCAGCTGAAAAATCTCTGCGCTGTCTACCTGAATGTGCTGTGCCAGAATCTTCAGCCATCGGTTCATGGTCAGTTCGATCTGTTCATCACTGTCTAAGAGCTGAACGATCTCCGTAGTAGCTTCTATGGTATGGAGATTGCGGCTCATCTCTTTCTCCGCATATCTGCTCCTTCTGCTCTCGGCTTCCGCGCTGAAGCAGGACATACGATCTCTGTAAATATCTGCACTGGTATCCCGCAGCAGATCCAGGATCTGATAAAAAGATATGGTGTCAAGCTTCTTCAGATCATATACCTGCCAGTATAGAATGATGGTATTCTCCACTCTGACGGCAACTGCTGCCACATGTCCACCGTCCGGAAGCTCTTCCACCGCCTGTTCTTCAAGGGATCCTTCCTGTACTCTGTCTAACGCCTGCGCCGCTTTTCTTCGATACTCCACTACGATCGGATCTTCCCCATCCGGTCGTATCAGAGACTTATCGATGTAGGGCTCTGTTATGGCTCTGCCTTCCTTGTCCACGCAGACAGCCATCACTCCCGTCACTTTGCAGAACTCGTTCTGCAGATGCTGCAGGCGCTTTTCGTCTATCAATTCACGTAATGCAATCTCAGCCACTGTTTTGCTCCCCTGTTTCTCTGTAAAATATTCAGAAATTCTTTCCCGAATATTTATATTCTACCATGCATCCCGAAATTGATACAAGCTATTATTTTACATTTTTTGCTATATTTATTAAATTGCTTGAAAAATTCATCACTTTTTGTCAATTATTGCAAATACTTTGTATACACAAAAAGATGACCGTAAGTCAAACTTACGATCATCTTTTATTTGATTTACAACTTATTTATCATCCACGCTGTAGTTCGGAGCTTCCTTGGTGATGTGGATATCATGAGGATGGCTCTCCTTCAGGGATGCAGCGGAGATCTTCACAAATCTGCCGGTCTCCTTCAGGGTCTCGATATCCTGTGCACCGCAGTAGCCCATACCGGAACGGAGGCCGCCGAGTAACTGGAATACGGTATCTTCTACGCTGCCCTTGTAAGCTACACGACCCTCGACACCTTCGGGTACCAGTTTCTTCGCATTCTCCTGGAAGTAACGATCCTTACTGCCGTTCTCCATAGCTGCGATGGAACCCATGCCACGGTATACTTTATATTTTCTACCCTGGAATAACTCGTATTCTCCCGGGCTCTCCTCGCATCCTGCGAACATGGAACCCATCATACATACATTACCGCCGGCTGCGATCGCCTTGGTAATATCTCCGGAATACTTGATACCGCCATCAGCAATGATGGGAATACCGTATTCTTTTGCTACACTGTAGCAGTCCATGATAGCGGATACCTGAGGAACACCGATACCTGCAACCACACGGGTGGTACAGATGGAACCGGGGCCGATACCTACCTTAACGGCATCTGCTCCTGCTTCGATCAGTGCGCGGGTAGCTTCGCCGGTAGCTACGTTACCTGCGATGACCTGCAGATCGGGGTATTTTTCCTTGATCATCTTCAGGCAGTTCAATACGTTCTGGGAATGACCGTGTGCGGAATCCAGTACGATGACATCGACCTTGGCTGCTACCAGAGCTGCCACACGATCCAGTACGTTAGCGGTGATACCTACACCGGCACCGCAGAGCAGTCTGCCCTGGGAATCCTTGGCTGCCAGAGGATATTTGATGGTCTTCTCAATATCTTTGATAGTGATCAGACCCTTTAAGTTAAAGTCCTTGTCCACGATGGGAAGCTTTTCTTTTCTTGCCTTTGCCAGGATCTTCTTCGCCTCTTCTAAGGTGATGCCTTCGGGAGCGGTGATCAGACCTTCGCTGGTCATGGACTCTTTGATCTTCTTGGTAAAATCGGTCTCGAACTTCAGATCACGGTTGGTGATGATGCCGACTAATTTTCTGCCCTCGGTGATAGGTACACCGGAGATACGGAACTTCGCCATCAGTGCATCTGCGTCTGCCAGAGTATGTTCGGGAGACAGAGAAAAAGGATCGGTGATGACACCATTCTCGGAACGCTTTACCTTATCTACCTCTTCTGCCTGTGCTTCGATAGACATGTTCTTATGAATAATACCGATACCGCCCTGTCTTGCCATGGCGATTGCCATACGATGCTCGGTAACAGTATCCATTCCTGCGCTCATCATAGGAATGTTCAGCTTGATCTTTTTCGTCAGCCATGTGGTCAAATCCACCTGATTGGGAACTACCTGAGAATAAGACGGTACGAGCAGTACGTCATCAAAGGTAATGCCTTCACCAATAATCTGTCCCATTTTCTCTCCTCCTGTGTTCATTTGATAAGATTTGTGAATGATTTACTATGTTGTCATAAGTTGTAATTATGTTATATATTTGTTTTACTTATGGCATTTCCATGAGTTTAGCAGAGTTTCGGATAGCTGTCAACCGGATATCTTATATTTTTTTATCATTTATTTTCCACTACAAGAAAAGCTCCGATACCATCTCAGTACCGAAGCTTTTAAATCATTCTATTATTCACTGAACACTTTGCGGGGTGCCATGTTCTTAAGCACCTTAACCAGTTCCTCGTTGGGGCTTAAGATAATCTTCTCGCCGCCTTCATAATACATGGCATAGCGTCCGTCCGGCTGCAGTACCTCGCCGATGCTGTAGTCCTTCTCCTTCACCTGACGGTTCTTGAAGTTGTCCAGATGATAAGAATAGACCGGTGCAAATACTTCCATACGGTCAAGGCTGTAGGTGCCGACACGCTTTCTCTTGCTCTTCGCCATGATCTTGTCCACGGACAGCTCCTTATCCAAATAGAGATATTCGTACTCCAGATCCGTGTACATATTCAGGAAGTATGCTCCCACGCCTGCTGCCAGTGCGATGGGAAGGAAAATAATAAATACAAACATGACCAGGCAGCTCAACACTGTCAGTGCGACCAATAAAACTTTTAAGATTTTTGCCCATGCGGGCTGTTTTGCTTTTACCAGGCATTCTACATAAGAATCACTCATTTTTTGTTTCCTTTTCTTTCATATATTTTATTTGTAATTCGTTCTATATCGCGTTTTGTCCGTCAATGGACAAAACGCTGTGCTATGTCTACTATAATATATCATCCGGTCTGAACTTGCAAGGCATGCCTTATGTTTCTGCTGATATTTAATTCTTTTTTTAGAATCCTCTCACACTTCGTTCATTGACTTTCAGATAGAGAACCTTTATCATAAATGTGTTGTATTTTTACGATATTTAGTATAATCTAGTATATTTCGAGCAGAAAGGCGGACCTCCCATGGCGGTAATGGACGAATTTAAAGAAGAACGGGAAGCATTGAAAAACGGTACTCCCAAACAGAAACTGGCGTATTTCTGGTATTATTACAAATGGCACGTGATCATTTCTATAGTGGTGATTGCCATGGTCGGAAGCTTCATTTATCAGTATGTGAATCGTAAGGATACGGCTTTTGAAGCCGTTTTGTTAAACGCCAGTCTCTTAGACCAGCTGTCTTCGGAGCAGCCGGATTTCATTACGGATTTCGCCGAAAAAGAAGGCATCGATCTGAACACCAGTGATATCACCTTCGACACCTCCATCCGTATCGTGGACGACAGCATGGACGAGACCTCCGTCACTTCCTCTCAGAAGCTGATGGTATATGTGGCAGCAGGTGAGCTGGACAGCATGATCACGGATTTCGATTCTTTTCAAAAATATGCCAACAGCAGTCTGTTCTATGATCTGCGGGATATCCTCACAGAGGAACAGCTTCAGGAATTAGAGCCCTATTTCTATTATGTGGACAGAGAAGTGGTACTGGCGATCGAAGCGGCAAATGATGATCTGAATACCGATTACACACCGGAATATCCTGATCCGTTCCATCCGGAAGAAATGCAGGATCCCGTTCCGGTAGGCATCTGCCTGACTGACTGCAAGGATCTGACCGACAACTATTACTTCCGCGGAGACGGCATCGTCATGGGCATCTACGCAAATGCGGAACATGCAGACACCGCCGTGGATCTGGCAGAATATTTATTGAACAAATAGCAAATTACAGCATTGCACGTAAAAAGGCATGCCCGATTTTGTGATATCACATAGCGGGACATGCCTTCATTATTTTACTAGAAATCAAAATCACGGAAGCGGTTGGGCTTCTTGGGCTTGCGCCTCTTCTTCGCCTGCCGGATGGCTTCTCTGCGCCTGTTCTGCAGATCCTGATCCACGGAACGATAACGGGATCTGGAACGATTCTTTCTGCGGTTAAACCGCCAGGTCAATCTGGTACTGCGATGAGCGAAATGATAGTTTTTAATAAACGCTCTCAACAGTAATATTAAAAAGATCACCACAGCAATTCCCAGAATCCAGAAAAATACCTTTACCACATTGATGAAAATCACTGCTGGGCCACCGGAAGCCGTATCCTCTTCCCCGGAATCCGTCGGCTGCGCGGCTGTGGGAATGCCTCCGCCATCTCCGGCTGTTCCATCAGCTGCTGCCGTCTCCGACTCCTGCGTCGCCCCAGTACTGTCCGACTCCTGCATCGGCTCTGTAGACGCTGTCGCGTCCCCTGTCTCTGCGGTCTCATCCCGGAACACACTGCTTCCCTTTTCCGAAGCCGTGAAATCTATGGATGCTGTGCCCAGTACCACATCATGATACGTATACGTAATTACCGCTACCTGTCCGGGATCCGTATTATCATAAGAGATATCGGATACCGCATCCTCGAATGTGATGGTATTCGGCAGTGTGATGCAGTCGTTCTGATTCAGTTCCAGGATCGGCTTGGAGTTACCGAAGATGTCATTGCCACTATAAAATGCCCCCGGATTGTCAATGTTGTATTTGGTCTCTGTCTGTGCGATATTGACCTTTCCAAAATTGCCGAATCCGTAATCAAACAGTGAAATCGTGTCTTCATAATAATTAGGATTCTCATCCCTCATTACCACGCAGATCAGCTTCATTCCATCCTTCTCCGCACAGGATACCAGGGTACTTCTCGCCGCATCGGTATAACCGGTCTTACATCCCACCAGATAAGGATAGGCGTATTTTCCGCCGGGGATCAGTTCCATTTTATTGACTTCTATAATGTCATCCGGCTGTCTCTCGGAGGGCAGAATGTGCAACATATGGGTCATGGTCATTTTGCACAATGCTTCGTTGGCAAAAAAAGCCTTGCCGATCATCGCCAGATCATAGGCACTGGTGTAATGGTCCTCATTGGGAAGACCGTTGGGATTGACAAAATGAGAATCCACACATCCCAGTTCCTTCGCACACTCATTCATGATATCGCCGAAATCCTGCCAGGTCGTACCCGAGATATGTTCCGCCACCGCAAAAGATACCTCATTTGCCGAACGGATCAGTATAGCATTCAGACACTCTTCCATGGTCAGCTGTTCCCCGGGTTCAATGGCAATATGGTTGCTGCCCGGGTCGATGTCATGTACCGCATCGTAGGAGAAATCCACGATCTCATCCATGCTGCAGCGCTCCGAGGCGATCAGTGTCGTCAGTATCTTGGTGGTACTGGCGGGATATTCCTTCTGGTGAATATTCTTCGCATACAAAATTGCTCCGGTATCCGCATCCATCAGAATTGCCGATTCCGCACTGACCACCGGACCCGTAGGCCAGTTGTCCACCGCATTGGACTGTACCGCCAGTGACTGGTTGCGGGCGATGTTCTCCTCCTTGATGGTGGTTGCCGAAACACTCAGCCCGTTAGATACAAAAAGACAGATGGCGCTGATTCCCATAACTGCCTTCGTGAAAAAACTTCTATATGAAAAATGCTTCAAAAAACGCATGTATAAATCCTTCCTAATATATCCTTTATATCTTACACAAAAACGGTGTATGATAATGCACATTCTTTATCATACACCATTTTGTTTAAAAACCATAGTATTAACTTAATTTTTTTCGCATATGTTCCTGACCGTCAAAATCTTTCCAGATAAACGTATCATCTTCCCAGATCATGTATCCGTGCCAGCTGTCTTCCTTCGGGATCGACACGGAACCGGGATTCATGCAGATGTACTGTTCTTCCTCATGTTCCACACATTTGGGCACATGGGTATGTCCATGCAGCAACACATCTCCGGGATGCAGCGGTGGCAGATTCTGTTCGTTATAAATATGTCCGTGAGTGGCATAGACTGCTCGTTTTCCTTCTGCAAGCACGCAGTAGTCCGCAAGCACCGGGAATTCCAGCACCATCTGATCCACCTCTGTGTCACAGTTGCCGCGGACACAGTAGATGTCATTTTTACGGGCATTCAAAAGCTCGATGACTTCCTTCGGAGCATATTCTTCCGGAAGGTCATTGCGGGGACCGTGATATAAGACATCTCCCAACAGCAAAAGTCTCTCCGCTCCCTCTTTTTCATATGCCTCTAATAATTTTCTGCAATAGTATGCCGAACCGTGAATGTCCGACGCGATCATCCATTTCATAATTTTTCCTCCGATTTCCAATATAATACCAGTCATAACCGCCTAATCCGGCAAAGTCACTTGACAAGATTTCCAAGATAAAGTACATTGACAATACAGATTTTACACGAATTTACAGTGTTCATCAAGAAAGGTTGTTAAATATATGAGATTACGCAATATTACCGGTTCCCGCGAAGTGATCGCCGAAAGTCCCTACGTGGTACCGGAAGATACTCTGGAAGTATGCCCCGGAACCTGGCATGAGATCTTCGGAAACAATCACCCCATTCATATCGAGATTGGTATGGGAAAGGGTCGTTTCTTACATACACTTGCAAAAGCAAATCCTCAGATCAATTATGTGGGCATCGAAAAATACTCCAGTGTCCTGCTCCGTGCCATCCAGAAAATGGAGGAAGATGAACTTCCGAATCTGAAATTCATCCGCATGGATGCCGAGGATATCGATAAGGTCTTCGGAAAAGGCGAAGTGGACCGAATCTATCTGAACTTTTCCGATCCCTGGCCCAAGGACCGTCATGCCAAGAGACGTCTGCCCTCCAGACAGTTCCTGGCACGTTATGATGTGATCTTAAAAAAAGAAGGTACTCTGGAGTTCAAGACGGATAACCGTCCTCTGTTTGATTTCGCAGTGGAGGAACTGGAGCCCGCCGGCTGGCAGGCGAAGGTGATCACCTACGATCTGCATAATGACGCTGCACTGATGGAAGGCAATGTCATGACCGAATACGAAGAGAAATTCTCTTCCATCGGCAATCCCATCTGCAAATATATTATTTTCAGATAAACGGTAATACTAAAGATGATTGGCTGCATACAGGCAGCCGGAGAAAGGAAGGATCATTATGGAATATACATTTACAGCTGCTAATTTTGAAGAGGAAGTTCTGCATTCGGAGTTTCCCGTTCTGGTGGATTTCTATGCTGACTGGTGCGGTCCCTGCAAGATGATGGGACCTGTGGTAGAGAAATGCGCCGAAGCTTACGCCGGCAGAATGAAGGTCGGCAAGATCAATGTGGATGAAAATATGGTAGTCGCACAGAAGTACCGTGTGGTAAGCATCCCGCATTTCATCGTGTTCAAAAATGGAGAGCCTGCCGTAGTCTTCGGTGGTGCCATGTCCGAAGCCGACTTCCGCCAGAAGCTGGAGCAGGCACTGGCATAAAAAAGTTAAAGTCCCCGTAGCCCACATTGGGGCTACGGGTTTATTGAACGCTTTTTTAGTGCTGAGAGTTCAGCTACAGCAATTCCTTTAACATCTGGTTGACGCTGGCGGGATCTGCTTTTCCCTTCATTGCTTTCATGGTCTGGCCTACGAGGAAGCCGATGGCTTTCTCCTTGCCGTTGTGGTAGTCCTCTACCGACTGGGGATTGGCTGCGATGACTTCCTCTACAACTTTGCGCAATGCCCCTTCGTCGTTGACGGTCTTCAGTCCTTTCTCTTCCACATACTGTTCGGGATCCACATCTTCCTCAAACATCACCTGAAATACTTCCTTTGCCACAGAAGAGTTGATCACTTTACCATCCACCAGGGTGATCAGTTTGCTCAGATGCTCCGGTGAGAAACGAATATCCTCCGGCTCCATCTCTTTTTCTTTTAACAGGCGCATGGTCTCTACCATCAGCCAGTTGGACACTTTCTTCGGCTGGCTGCCCAGTGCCACGCACGTCTCGAAGATATCTGCCAGATGCTTGGATCCG
Organism: uncultured Lachnospiraceae bacterium; assembly: GCA_945929965.1. Lineage (GTDB taxonomy): Bacteria > Bacillota > Clostridia > Lachnospirales > Lachnospiraceae > Acetatifactor. The sequence goes on from CAMEOT010000004.1 coordinate 112,283, forward strand.
GTAATGATGTCAATATCATATTCCGGAATATCATACTCTTCCTTGTAACGCTTCATCTTCTCGGTGCGGAATTCCGGCTGTCTGCTGCGGATGTTTTCCAGCCACTCATCACTGATATAGACCGGTACCAGATCGGGATCCGGGAAGTAACGATAATCCTGGGCATCCTCCTTGGAACGCATGGCGTAGGAATATTCCTTATTGTCGTCCCAGCGTCTGGTCTCCTGTATCACTTCTTTTCCGGCCTCCAGCAGATCAATCTGCCGCTCTCTTTCACCCTGAATAGCTCTGGCGATAGCTTTAAAAGAGTTCAGGTTCTTCATCTCGGTACGGGTTCCGAATTTTTCCGCACCCACTTCTCTCACAGACAGGTTCACATCCGCACGCATGGAACCTTCCTGCAGTTTACAGTCGGAAGCTCCCAGATACTGGATCAGCAGACGCAATTTTTCCAGATAGGCAATGACTTCGTCAGCGCTGCGCATATCCGGCTCGGATACGATCTCGATCAGAGGTACACCGGAACGGTTGTAGTCCACCAGTGTACAGTCTTCCCAGTCGTCATGCACCAGTTTGCCGGCATCCTCCTCCATATGGATCTCGTGGATGCGCACCGGCTTCGTATAGGTGCCGCCGTCCTCTCCGGCCACCTCGATTTCTACGGAACCGTTGCGACAGATGGGCAGATACAGCTGAGAGATCTGATAGTTTTGGGGGTTATCGGGATAGAAATAATTTTTTCTGTCAAATTTGCAATACTGAGTGATGGTGCAGTTGGTTGCAAGACCTACTGCCACCGCATATTCTACCACCTGTTTATTCAGCACGGGAAGAGATCCGGGCATACCGGTACACACCGGACAGGTATGAGTATTGGGTCTGCCGCCGAACGCCGTGGAACAGCCGCAGAATATTTTTGTCTTCGTGGCAAGCTCTACATGAACTTCCAGGCCGATGACGGTTTCATATTGTTTTGCCATAGTAAATACCTTTCCGTACCCGCATTTCTTATACGATGTTTACGAGGTTGTATCACCCTGCGAGTACAAATTGTGTATATATTTCCATTACTCTACTTCACACTCTGCTCATAGGTGTATGCTGCGCGAATCAGCTTTTTCTCCTGGAAACAATCACCGATCAGCTGCATACCGATGGGAAGTCCCTTGGAATCCGTACCGCAGGGTACACTGATACCGGGCAGTCCCGCCAGGTTGATGGAGATGGTGTAGATATCTCCTAAATACATCTTGATGGGATCCGACAGGCTGCTGCCCAGCTTCGGTGCTGTGGTGGGTGCCACCGGTCCTAAGATCACATCATATTTTGCAAAAGCTTCGTCGAACGCCTTTTTGATCAGCGCTTTTACACGGAGTGCCTTCAGGTAATACGCATCGTAATAACCGGAACTTAGCACGAAGGATCCCAACATGATACGACGCTTCACTTCGGGACCAAAGCCCTGAGAACGGCTTCTCTTGTACATGGTGTGCAGATCCTCCGCATCCTGGGCACGATAGCCGTATTTCACACCGTCGAAACGCTCCAGGTTGGAACTTGCCTCCGCAGCCGCGATCGTATAATAGGTGGGGATCGCATAGTCCACCAGACTTAAGTCAAACTCCTCTACCTCTGCACCCTGCGCTTTCAGTACTTCCGCTGCTGCCAGCACCGCATCTCTGACCTCGGGATCCAGTCCTTCGCCGAAATAATCTCTGGGAATACCGATCTTCATTCCCTTCACATCTGCTACCAGTGCGGAGGTAAAATCCGTATTCTTCCGCTCCATGGAAGTGGAATCCTTGGGATCATGGGAGGTGATGGCTTCCAGCACGGTGGCACAGTCTGTCACATCCTTGGTCAGCGGTCCGATCTGGTCCAGAGAGGAACCATAAGCGATCAGTCCGTAACGGGATACCGTTCCGTAGGTAGGCTTCATGCCTACCACACCGCAATAAGATGCGGGCTGCCTAATGGAGCCACCGGTGTCGGAACCCAGTGCTGCGAAACATTCCTCCGCTGCTACTGCCGCCGCAGAACCTCCGGAAGAACCTCCGGGGACATGCTCCGGGTTTCTGGGGTTCTTCGTCACACCGTAATAAGAAGTCTCTGTAGTACTGCCCATGGCGAACTCATCCATGTTGGTCTTGCCCAGGATCACCGCACCTGCTTTTTCCAGATTCAGCACTGCTTCCGCGCTGAACGTGGGAACAAAATTCTCTAATATTTTAGAAGAGCAGGTGGTCAGGGTACCTTCCGTACACATATTGTCTTTGATGGCAAAAGGAACTCCGGCTAAGGGTCCGGTCAGTTCGCCTGCCTCTATTTTCTTCTGTACTTCTTCTGCCTGCTTTAATGCTTTTTCCCGTTCCACAGTCACATAACAGTGGTAGGTATCTTCACCGGCTGCGATTTTGTCCAGGACTGCCTGCGTCGCTTCCACCGCCGTAGTCTTCCCTTCCCGGATCGCCTTTGCCAGCTCTACTGCTGTCAGGGATAAAATATCCATATCCATTCTCCTTTTTCAACACCCTAATCGAAAGTCTGAAGACTTTTGACCTCAGTCAAAAGTCTTTGGTACAACAAACATGTTGTCCTTCTCACCGGGTGCATTTACCAGGGTCTGCTCACTCTCGTCCCCGTTGGTCACCACATCCTCACGGAAGACATTCTGTACCGGGAACACATGGGACATGGGCTCCACCCCGGTGGTATCCAGTTCACTCAGTTTGTCGATATAGTCAAGCATCCTGCCCATATCTTTTTTCGCCGCTTCCTTCTCTTCGTCAGAGAGCTCCAGCTTCGCCAGAATGCCGACATAATCTATAGTCTCGTCACTGATTATATTTGCCATAATAATCCTCTCGCCTTTCCATAACCTGCAAACTTTGGGCCTTAAGGCACAAAGCCCGGTGCGGAACTTAGAACTTCTTCACGAAAGAGCCTCTGCTCTGAGTGACTAGAAGTTCTTTTCGCACTAATCTCTAACCTTAATGTGTACCTCACGCAGCTGTTGCTCTGTTACTTCGCCGGGAGCTCCGCACATGAGATCCTGGGCATTGCCGTTCATCGGGAAGGCAATGACTTCGCGAATGTTCTCTTCGTTGCGAAGCAGCATAATCATACGATCCACGCCGGGAGCCATTCCTGCATGAGGGGGGGCTCCGAACTGGAATGCCTGATAGAGAGCTCCGAACTTGGTCTTCAGGGTCTCTTCGTCATAACCTGCAATGGCGAAGGCTTTTTTCATAATCTCAATGTCATGATTACGCACCGCACCGGAGGACAGTTCCACGCCGTTGCACACGATGTCGTACTGGTATGCCAAAATCTCCAGTGGATCCATGGTGTTCAGTGCTTCCAGACCGCCCTGGGGCATGGAGAACGGGTTGTGAGTGAAGCCGATCTGCTTCGTCTCGGAATCCAGTTCAAACATCGGGAAATCGTTCACATAGCAGAAACGGTAAGCATCCTTTTCGATCAGATCCAGCTTCTCTCCCAACTCGGTACGGATATGACCGGCATAATAGTTTGCCTTATCTTCTTTGTCTGCAATGAAGAAAATAGTATCTCCTGCAGAAAGTCCTGCCAGCGTTGCCAGCTCTCCTTTCATCTCTTCGGGAATGAACTTGTCGATGGGTCCCTTGTAGCTCATATCCTCTGCCACTTCCAGATAACCAAGTCCGCCCATTCCCAAGGAAGTTGCGAAGCTTAGCAGTTTTTCATGGAAGCCTTTGGACATCTCCGCATGTACTTTGATGGCACGAACCGTTCTGCCGATAAAAGGCTTGAACGTACATCTCTGGAAGAATTCCGTCACATCCATGATCCGTAAGGGATTGCGCAGATCCGGCTTGTCGCAGCCGAACTCCAGCATCGCCTGCTTGTAGCTGATGATGGGGAAGGGGGTCTGGGTGATCTTGCTGCCTTCGGGAGCAAATTTTTCAAAGGTATCATGCAATACTTCCTCGCCTACCTTGAAGACATCCTCCTGGGTCACGAAGCTCATCTCGAAATCCAGCTGATAGAACTCTCCGGGAGATCTGTCGGCTCTGGCATCCTCATCACGGAAGCAGGGAGCGATCTGGAAATACTTGTCAAATCCGGAAGCCATCAACAGCTGCTTATACTGCTGCGGTGCCTGAGGCAGCGCATAGAATTTTCCTTTAAATTTTCTACTGGGAACGATATAGTCTCTGGCGCCCTCGGGAGAAGAAGCACACAGGATCGGAGTCTGGATCTCTAAAAATCCCATGTCCGTCATCTTCTGACGCAGATAACTGATGACTTTGGAACGGAAGACAATGTTGTCTTTTACTTTAGCGTTCCTAAGGTCAAGATAACGATATTTTAATCTCACATCTTCCCGGATCTCTTTGGATGTCTGGATCTCGAAAGGAAGCTGCTTATATACTCTTCCCAACACATCGATCTTGTGTGCTTCCAGTTCGATGGTGCCGGAAGGAATCTTCGGGTTGTAGGTCTCTTCATCTCTGTGTTCCATGAGACCGGTAATGGACAGGCACATTTCCTTGGTAATGCCTTTTAAGAGCTCCGGCTTACGGATGACCACCTGTAATACACCGTACATATCCCGCAGATCGATAAAGGATACACCGCCGTGGTCACGGATGTTCTCCACCCAGCCTGCCACCTGCAAAGTCTGTCCGATCTGCTGTTCGCTTACGTCTTTCATTGTTAAATCTCTGTACATATCGCACCTCCTGTTATATAGTGTCCCGAATGTGCGCTCCCTGTACAGCTTATTTTTGAATACAAAAAGCCCCGGGACATGTAAAACATATCCCGGGACGAATCATCTAATCCGTGGTACCACCCGAATTGACAGGCGCCTTTGCCCATCCACTCTTGTCACTTAACGCATGCAACGTGTCATCCTAGCTGTCTCTTAATCCCACAGTTCAGATGACCTGCTCCGGAGTGTTCCCTTCGCCAGCTTCCGCAAACAGCGCTCTCAGTCGGTGACGCTGTATTCCTGTCGTTTCCCTTGGCAAGAGTCTCTTTCATAGCATTTACAAATTAGTTTTTCAACTTAGGTTTATAATATTCGCACGAAAGAAATCTGTCAAGCGTTTTTTATTATAAATTTAATTGCATGCATTTTTGAACTGATTCCAGATCTCCGCATGCAGATCCTCTGCTTCCTGGGAGATGTTCTGCACGATCTCACCTTCCGCTGCATCCTCCGGCAGTACGATCATTTTCTTCATTTCATCGGAAATATACTCTTCCGCTGCCTTGTTGGTACAGTAGTAGCCGATGTAATCATAACATTCTGCCGCATTTTCCGGCTCATTGATATAATCCAGGAACGCATAAGCTGCATCCGCATTGGGTGCCTTGGAGGGTACAAATCCTGCCATGATACCGAAGCCCAGTCCCTCCTTGGGATATACCACTTCCAGATCCGGTCTCGCCTGCAGTGCTGCAGATACCTGGGAAGTATACAGGAATGCTGCTGCCACCTCTCCGCTGATCAGATAGTCCTGGGTGTTATTGTCGTTGATCACGCGGATATTGGGAGCCAGGGTCAGCAGTTTTTCTCCCGCTGCACGGATCACATCCAGATCCTCTGTATTAAAGGATTCTCCCATGGTTTTTAAGGTAATTCCGTCAATAACACGGTAATTTGCAGTCAGTGCCACATTTTCTTTTAACTCCGGATTCCACAGATCCTCATAACCGGTGATCTTCACATCCGTCAGTCCCGGATCGTATACGATCAGCGGAATGCCCGCACCGTAAGGTACCGTATATTCGTTTTGCGGATCGTAGAACTGGGACATAAATACGGGATTCAGATTCTCATAAGTGCTGATCTTAGAAGTATCCAGTTTCTGTGCCAGACCTTCCTGAATCGCCAGTTCGATGATATAATCATCCGCGATGACCAGATCATAGTCGCCACCCTTGGTCTCCTCCAGCTTCGCCAGCATATCCTCATCATAGTCAAAATTAGAATAATTGATGCGGATACCGGTCTCTTTTTCAAAACCATCCAGAATCTCCTGGGGGAACATGCCATCCCAGGTGTAGAGATTCAGTTCTCCCTTGTCTTCCTTACCGCCGGCGCCACAGCCGGTAAACAGTGTAGCAAGCATGGTAACTGCCAACAACATTGCCAACTTTTTCTTCATAATCTCCTCCTTCGATGCAGCTTTCCTGCATCCTCTTCTATTTTTCCATGATTATTACGGACAATTCCCCGATCATTTTTCTCCTGCGGGTGCCTTCACCTTACGCCCCAGCAAATATGCACCCATCAGGCATAACAATATCACAATCAGCATGACCGTTGCAAGTGCATTGATCTCCGGGGTCACACCGGTCTTTAATTTCGTATAGATCTTCACCGGCAGTGTATTGACCTTCGGTCCGGTGACAAAAATGCTGATTACCACATCATCAAAGGACATGGCAAATGCCAGCAGCACGCCGGACAGAATCGCCGGTAATATCTGCGGCAGGATCACATCGCAGAACACCTGCCACTTCGTGGCTCCCAGGTCTAACGCCGCCTCTTCCAGAGAATGATCCATTCCCACCAGTCTCGCCCGCACCATAGTAAAAATATAGGGCACACAGAACGTGGTATGGGCGATCACCAGAGTGACCATGCCAAAGGGCAGTCCCATCAGGGAAAATACGGACAAAAATACCATTCCCAGAATGATCTCCGGAATCATGATGGGAAGCGTGGATACATATGCCACAACCTCATCCGTCTTCCGTTTTCTGCGGCTCATCCCCAGCGCTCCCGAAGTGCCGATCAGCACCGCGAACGTGCAACTTAATACCGCCAGGATCAGGCTATTCATCAGTGCTTCTCCAAGATCTCTGTCCCGGAACAGCTCCCGGTACCATTTTAAGGAGAATCCCTCCCAGACCGAGGTCAGCTTCGAGGTGTTAAAGGAATACACCACTGTCAGAAGGATCGGTATATAGGTCAGCACAGTGATCACCGCCACATATACAAACGGCCATTTTTTCTTTTTCATATCTTACAACATCCCTTCCAGCTGTGAAGTTCCGGTGATCTTCCGGTACAGACGAATCATCACGGAAGTCAGTACCATAAGTACCGCGGACAGTGCCGCCGCAAACGGCTGGTTGCGTCCCTTGGTGATCTGTTCCTGTATCACACTGCCCACCAGTACTATCTTATTGCCACCTAAGATATCCGCTATGAAAAACAGTCCCATAGACGGAATAAAGGACAGTACCACGCCGGATAACAGACCCGGCAGCGTCAGTCGGAAGCTGACGGTCCAGAATGCTGTCCACGAGGAAGCTCCCAGATCCCTGGATGCTTCCACCAGAGACATATCCAGCTTCTCTGCACTGGAGTACACCGCCAGGATCATGAAAGGCAGCAGAGAATAAACCATTCCCACTACCACTGCCGGATAAGTGTAAAGCAGCTTTAACGGCTGATCGGTCAGATGCAGCCCCATCAATATCTTATCCAACACACCGTTGCTGCGGAATACGATGATCCAACCGTAGAGACGGATCAGCGCACTGGTCCAAAACGGAATCATGATAAGAAGCAGCATCCTGCGCTTCCACACCGCACTCATCCGCGCCATAAAATACCCGTAAGGATAACCAATCAGTGCCACAAAAAAGGTAGCGGTAAACGCCAGCTTCAGAGACTGCCAAAAGGTATCCAGATACAACGGCTCCAATATTCTCTTATAATTGTCCAGGGTGAACGTAAAGTCCACGCCCCAGACCTGCGCTCTCTGTAAAAAGCTTAACAGAAACAGATACAGGATCGGCAGAGCCACGAACAGAATCGTAAACACATACATGGGAATCAACAGTCCGATATTCCCGGATCTCCTGCGGCTGTTACCTTTGGTTTTCGTCTTTGTCATTATCTATTACCTTTACTGCGTCTTTCGCATCCCAGCCGATCTTCACCGTTTCTCCCGGCTGTATATCATTATCGATGCCGTAACGGCTGGCTGTCAGAAGCTGCCCATCCGCCAGGCGGAACAATATACGAAGCTGCCCACCGGCAAAACTTTTCTCCACTACGACTGCATCCAGCGTGCAGACACTCTCCCCGTCCATTCGGATATTTTCCGAGCGGATGGCAAGCGTCTCCCCATTTTTATGCAGAATATTTGCATTTCCCACGAAATCCGCCACATAACTGGTCCTCGGCTGATAATACACCTCGTTGGGTGTTCCCAGCTGCTCCAGGACGCCCTCATGCATGACACCGATGCGGTCGGACATATTGATGGCCTCTTCCTGATCGTGGGTGATATAGATAAAGGTGATCCCCAGCTGCTTCTGCAGACGCTTCAGTTCCAGCTGCATCTGCCTGCGCAGCTTCAGATCCAGTGCTCCCAGAGGTTCATCCAACAGCAGCACTTTCGGTTCATTGATCACCGCTCTGGCAATAGCAATACGCTGCTTCTGTCCGCCGGAAAGCTGATCCGGCATACGTTTCCCGTACTCTTCCAGTTGTACAAGCCGAAGCGCCTGCTCTACTTTTCTCTCGATCTCCGCCTTCGGGACTTTGCGGATCTTCAATCCATACCCTACGTTGTCTGCCACGTTCATATGCGGGAACAGGGCATAATTTTGGAATACCGTATTGACATCCCGCCTGTTGGGTTCCCAGTCCGTAATATCTCTGCCCTCCAGGATCACCTGCCCGCTATCCGGCAGTTCCAGTCCCGCAATGATCCGCAGAGTCGTGGTCTTGCCACAGCCGGAAGCCCCTAACAGGGTGATAAATTCTCCCTGCGCCGCTTCTAAATCAATGCCCTTTAATACCTCTGTATTGTCAAAAGATTTCCGGATCTGCTGAAGTTGTAATATGCTTTCGCCCATGCACCGGCTCCTTTCCTCATTTTCGTTTTTCATTCCTGACCTTTAGGTGATCCAGCCTTTGAAAAGTCCCACATATTCCATGAAAAAATACATTCCCCGCAACCACACTAACAAGCTGCAGCCATAATACATCCATGCATTTTCCTTCTGTCTGTCCACCGCCTTGCCCGCCAGGGACAGAATCACACAGATGAGTAATACCATGGTTCCGAAGGATGCACGGTCAGGATAATGAGGTGACAGGACCATGGCTCCCCAGGATAACAGTGCCCCCACTAACAGCAGCAGGTTCTCTTTTCCGATTTTTTCTTTTAAAATTCCCACGCAGATCACAAGCAGCACCACCGCAAGTATGAGTGCAGGAAACAGATACTCAAAGGCTCCCTTCGTCTCACTGTAACAGCGCAGGAACAGGTTCCATAACAGTCCTCTGGCATCCTCCGCCGTCTCTTCGCTGCGGACAAAATTCCCCGGTGCGGCAATCATCAGAATACTTCCCGCCAGACAGCTGATATTTCCAAGGTACATCCATAACGGTATCTTTTTATGATTCTTACGTCTTAAAATCATCACCAGGAGACTCAGGATCCATACCGCCGGTCCCATATTTTCATTGCTCCAGCCGGCAATCAGTCCAAACGGCAGAATCCACAGAGCGATTCCCGGAAGATTTTTCTCCCCGCGGTCTTCATAGCGCAGATAGCAATATAAAAACGCCAGCAAAAATCCTGCCATATACAGATAATTCGCCGCCCCGGACTCCCAGAACATACTCATTCTCCAGTTGGCATTGAGTCCCAGTAACATGCTCATTGCCGCAAAAAAATACGGAAATCCGCGTCTCCCGGACACCTCACAGATCAGCCACGAAAGAAGCAGCGTCATACCGGTATTGAAAATATCCGCCCAGTGCTCCCCGCACAACAGAATTAACTGCAGCAACCCATGTGCCATGCTTCTGCCGCCCCAGTTAAAATAGTGCCAGATCTGTGCATGGATAATGTCACTGATGTTCTGTATCGGGGCATCCGAATACAATAATGTGGAATACCATTCATCATCCATCATAAAATCCGTCAGATAATTCAAATACCAGACACTGACTGTGGTAAACAGAATCAGTACCAGGCTGCTCCACCGGATTATTTTTTTCTGCTTTTCCTGCATGTTTTTCTCCGTTCTTTTCAGGCAAAATTAAAAATTATGGCAAAGAACGGCTGCCTATTCCTAAGCAGCCGCACATACTTTTCCTATGGATAAATTTTCCCTGCTGTCTACAGCTGGATCTTCTTCAGACGATCCACTGCCTCTACGGTGTTCTCGTAGCTTCCGAAAGCTGTCAGACGGAAGTAATGCTCACCGCTGGGTCCGAAACCGGATCCGGGCGTACCTACCACGTTGACATTTTCCAGCAGATAATCGAAGAACTCCCAGCTGGTCATGCCGTTGGGCGCTTTCAGCCAGATATAGGGAGCGTTCACACCGCCGGATACGGTAAATCCCGCTTCTTTTAAGCCCGCAAGGATATAGTGTGCGTTGTTCATATAGTAAGCAACCTGCTCCTTCAGCTGTGCCTTGCCCGCAGCAGAGTATACTGCCTCACCGGCACGCTGTACGATATAAGGTGCTCCGTTGTATTTGGTACCATGTCTTCTTGCCCACAGTGCATGGAGGCTGACATCCCCGCTCTTTAAGTCCTTGGGGATCACGGTAAAGCCCAGACGCACTCCGGTAAAGCCGGCATTTTTGGAGAAGGAACGGAATTCGATGGCACAGGTTCTGGCTCCTTCACATTCATAGATACTGTGAGGCACATCCGGCTCGGAAATATATGCTTCGTAAGCTGCATCGTAGAGGATGACAGCGCCTACCTTATTGGCATAATCCACCCACTCCTGCAGCTGTGTCTTAGTGATGGTGGCACCGGTAGGGTTGTTGGGGAAGCATAAATAGATCAGATCCGGGGTCTCCTTCGGCAGTTCCGGTGCGAAACCGTTCTCTGCCAGACAGGGCATATAGATCACATCACTCCAGGTCTCGGACTTCGGATCGTAAGTGCCGGTTCTGCCTGCCATGACGTTAGAATCCACGTATACAGGGTAAACAGGGTCACATACCGCGATCTTATTGTCCAGGCTGAAGATCTCCTGAATATTGCCACAGTCACATTTTGCTCCATCCGATACAAAGATCTCGTCCGGTGCAATGTCACAGCCTCTTGCCTTATAGTCGTTCTCTGCAATGGCATTGCGCAGGAACTCATAGCCAAGGTCGGGAGCGTAACCATGAAAAGTCTCCGCTTTTCCCATCTCATCCACCGCACCGTGCAGCGCATCAATGATGGCGGGTGCCAAAGGCTGTGTTACATCTCCGATTCCCAGACGGATGATCTTTTTGTCCGGGTGTGCTGCGGAATACGCATTTACCTTTTTACCGATGGTGGAAAATAAATAGCTTCCGGGAAGTTTTAAATAGTTGTCGTTTACTTTAAACATAGTACGTTCTCCTCTCTATTATCCTTAGTGCAGTATTGCTGTCACCTTGCTGTCGATTCAAAATCTGGTTTAGACGGAGTACGGGTCAACTTCGCCCTCAAATACGATCTTCGCAGGTCCGGTCATGTAGACCAGATTCGCTGTGCGGTCCCATTTGATGTGCAGTTCACCGCCTAATAGTTTAACAGTTATTTCCTCGTCCGTCAAACCATTTAACACGCATGCCACCGCCGTAGCGCAACATCCGGTACCGCAGGCAAGGGTCTCCCCGGTGCCTCTCTCCCAGACGCGCATGAATACATTTTCCCGGTCCAGGATCTCTACGAATTCGGTGTTCGTCCGGTTGGGGAAACAGGGATGGTGCTCGAACTTCGGACCGATTTTCCCGATATCCAGATTCTTTACCCCGTTCATAAATACAATGGCATGGGGATTGCCCATGGAGACACAGGTCATGCGGTATTCCGTACCGTCCACGGTAATCGGTGCATCCACTACGGCAGGTCCCGCCGGGGTCTCCCGGGTAGCTTCTGCCGTCACCGGTACTTCCACAGGTGCCAGGATCGGCTGTCCCATGTTCACCTGTACCATAGTTACCTGCCCTCTGTCTGTGGCGGTTCTGCCCTCCACCGTGAGCTTTAAATATTTTATTTTACCGGCACTGACGATGGTAATGTCCTCCTTGTCCGTCAGCCCCTTATCATAGACGTATTTTGCCACACAACGGATACCGTTGCCGCACATCTCCGAGCGGCTGCCATCCGCATTGTACATCTCCATCTCGAAATCCGCTTCCTCGGCGGGATTGATGAAGATCACGCCATCGCCACCGATTCCGAAATGTCTGTCGCTTAATTTTCTGACGATCTCGGGCTTCTCCTCCTGGGGAAGCTTCTCCGTAAAGCCGCTTACGTATACATAGTCATTGCCGCAGCCCTGCATTTTTGTAAATTTCATATATTTAATTACTCCTTTTATTCTGTCATCATGGACAGCACCATCTGCGCCGTCTCCACCAGATTCGTCCCACTGTCCATACTGGTCTTCTGAAGATACCGGTGGGCTTCTTCTTCTGTCATATGATTTCTTGCCATCAAAAGTTCCTTGGCATCTTTGATTGCTTTTTCATCCGCTGCATTCCGCACCTTCGGCTGCATGCGGCGTTTTCTTCTGCGGCGCTCTACGCCTTCCACCATCAGGTTCACCGTATTGATCAGGTCCTGAACCTTTAACGGCATGGAGAGACATACAATGCCGTTACCGTAACATTCGCTGATCAGATTCTGGGATGCCATCAAAAGCATCTCAAAACCCTCCGGCAGATCCTCATGAAGTTCTGTATATATCATATCCGCCAGCTTGTAACTGCAGATCACGATTCCGTCATTGAGTCCGTCCGCCTGGCTAATGGCCTGAGTGCCCGTAGTACAGATACCCGTGACCCGGAAACCGCTGCGCACCAGGATATTCTTGACGCCCTTGGCTTCTTCCAGCTTCGGCAGCACGACAATAATGTTCGTCATTTGCCCACCTCCTTTCTTCTGTCATGAACCGCAAAAAACGGCTGCGACCCGTTTCCGCGTTATTGCAGCATACATGCATAAACATGTACTAAACATGTACATAAGAAAGGATGTTATCAATACTTATACAAATACTCCTGAATCTCCCATTCAGAGACCTGGGAACGGTACTCCTGCCATTCCTTGCGCTTGGCATCGATATATTTTCCGGCAATATGGCTGCCTAAAACATCCTGAATAAAGGTGTCCTTCTCCAGCTCCTCCACTGCCTCTAACAAGGTGCCGGGCAGCTGGTCGATGTTAAGCTCCTTCCGCTCCTCGACGGTCAGGGCAAAAATGTTGGCATTGATGCTTGCGGGAGGCTCGATCTTCTCCCGGATGCCCTGCAGACCGGCGCTTAAGCAGACTGCCAGCGTCAGATAAGGGTTCGCTGCGGAATCGGGACTGCGCAGTTCGATACGGGTACCCTCTCCGTCTGCGGCAGCCGGAATACGGATCAGGGGGCTGCGGTTCGTTGTACTCCATGCGATATAGACCGGTGCCTCGAAGCCGGGCACCAGACGCTTGTAGGAATTCACCAGCGGATTCGTGATAGCTGCCATTCCTTTGATATGCTTCATAATACCGCCGATGAAATAATAAGCTTCCTTACTCAGACCGTTAGGATCGGAAGCATCCTGGAATATATTTTTCCCGTCCTTTTGCAGGGACATATTGATATGCATGCCGGAACCGTTGACGCCGAACTTGGGCTTCGGCATAAAAGTAGCGTGCAGACCGTGGCGTCTTGCGATGGTGCGCACTGCCATCTTAAAGGTCATAATATTATCTGCGGTATGTAATGCCTCATCGTATCTGAAATCGATCTCATGCTGCGCCGGAGCCATCTCATGATGGGATGCCTCGATGACAAATCCCATATCCTCCAGGTTCATGACAATGTCACGGCGGGCATTCTCACCGAAATCCAACGGTCCGATATCGAAATAGCCTGCCTGCTCATGGGTGTTGGTAGTCGGCATGGTATTTTCATCCGTATTGAACAGGAAAAATTCGCATTCCGGTCCCACTTCAAAAGTATATCCCATCTCTTCTGCCTGCTTCACCGCACGTTTCAGCACATAGCGGGGATCTCCTTCAAAAGGTTGGCCGTTGGGGCGATAGACATCGCAGATCATACGTGCCACCTTACCCTGCTGGGGTCTCCAGGGGAAGATCTCCAGCGTAGACAGATCCGGGTACAGATACATGTCGGATTCCTCGATTCTTGCAAATCCATCGATTGCCGAACCGTCAAACATACACTTATTGCTTAAAACACGTTCTAACTGACTGGCTGTCACTGCAATATTTTTCAGATTGCCGAACAGATCCGTGAACTGCAGACGGATGAATTCCACATCCTCTTCTTCCACAAGACGGATGATATCTTCCTTGGTATAATTGTTCATCGTTACCCTCGTTTCTGCGCCGCCTGTCTGCTCCTTTTCCACGGGGCGGACGCATCCGTGAAAAATACTTACACTAAATATAGCAATGCCTGTTTTGTCTTGTCAATGCGAAGTTCTCCTCTTTTGCGGTACTATGTGGGAGCTCCTGCGCATACTATTTATAAAGATCATCCCATCATTCCAAGGAGACCCAAGAATGAGTGCAAATACAAAGATCGTTGTACTTCGCAGAAAAGAACTGCTCTATACCGGAATCTTCGCCGCGCTGGGGGTGTTATTCGTCATATTACTGTTAATGTTATTGTTACCGGAAAAAGGTGCGGATACCTCCTCCGGGACACCGGATTCCCCTGACAGTACTGCCGAGACCGCTATGCCGGACAATGTGGCGGATCTCGGACGTTCATCACAGTTCTCTGCGGCGGAAGATGCCTCCACGGGAGCTAGTGCATACACCGGTGCTGTTGACAATGCCGGTGCTGTTCTGGATAACGTCTCCGGGTCTGTCGGTACTGACAATACATATATCCCCGGGATCTATACCACGGAGCTGATCCTCGGCAGTGAGACTGCAAACGTGGAAGTCATCGTAAATGACCACGCCATTACATCCGTAAGCCTCGCCGATCCGAGCGAAACACTTACTACCATGTATCCACTGTTAGAGCCCACTATGGAATCCCTAAACGACCAACTCTGTGAGATGCAGGATCCGAGCCAGGTGACCTATTCCGCCGAGACCAGATATACTTCGCTGGTGCTATTGGAAGCTGTGAAAGCATCCCTGGAAAAGGCAAAGCCCAAGGCTACACCAGAAGCCACGGGCGCGCCGGATGCAACGAATGCACCGACGGCTTCTCCTGAGAATTCAGCGACCACCTCATCGGAAACGGATGGGAAACCTGCGGATCCTACGAAGATGCCGACAGCAGATATCAATCCTGCGGCATAAGGGGCTCATGTGCCGTGCATAAAATTCAGTGCTAACGCAAAAAAAGGGCGCATGCCTCCCGGCATGCACCCCATTGTGCGTTTTATTGTAATATTTTGTTTGCAACACTGAGTTTATTTTATACTATTTGCAGAGGAGATGCAAGGGAAAATTATTTGCTTGACAAAATAAAAAAATACGCTTATGCTATGAGATTCCTATGGAATTAATTTGGAAGATTTAACAGCAAAAAACATAAAAGAAGCCGGTGCATCAGCACCGGCTTCTCTTGTATTACGTTAGTTATGAACCTTTTACAGAGATTACTGTAACAGAGACAGTACGCCCTGATTGGACTGGTTAGACTGAGCCAACATAGCCTGACCTGCCTGAGCCAGGATGTTGTTGTTAGAGTACTTAACCATCTCAGTAGCCATATCGGTATCACGGATCTGGCTCTCTGCGCTGGTGGTATTCTCTACTACGTTGTCAAGGTTGTTGATGGTGTGCTCAAGTCTGTTCTGAACAGCACCAAGTGCGGATCTCTGGGTAGATACCTTCTGAATAGCTTCCTTGATGGTCTCAACAGCGTTCAGGGCATTCTTGTCATCTACTCCGTCAACCTTCAGACCATTTACACCTAAGCCCTTAGCAGACATAGCGTCAAGGTTTACGCTAATCTGGTTGTTGGAAGTAGCATCTGCACCTACATGTAACGTTAAAGTTAAAGAACCTGTAATATCATCCTTTGCAGTTACATCTGTATCTTTCATAGTAATTTCTTTTCCAACAGCATCATATACCGTAGGTGCATCCTGTCTTGCACTTGCTGCTGCAGCGGTACCAGTGCCAGTACCGGAAAAATACTTATCTAAGGCATTCTGAGGAATTCCGTTTCCATCCTTATCATAGTATTTAACAGAATCACCGGTGAACTTTGCTGCTGTACTACCTGCCTGCGCAGTTATGGTGTCTGTACCATCTGTAGTACCCGCAGTAGTATTAAGCGTAGCAATCACTGTATTTGTTGTTGCATCCGTCACATCACCATTTGTAGCAATCTGCCATCTTGAATCTGTAGCAGAAACAACTGTCTTAGCCGCACCAGGCGCACCAGATGTTTTTGCTGTCAATCCAGTTTTTTCCAAATATTGAGCAAAATCATTCTGGGATTTTTTCATTGCTGCTGAATCAACAGTTTTAAATCCCACAGCTACTTTGGCACCAGTGGTAGCACCTGCATTCATTGTTACCACAGCAGCAGAAGTTGCATTATCCTTTGCATATGCAAAACTATATTTAGGATTTGCAGTTTTATCACCCTTCAGCAGATAGGTTTCATTGAACTTGGTGGTCTCAGCAACACGGTCGATTTCAGTGGTCAGCTGATCAATCTCGTTCTGGATGTAGCTTCTGTCGTCTTCGGAGTTAGTGCCGTTTGCAGACTTTACAGCCAGTTCATTCATTCTCTGCAGCATATCCTGAACTTCGTTCAGAGCACCTTCAGCGGTCTGCACTGCGGAGATACCGTCCTGTGCGTTGCTGGAAGCCTGTGTCAGTCCTCTGATCTGCTTTCTCATTTTCTCACTGATGGAAAGGCCAGCTGCATCATCTGCTGCTCTGTTGATCTTGTATCCGGAAGAGAGTTTCTCAGTAGACTTTGCCTGAGAAGCAGTGGTCAGACCTAACATTCTGTTAGAGTTCATAGCTGTAAGATTGTGTTGTACTACCATAATATATTCCTCCTTGAATTGACGAGCGCTTCCCTGCGCTCCGTTATTTGCTTTGGCAATGTCAGCTTCAAGTTCGCACATCCTGTTACCTTCATCGCCATTGTCTTCCTACTGTCCGGCGTGCGAAACCTTCGATTCGGAAGAGGTTCGGTAAGCAAATGTTTTATTTGCTTTACTTGTTAAGTATATCGGAGAGGATTTTGGAAACTTAACCCCTTTTTGAAAAAATATTTGACTTTTTTATTCCAATTTTTTCAACACGATCTGCTTCTTCTCTTCAGTAAGTCCCATCGCTTCCACTGCCTGCTGTATTGTCAGATTCATGTTTTTCATGAGATTCTTGATATTTTCCACTAGTGCCGTATTCTCTTTTTCTAATGCTTCTTCCACAGCATCGTCGATCATTCCCTGTACACCTTCACACATATTCACGCTTTCCTCCTCGTCAAATACATATTCCATATTGGTATATTCATCAATTACCATTGCCGCCTCTCTCCGTAAGCCACGAAATCTGGGATTATCCTTTAATAAGCTTTTGATTTTTGATTTATCTTTGGAATATTTGATAAAGCTCATGACTTCACGCATACTGGTCTGAAATTTTTCCAAATCCTCGTCTGTCAATGTTGCCGGCTGGATCAGGTGAATTCGATAATCCTGCACCAGTTCCATAATCTCCGACGGTTGTTCTCCCATCATTTCATGCAATGATAAGGGACCATCCCATTTCTTTGCTCCGAAAAAAATAACTAATGTTATAACCGGAATGATTCTATCCTCCTTATAAAATCCGGATAAATATTCCTCCCCTGCATGTCCAGGATAATCTTTTTCTCTTGCATGTCTCCTTGCAATCTCTTCCACCTGTTTTCCATACTGCAGTGCATCATAAATGATATTCCTCACAGGCATGGCATAGTGAATTCTGGTCTGATCTTCTATTCCCAATAGCAGATATGTCATGCTATCATCCTGTTTCACAGCTACACGTTTTAGAATATCCCGGTATTTCTGCACGACTTCCTGCCCATCTTTGCCGCCAAACGGAGTTCCTATTTCTGTTGTATCCAGCGGTTGCAATTGTTCCGGATCAATCACTTGTTTTCCATTATAGATATAGAAATTAAATACGTCGGCAAATATTTCATTTTCGCGCACATATTTGTTCGTAATACCATCCTTTTTCCCCATAAAGCACCTCACTTTTATATTTTTCATGCATTGAAGTCAGTGGTGAAACACCTGAGTAAAACATTTTTGAAATAAATCAGAATTGATAAATATGTTACGGAATTATTTTCCGTGAATTTACAATAACATACTGCTTGTGATAAATCAATCATAATTTCGGCTAATTTGTATTTTGATTATGAATCAGCCGAAATACACTGAAATATAGTGACAAAAAAGAGAAGCAGTGATCTGCTTCCCTTCATCCGTTGTATTTATTGTTTATTATCGTACATCTGGGGCGGTACGTATCCGGCGCCGCTCATGCTCTTGTAGTAGTCAAACGCGCTTTTGGCATTTTTGCGCCGCTGTCCGATGTTGGCACGTTCCTTTGCAAAGTAGTTCTCGATGAGTTTTTTATTCCGTGCTTCCTGTGCCTGGACGGACACGCTGAGCTCTGTCACCTTAACTACCTTTGCCTGCAGTTCCTTAATCTGGGCTGCATAGCGTTCTCTGTTGCCCTCCAGCTCCTTCGCCAGCTTCTCATACAGGATCTCGAAGCCTTCATCCAGCCGGACGACCTCATCGATCAGACGTTGCTTCTCCTCCACGGCATCATCGAACAGGCTCATGTCCACTTTTTCCGCAGAGAAGATCTCTACCTGACGCTTATTATATTCCCGGATCTTCTGCAGTACTTCCAGCTTCTTATCCAGACTTTCAGATAAAATGGTCAGCTGATTCTCCATCAGTCATTTCCTTTCTTGGCACCGGCCTTCATGACTTCTTTCCAGTTGTCGCGGATTGAGTGGAGATGTGTGTTGATCTCTTCGAGAATCTCCTTATCCTTTTTGACATTGGCTTCCACCAGCCGTCTCTCCAGATAGCTGTAAATATTATCGAAATCCTTGGAAACCTCGTATTTCATATTGAGTGTGGAATGCAGGTATCCGATGATATTCTGCACCTTGCGGATATTCTCATGCGCTCTGGGAATGTCATTTTTCTCTACGGAAAGCTCTGCGATGTTGCAGAACTTAATGGCTCCGTCGTAAAGCATAAGTGTCAGTTCTGCCGGGGATGCAGTCAGAACCTTGCTGTTATTATACTGTGCATACGCACTGGGTAATGCCATATCATGATCCTCCTAATAAGCTGGTCACCGCACTGGAATTGCTCTGCAGCTTTGCCAGAGCCGTCTCCATCTTGGAGAATTTGGAATACCATTTGTCCTCGTAATCGTTGAGCTTATCTTCCAGGTCGCTGATCTTAGATGTATAATCATCATAATCCGATTTCATCTTTTTGTCATCATAAAAATTACCGTAGGAGCGATAACCTTCTACCGATTTGGACAGATCACTCATTTTCGTATACAGATTCTTGAACAATCCAGAGAAAAAGCTGACTACGGTATCCGGATCGCTGCTGATCATGCTCTTCAGCTTATCGGCATTGCCGGAAGTACTGGAATCATCTGCATCACCATCGATATGGTAGGCATTTTTCTCATTCTCCGCAGCGGTAAAGTAGCTGAGGGTCTCAATACCGAAATCACTGAGGTACATCTGCTTGCCGTTGACCTCCAGTCCGGAAGACATTACCTCCTTCAGAGTAGAGCTTACGGTAGACAGATTGCTGTCTCTGCGTAACAGTGCATCCTTGATCTTCTGCTCGTATTTCTCTACCTCGGAGTCAGACATCGCATCCTTCTCGTCATCGGTCAGCGGCTCATAGCCTTTGGCAGAATCTGCATTATACAGCTTATCCATCTCATTGATGATGGAATTATAATCCTTCAGGAAGCTCTTGATCATATCGTAGATGCCGTCAACGTCATCCTTGGTCGTAACTACGATATCCTCGGAAGTTTCTTTCATAGCGGTAATGGTCAGACCGTTGATGGAAAATACGTTGGTATTGCTCTCATAATCTGTACCATTCAGTGTGATCTGTGCATTCTGTCCGTCGATTTTTTTGGTGCTCGCACTGTCCACTCCCAAAGCTTTCAACAGTTCGTTCGCGGTATCCTCACTGTCACCGGTGGCCGTGATGCTGAAATCGTTGCCTGCGCCGGATTCTTTTGCACTGATATAGAATCTCTGTTGCGTCTCATCGAAGTTGGCATTTAATCCGGCTTCTTTTAATTTAGATATCACATCGGAGATTGTGGTTGTGTCCGTGATCTCCAATTCCACATTTTTATCGCCGCTTGAGATGTTCAGCTTGGTGTTGGTTCCGGCAGCAAAAGCCTTCTTACTGCCGTCGCTGCCTGTCACGCTTAAGTCAGACAGTTTCGTCAGTGTGTTCAGCTTCAGATCTTCTTCCCCGTCCGCGTCGGTCTTATCCCGCAGGGATACCTTGCCGCCTGTCATATATGCAGTCTTTGCCAGCTTGTTGATTCGCAGGTTCTGCACGCCGTTCATGGCATTCTCACCGGTGATGATGCTGGCTGCGGTGCTGTCGGAGACGGATGTGGTCTTCTTCATATAAGCACTGGTAAAACGCATATTATTGACGTATTTGGACTGCAGATTCTTCAGCTTGGTGTTCAGAGCCTTCCATGCCGTAGTCTTCCACTCCAGCTTGGTCTGTGCCTTTTTCGCATCGTCTACTTTGGTCTGCTTCGCAGACACCAGCTGTTGGATAATGCTCTCTGTATCCATACCGGAGATCAGTCCGGATAATCTCATTGTTGAAGATGATGACATATGGGTATCCTCCTATCTTATCTCTTCTCATCTACCAGGATACCGGCTAATTCCCACACTTTGGCGATCATGTCCAGGGTCTTCTCGGGAGGAAGCTCCTTGATCACTTTCTTGGTATCCTTATCTATGATCTTGATGGTTACGCGGTTGGTTGCCTCATGGATGCCGAAGACCGCTTCGGAATGAGACATCATGTTCTTGTTCAGCTTCTCTACCGCTTTCTTGATCTGCTCATTGGTCACATGCTGTTGCTGCTCCCCATTGGGATCGGCAGAGGTATTGCTCTGCTCCTTGCCCTGAGCATTTTCAACAACTGCTGTCGTCTGATCGATCTTGTCTATTGGCTTTACATTGGCAGGATTGTATTCAGAGGCGTTCTCCTCTGTGGTCACTTTTGTAGCTGCATTCCTGGCAGCGGACGTGTTCTGTGCCTGCACTGTCATGATACTGGAAATCGGTTCTATGGTCATAATGGTCACCTCCGTGTGATAAAAGCGCCTTCCGTGGGCGCACGACCTTGCTTCTCTAAGGATTGTATCGGTAAATCCTTAGAAAAAATTAATAGGAGATGCAAAAAAATGCACCTCAATTCCAGTATAATTTCATATTTTCAGTAACACCTTCCTCTGATAATTGAAACCTTACTCTGACTTTCTCTGCCGTGGTTCCATAATCGGCTCCTAACTCCATACAGGTTAGAATCAATGCCTTAATGCTGCTCTGCCTTTCCTCCTGTTTTCCTTCTTGTCTTCCTTTTCTAACATATTGCTCAAATAATTCACACACCGTAATTTCATCCTCCTCTCGGATATTCATTTTCTCCAAAATAACCGATTCTGCTATGGAATCATCTTCTCCGGATAAAACATTAATCATTTTAATCAAAGCTGCTTTGTGTATAACTTTCTGATTCGATTGAAAAGTATTCCCCTCCGCCAGATAATCCAGCACGATTCTCATATCACTATGAAATCTTTCTCGAACTTTCCTGGGAAGGTAACGCATTTCCCAAATATGTACTCTTATATCATCCACATACTTTCGGAGTTCTTCCGGTATTTTTTCACAACATAATTCGTGAATTCCCGCTCTTTTTTCCCAGTGTTCTTTTCCCCAGTAAAGTATCATTTCTATAATAGGGTAGGTACCTGTTGCCTTTCCTTCATATTGTTCTCGATATCCTGCACCTGTATAACCTGCCTTGCGCAATACGATTTTGGTATCCATTGTTGTCTGATTTGCAATCATATATTGTGCTCTGATCTGTCCATCTGCCATTTCATATTTTGCCACATCTTCCAACTGATTCCTCAACATCTTGGTCTTATCCTCATAAATGCTTTCCGTCGGCGCAGGCATTAGATTTTCTTTCGTCACAACATTTTCTCCGTTGTGCAGCAATGCATTAATAATGTCTGCTGCCACATCAGGAAATGCCTCAAAGTTCTTTGTAACAAGGTCATTCTTTTCTCTCTTATCTGTCATTTATCCTCCCTTAAGCCCACTAAATTCATCTAAGCAGGAAAAATGTAAACAGATCCTCATGCCATTTCTCTTTTCGCCCGCTTATGTTGTTTTGTCATTTTGTTTGAATTTTTGGCGAAAAGCCCGAAATACACACAAAAAGATATTGTCAGAAATTGTCATAAAGAATTCTTTAACTACCGTAACTATAGCATGTCCCTATACTCTTTGCAAGTTCTTTTTTAGTTTCAGCAATGCGTATATTTACAGTTTCAGGCAAATGTGCCCTTATTTTTCAACAGCCTATCAAAAAGACTCCGAATCGCATGCTCCGGAGTCTTTTTATTTTACTTATTTTCTTATTCTACCCAAACAGGTTCTTCAGTGCTTCCATACCGTCCGCATCCACAGAAGCTTTATTAGCCTCCTGGATCTGGATGTATACTTCCTTGCGGTAAATGGGCACTTCCTTTGGAGCGGAGATACCAATCTTGACCTGGTCACCCTTGACCTCTAAGACGGTGATCTCGATGTCATTGTTGATGACGATCGCCTCATTTTTTTTACGGGATAATGCCAGCATCTTACTCACCCGCCTTTCCGGATTTCAGGATATCGTAGATGGGGAACTTCACGGGATACTGGTTGCCTTCGAGGATGATCTGGCATGCCTTACGCTCTTCCACGTTGATGACAAAGGGGCCCTGGAGGTTCACGGTCATCTTCGTAAGGTCGGAGGGTACGGTCACGGTTACCATTACCAGAAGGTTCTCCGGGGTGAGTGTTCCCACACCGGTGAGCAGCTCATCATCCACCTCGGGATCATAGTCCGGGTTGACCAGCAAAGGATCCATGACCGGCATGGCAAAGCTGGGTTCTTCGATGGACTGCAGATAACGGATACCGGCACTGCTGCCCTTCTCCTCATCATGCAGCATGGTAAAACGCTTCAGCTCCGGGAATCCGATAATACCCTTGTCAAAAGTGATGATCTTGTCATCAGCGATCTCTACTTCCCCAAAATTTTTTGTCTGAATCTTCATAGAACACCTATGCCTTTCCGTACCTGCAAGCTTTCAGGTACTTCCGTATTTTTACACTATCCTCTTAGATAAAGTTCAAAAGCGTGGTCTGCATGACTTTACCGGTAGCCATCAGAGCCGCTTCGTAGGTCATCTCCGCACTCTTTAAGTTAATGGCGGTCTCTGTCACATCAATATCTTCGTTTTCACTCTTTAATGTCTCAAAGGTGGTCTTCTGGCTCTTCATACGGTTCTCAATAAGCTCCAGCTTGCTGCTTCTGGTACCGCAGTTGGTGATGCACAGGTTGGCATCATCGAGATATCCCTGAAAGGTGGTGATGCTGCTCTCGAACAGCTTCTGGCATTTATCCTTCGACAGGGTCAGTGCCTTCTCCACGGCTTCCATCTGTTTGTTCAGGATATCCGCATCGCCGCCGGTAGCGTTCTCCTGCAGACCTTCGATCTTGGTCTTCACTGTCTCCAGATCCAGCACATCCTGCATCGCCTGTACCAGGTCATCCACGGTACGGCCGATTCCATGCTGGAAGCATTCATCCGCAGTAGAGTTCACACGGATGGTCTGGTTGAAGCCCACATCATATTCGATCACCTGTCTGTCTTCATCATCCTGTGTATATTTCTCATTATATTTTATTGTCTTGCCATCCACGGTAGCATCACACTTGAAGTAATGCTCCGGCCGCAGATCTCCCTTTACCCAGTGATCTTTCTGATAAGTGATTCGGATCTCACCCTCATTTTTGTCGGAAGAAGAAGGATCATCTTTACGTTCCATCAGTTTCTGATAACGATTCTTGCCAAGCAGGATCTCACCGGTATCCGGTACATAGATCAATGCATCATCATCCTTTGCCGCCATAGAATATGGATCCGCGGTAGATGAAACTACCTGAAACATTTTGGAATTCCATGACGGTTTTCCCATTTCCAATACACCTTGCGCATTTTTCTCATAGAAAGAGATGGACGGTGCCGCATCTGTGCTTTTACAATTATCATAAGCCAGGCGGATACGATATACCTCCGTAGCCTTGATGTTCTGTTCTGATATCTTATCAAAGCCCGCATCTTTATAATTCGCTGCGGTGATATCCAGCAGTTTGCCGGTATTTACCTTGGTCAGCTTAGTGATGGAGCTGTTGTCCAGCTGCTCGGTGATATTGTATTCCGTGTTGTATTCCTTGTCAAAGCTTAAGGAAGTATCGGTACGATATCCGGTAAACACATAGCGTCCGGCGTAGTCGGCATCGCCGGTGCTGTAAACTTCTTCTCCTAAAGCTTTCAGCTGTTCGAGAATGATCTGGCGGTCTTCTGCCTTCAGGTCTCCGTTGGAGCCCTTCGTAGACTGTTTGATCATGCTGGTGATGATTTCTGTCAGATTCTTCAGTGCATCTTCCGTCACGTTCAGCCAGCTCTCCGCATCGGGGATATTCTTGCTGTAATACTGTGTCACTTCCGTTACATTGCTGCGAAGACGCAGGGCACGAATGGATACCACCGGATCATCGGAGGGCCGGTTCACCTTCTTCTGCGTGGACATCTGTGTGCTCAGCTTATCCTGATATACTTTGTTGGTATTGATATTGGACAGATTATTACGCTGCATGATCTTATTTGTAATACGCATTTTCCTCAGTGACTATTCAGGATCCTAAGAATCAGAACAACTGTTACGTTATGCTTGCATATAAGTAACAGTTTTCTGATCCGAATAGTTCTCTCCTTTCTCTCTAAATCCATGCCATCACACGGAAAAAGCATTTATGCTTTTTCCTGTATGAAACTTAGAACTTCTTCACGAAAGCGCCTTTGCGCTGAGTGACTAGAAGTTCTTTTCATACTAGACTCCGGTCTCCAGAATCAGTCTGTCATATATTTCCGTTAAGGTCTGGATCATCTTGGAAGCCAGATTGTATCCGTTCTGATATTTTACCAGATTCACTGCTTCTTCATCCTCATCGACACCGGAGATGGAAATTCTCTGATTATCAATGGTAGCGGAAATATCCTTAAAACTTGCATAAAATGTATTCGCTCTGGAAGCATTCAATGCCACATCCGACAGAATACACTGTAAAAATTCGGAAGCATTACATCCGCGGAAACTCATCTTCGTCTTATCTGTGGCCAGATTCTTCAGATCGTTCAGCAGGTCATTCTGTTCTACGCCGTCTGCTGCGTCCTTGCGGTTCGCTAACAGGCCGGGATCCTGCTCCATGGCATCCAGAATATCAAAATTCTTCGCGGTCAGACGATAATAGCTGTCGTCGTTGACCTTTACCGTCATTTTGCTACCGGCCTTTTTTTCCTGCTTGTCATATCTCTTGGCTGCATCATCCAACAGGAACTGCTCACCACCGGTTGCTTTATTACCGGTGAACATCTTCACACCGGGATCTCCGCTTCCGCTGTAACCGGAGGTCAGGATATCGTTGAATTTCTGAGAAAAAGTACGGATCCACTCATTCATCTGGTTCATGTAATACGGGATACCCTGATAAGACAGGCTCGTACCGATCTCCGCCTTTTTCCCTACGCGGTCGTTGGTAATACTCCGGGGATTCTTCTCACTGTCCGACAAAGTAAAGGTGTATGTATAAGTTGCTTCCCCGTTCGCATCATATTCGCAGGTATATTCCCAGGAATCATAGTAAAATTCCTGATTGCCCAGATCCAGGATGCCTCCCTGATCCGACAGATTGCATTTATTCAGATCCTGCAGATAAGCCCTGGTTACTTTTACGGTTACGGTATCATGGGTCTTGCCGTCTGCCGTGGTCGTCGTGCCGGTGGCGGTCACCTGTCCGGTGAAATTCTCGCCGTTGTTACCGTCACGCATCTGGATCAGTCCTGCCAGATCACCGCCCATGGATGCATTGTACAGGTTGAACTTCTGCCCGTCCGCCCAGTAGACTTCATAGAGACCGTCGATATCGGTCTGGTTTACTTTCTCATAGGAGGTTCTTGCCACACATTCGAGACCGTTATAATCACTGCCGTCCACCAGCATCTGTCCGCCTGCGATCTTGACCATATATCTGTTGGCTCCAGTCTCACGGTTCTCATTGTTGGCATCGATGATCGGTGTCTCTTTGACTTGCACGTCCACGATCTTGGATAACTCATCGATCAGCAGGGTTCTGCGGTCACGGAGCTCGTTTGCTTTCACTCCGGTCAGTTCGATGGTATTGATCTGTTTATTTAAAGTAGCGACTTCGCCGGCGATGGAGTTGATCTCGTCCACCTTCAGCTTGATCTCCTGGTTGATATCTTTCTGTACTTTCTCCAGATTGCCTGCCATACCGTTGAAGTACTCGGTCAGGGCTCCGGCATATCCTACGAACTGGGACTTGGCGGTAGCGCTGTTGGGATCTTTTAACAGAGCCTGCATACCGGTCACCATCAGCTGATCGAAGATGGTCTTGAATCCGGTACTCTTGCCGTCATCGTCGAAATAGGTCTCCAGCTGCTGCATGTAGTACTGCTTCATATCGTACTCACCCAGCTGCGCGTTGTTATCCCAGAATCTTCCGTCATAGAACTCATCCCGGACACGCTCGATGGCTAACGTCTCTACACCGGCTCCGGCACAGCCGTAGGTCTGAAATACTCTCAGTGCATTGGATGCCTGCTGTGTCACCTGCTGTCTGCTGTACCCTTCCGTCTGCACATTAGCGATATTGTTGGAAGTGGTGTTCATAGCAGCATTGCTGGCTAAGAGTCCCGTATATGCAATATTTAATCCAAAAAATTGTGAGGGCATAACCTACCTCCTAAACTCCCAGCGTTGAAATAATATGCTCCAGCATCTCGCTGATCACATTGATATAACGGCTGGATGCGTTGTACGCATTCTGGAACTTGATCATATTGGACAGTTCTTCATCTGTGGATACACCGATGACCTGTTCTCGGGCGCTCTGTGTGGCTTCCACAGTGCTGACCTGATTCTCATAAATGCTTCGGAACACATATCCGGAGTTCGCTACCTGGGATACCAGATCCGTATAGTAATCTACAAAAGTAGTCTTTTTCTGTACATTGGGATTCAGCGTGTAAGCTTCTTCGGTAAACGCTGCTTTCAATGCATTTGCCGTAGCCTTATCCTCGGAGCCGTCCGCCAGACGGAATCCCAGTTTGGAGGGTTCCTGCATCAGTGTAGGATTCACCTGAAGGTTACCAATGGTATAAAGGCTCTCCGTACTGCCTGCCTTTTCCTCGTTCATGACCCAGTAGTCCTTGCCGTCTTTCCCGGTTACCTTGCGATATCCGTCTGTCGTCACCTTGGTAAATAACTGGATCGGGGTACCGCCATCCATGCGCATATAGCCGTCGGATTCCACCGCACAATACTTTACATCTGTAAGCTTTGTACCGTCTGCCAGTTCCAGATCTCCGCTCGCTACCCCGGCTGCATCTGCCAGGATATCATTGATCTTTGCCACCACATTGTGGATCATCTGGTCAAATTCACCCTGTATGTTCATAACGACCGACTGGGATACGCTGTCGTATTTTCCCTCCGCCAGATCGGTATAATTCGCTCTGTGATCTCCTCTTGCCAGAAGCATTGCCTTCAGTCCGCCGATATCGGTTCCTAAATCCGATGAGATCTCGATGGAGAGATCAAATACCTCCGCGCCGTCGATATTATAGACTCTGGTACCGTCATCCTGCGTGGTGTAGGAAGCATTCATAGGCCAGAACGGTGTTACGAAGCCGGTAGCTTCGTCTGTCTTCATAGCGATCTCATAGCAGGTTCCGTCCTTGACGAAATCTACACCCTCGATCTGTACGGATACACTGCCGTATCTGTCCTCGGAAAAGCTCATATTGGTCAGCTCTGCCAGTTCATCGAGGATCTGATTTCTCGCATCCCGCAGGTCATTGGCATGCTCAATACCGCCGCTCTCGATGGCACGGATCTGATCGTTTAAGGTTAGCAGCTGTTCTCCGTATTTATTGATCTTATCCACATTCTGTTTGATCTGTGTGTTCAGGTTATCCTGATAGGAGCTTAAGCCATCATATACCGCACTTGCTCTCTGCACGAATTCAGATGCTCTCTGTACGATCAGTCCCTGTGTTACGGAGCTGCTGGGATCCTTGGAAAGTTCCTGTACGGCAGTCCAAAAATCTGTCATGGTCGTCTGAAAAGCCTCGCCGTTTAATTCTCCCAGCTGGCTCTCCACCTCTTCGAGTACTTCTGTGGACACTTCATAGAACATACTGCGTCCGGATTCCTTGCGGTATGTTTTATCCAGAAAATAATCTCTGACCTGTTTTACACGGGAATAAGTGACACCCAGACCTGTCTGCTTATTGGCAATCGACTTTGGGTCCGTAGATAACGTGACATACGCTCTGTTAGACTGCTGTACCTGTTGTCTGGTATAGCCGGTGGTGTCCACATTAGAAAGATTATGCGCTGTGGTATTCAGCGCATTCTGACTTGTCTGTAATCCGGACGAACCTATATATAAACTACCCATTAATGGCATGAACTCTCACCTCTGTATCAGGGGATCTGCGTGGATCCCCGGGATCTGCTCTTACTGCTTGGCATCGAAGCCATGATCCATAACGCCCATGGTATCACCCGCATTGTAAGCTCCACGATTGTAATTGGCTGTCTCGGGTGCTGCCTTCGCCGCCTGGAGGAGATTCATCTCGAACTCCACCATCTCCAGTGCACTGTTTAACAGTTCACTGTTCTGCTCATTGGCGCGCTTCAGGCCCCGGACTGCTGCCTGCAATCTGTCATGTGCATCTGCCAGCGCCTGCTGCTCCGCAGGGCGTGTGGATAACATGGTGATCAGATTGGACAGCTTCAACTCATTAACATCCCTGTTCAATACATCGGCTATGTCCGCAGTCACTCCCGCTCTCTGTTTGTCCAGATTGTGGATCCTGCTGACAAGCTCCTGCTCCTCGTCCGTGATCTTCTGTAATTCTGCAAGATTACCGCTTGCAATGATCGGTGTCTTGCGTTGTGATAACTGAAGCAGAGCCTCGTACTCCGTACTCTCTCTGTCCAGTACATCTATCAGGTTTTCCATTAAACTAGCCAAGGAACTACCTCATTTCTTCCTGTTTTTGAAGCAGCTTCTCCGCAAAGCTTGCATTGTCCACTCCATAAGTACCGTTTTGGATCCTTGCCTTAATGGGAGCCGTTAACTCTTCCCTGATATCAGGTGCGGCTGCCACTGCTGCCTTAGCGGTCTGGAAATCCTTTCCCTGGCTGCTGATCTGCAGTCTGTCCGTGTGTGCTGTCTTCTGTGTCTTCTGTGTTCTGCTTACCTTCTGAGACTGATACAGCTGCTGTACCTGTGTATACGCTTCAATACGCATATCGACTCCTCCTTCCCGAATGTCTTTGATGTTTCACAATAGTTATCGGATAGATTTGCAATTACTTTAGAGTCTGCTGAAAAAAAACGGTATCTGCACGTACCTATACCATCTGTACCACCCAAACATTGCTCTTCACCATGTAGTAGCCGATGATGACCTTGATCATTTCTGTCCCCTGCACCAGGAAATAGATGCTTACGATCCCCAGCCCGGTAAAGTGCGCCAGCAGATAAGCCGCAGGTACCACGATCACCCAGGTAAATACGGAATCAAACAAAAACGTTACCACCGTCTTACCGCCGGAGCGCAGGGTAAAATAGGACGCATGGCTGAATGCACAGAACGGCATGATGATCGCGGAGACTGCGATGAACTGCGTAGCCAGTCCCTTGATTTCATCCGAAGTATTATAAATACCGGGGAAAAATCCTCCCACCACGAACATCAATGCTGCCATGATCACACAGCAGAAGACACTGAATACGATCATCTTATTGTCTGCATCCTTCGCCTCTTCCAGCTTGCCGGCGCCCAGATACTGTCCTACCACAATGCTGATACAGGAGCCTAACTGCAAATATACAATATTGAACAGATTCGTAATGGTGGATGCGATATTCAGTCCTGCCACTACATCCAGTCCTCTGACGGAATAACACTGGGTCACGGTGGTCATACCTGCTGCCCACATTACTTCATTCATCATCAGGGGGAAGCCCTTGACGAGAATTGCTTTTAGTTCCGCAAAAGGAATGCCGAAGCCGGTGTAGGCTCCTTCCAGATAGCGGTTCTTCGCTCTGTGCATGTGTGCCCAGGTGATCACGATCAATGCCTCAATGTAACGGGCGATCACCGTCGCCAGTGCCGCACCCGCTACCCCCATCTTGGGAAAAGGTCCGATGCCGAAGATCATCAGATAATCTAACAGCGCGTTGGTTCCCACCGCCACGAAGCTGGCTAACATGGGAATAAAAGTCTGCCCGGTCTCTTTGATATTCGTAGCATAGGACTGGTTCACCGCAAACGGGATCAGACCTACCATCATGATCGCCAGATATTCCTGACCGTATTTGAGTGCCACATCCGTAGCTCCGTTCCCCACCGTATCCGTCAGATACAGGGAGATCAGCGCGGAACCTTTGGTCAGAAACAGTAATATTGCTCCTCCGGTCACAAACAGGGTCGCATATAATTTAAAACGGAACGAATACATATGCCCCTTATGATTGCCCTTGCCAAAATACTGGGCACCGAAGATGCTGGCTGCGGATACGGCTCCGAAGATCGCCAGGTTGTATACAAAGATCAGCTGGTTCACGATAGCGACACCGGACATCTGCTCCGTACCCAGCTGTCCTACCATAATATTATCTAAAAAGCTTACCAGATTGGTAATGGCATTCTGCAGGATCATGGGAATTGCAAGCAGCAGATATCTGCGGTAGAAATCCCAGTCTCCGATATATTTTTTCTTGAATTTAGTTAACATATTATCCCTCAATTCTTTTACTGTCTGTGCTTTGCGATCACGAGTCTTCCACACTCTGCAGCCGCCTGTCTTATGTTCTTATGTTTCTTCCTGCGGCATGATACTGTGTACTTTTTTCCTTACAAAATAGAAGCACACTGCCTGCAGCAATATCGTCACGGTCCAGGATGCCGGATAGGATAAAAACAGTACCATCAGTGACCGGTGCATTGGGAATACCCCATAGATCCAGAAGATCCTCGTACCTACCGTCCCGATAATAGATAAGATCATGGGAACCGCCGAATGCCCCATTCCACGCAGGGCTCCCGGGATCAGATCCATGATTCCGCATAAAAAGTAAGTCAGTGTCGTATACAATAAGATTTCCGTACCACAGGCGATCACATCCGCCTCCGTAGTATAGATATGAAGCAGCTGGGGGCCAAAGAGATTGGCGCTGCCACCCAGCGTCACCGCCACGATCACCGACAGGATCATGCAGTCGACAAGCACCCGGTCCATACGCTTTTTCTTCCCGGCTCCGTAGTTCTGGCTGGTGAAGCTCATGCACGCCTGCGTGATGGAATTGACCGATACGAACAGGAATCCGAAGATGTTGTTCGCCGCCGTGTATCCCGCCATGGCAATGGATCCGAAGGAATTCACCGAAGACTGCAGCAATACGTTGGAAAAATTGATCACCACGCTCTGAATTCCTGCAGGCACTCCCACCTGGAAGATCTGCACCAGATACTCCCATTTGATTCCCAGCTTTGTGATCTGCAGACGATAGCAGCTGTCCGTGCCAAGCAGACATTCCAGTACCAACACACAGGAGATGATCTGCGAGAACACCGTAGCGATGGCCACACCTGCCACTCCCATGGAAAAGACAATGACCAGGAACAGATTCAGTGCTGCGTTAACAGCTCCTGAAATGATCAGGAACAGAAGCGGTCTCTTTGTATCGCCCACCGCACGCAAAATGGCAGCTCCGTAATTGTACAGCATAAAAAAGGGCATTCCGCAAAAATAGATTTTCATATATAAAGCTGCCTGGTCGATCACATCTGCCGGCGTATCCATCAGCTCCAGTGTCCCACGGGCACAGAACAGTCCCACGAATACCATGACGATGCCGCTGATCAGGGCAAAAGTCATCGCCGTATGTACCGTCTCGCTCATCTCCCGCTCTTTGCCTGCCGCATAGAATCTGGCAGACAATACGTTGGCTCCCAGCGAGACCCCGATGAACAGGTTCACAAACATATTGATCAATGCCGTGGTGGATCCCACCGCCGCCAGTGCCTGACTTCCGGTGAATCTCCCGACCACAATAATATCCACTGCATTAAACAGCAGCTGTAAAATACTCGACACCATCAGCGGCAAGGCAAAGGATATTAATTTATCCATGATTGTGCCGTTGCACATATCTATCTCATATTTATTTTTCTTCTGTACTGCTTCCATTTCAGATACCTTTCCATCCATTTCCGGACAAGCCTATGAATTATGATTCTATCACATATTTTACTATATTTCCATTCCCCTTTTTTGCTAAAATTATGGTATACTATATTTTGGATGTTTTTAGTATTTACAGAAGCGAAAAGAGAACACTATGAAAGGAACCATTCCCTATGAAATATGACATCATTATTATCGGTGCCGGCCCCGGCGGTATCTTCTCCGCTTACGAGCTGGTACAGCAGAATCCCGATCTGAAGATTGCCGTCTTCGAAGCCGGTCATCCCCTGGAGAAGCGTCACTGCCCCATCGACGGAGATAAGATCAAGAGCTGCATCAACTGCAAGAGCTGTTCTATTATGAGCGGTTTCGGCGGTGCAGGTGCTTTTTCCGACGGAAAATACAACATCACCAACGCCTTCGGCGGTACGTTGTATGAATACATCGGCAAAAATCAGGCCATCGATCTCATGAAATACGTGGATGACATCAATATGAAATTCGGTGGAGAGGGCACCAAACTGTATTCCACCGCAGGTACCTCATTTAAGAAGCTCTGCATGCAGAACAAGCTGACCCTCTTAGATGCTTCCGTGCGTCACTTAGGTACCGATATCAACTTTATCGTGCTGGAGAACCTGTACGCGGAGCTCAAAGATAAAGTGACCTTCTATTTCGATACTCCGGTAAAAACCGTGGAAGCACTGGATCCGGGGTATCGTATCAGCTGCGATGATGCCTCCTACGAGTGTGACCAATGCATCATCTCCGTAGGCCGCAGCGGCAGCAAATGGATGGAACGCATCTGCAAGGATCTGGATATCAACACCAAGTCCAACCGTGTGGATATCGGTGTCCGCGTGGAGCTTCCCGCTGTCATCTTCTCTCATCTGACCGATGAGCTGTATGAGAGCAAGATCGTATACCGAACCGAGAAATTCGAAGATGCTGTGCGTACCTTCTGTATGAACCCCCACGGTATCGTAGTAAATGAGAATACTAACGGCATCGTCACCGTCAACGGCCACAGCTACGAAGGTGCCGATAAACAGACCGAGAATACCAACTTTGCACTGTTAGTTGCCAAGCATTTCTCCGAGCCCTTCAAGGACAGTAACGGATACGGCGAAAGCATCGCCCGTCTCTCCAATATGCTGGGCGGCGGTGTCATCGTACAGCGTTTCGGTGATCTGGTAAGAGGACGACGCAGTAATGCAAAGCGTATTGCCGAGGGCATGGTGGAGCCTACCCTGGCCGCAACCCCCGGCGACTTAAGCCTGGTACTGCCCAAGCGTATCTTAGACGGCATCATTGAAATGATCTACGCTTTGGACAAGATCGCACCCGGTACTGCCAATGACGACACCTTACTCTACGGTGTGGAGGTGAAGTTCTACAACATGGAAGTGGAACTGGACGAGCACCTGGAAAGCTGTCATAAGGGATTATATATCATCGGTGACGGCAGTGGCGTGACCCATTCCCTGTCCCATGCATCTGCCAGCGGCGTCTATGTAGCCAGACAGATCGTCAAAGGCAATGAATAAGGAAAGATGAAACACTAAAAACTAAAAAAGAAGGTATATTCTATGGCACAGACAGTTAAGATCATCTCTGACAGCACCTGCGATCTGTCAAAAGATTTGTTGGAAAAATATGACATTACCATCCTGCCCCTGCACATCCTGTTAGGGGAGACAGAGTATCGTGATGGTATAGACATTACCCCGGAAGAGATCTTCCGCTGGTCTGATGAAAATAAGACCACACCGAAGACCTCTGCGCCTTCCATGACCGAGGCCATGGAAGTGATGAAGCCCTTCCTGGATGAAGGCCGTGAGATCATCTGTTTCTCTATTTCCGACAGCATGTCCACATCCGGCAACGTCATGCGGCTGGCCGCGGAAGACCTGGAGGCTTCGGATAGAGTAACCGTGATCAATTCCGCCAACCTGTCTACCGGTATCGGCCTGCAGGTAATACAGGCTGCCATTTTATCCGCAGAAGGGAAAACCAGAGCCCAGATCACTGCTGCCATCGAAGAGATCCGCCCCAGAGTCCGCGCCAGCTTCGTCGTAGATACCCTGACCTATCTCTATCGAGGTGGCAGATGCAATGCCGTAGCTGCTCTAGCCGGCGGTATGTTAAAGCTTCACCCCAGGATCGTAGTCGAAGACGGTGCCATGGACGCCTCCAAAAAATACCGTGGTAAGCTGGCTTCTGTCATCCTGTCCTATACAAAAGATATGGAAGAAGCCCTGAAAAATGCGGTTCCCGACAGAGTCTTCATCACCCACTCCGGCTGTGACCGGGAGATCGTGGAATCCGTTCGTTCTTATCTGGAGAGCCTCGGCATTTTCAATGAAATACTCGAGACCAGAGCCGGCGGTGTCGTATCCAGCCACTGCGGCCCCGGTACACTAGGCGTATTATTTATCGAGAAATGATATTGATAGAGCAAATGAATTAGAAAGAGGTATTTATGATCCGTTTTATATTCGTTGTATTATTTGTTGTATTATTCCTGATCCTGTCCACTCCGCTTATGCTGGTGGAATGGATCATTGGCAAGTTCAATCCGGGACTGAAGGACCGAAGTTCCCTGGCCATTGTCAACTGGGCATTCCGTCAGGTGATCCGCCTGGCGGGCACCAAAGTGATCGCCATCGGTGAAGAAAATATTCCCACCGATACTGCTGTACTGTACGTGGGCAATCACCGCAGCTTTTTCGATGTGGTCCTGACCTACGTCCGCGTGCCCAGGCCTACCGGCTACGTTGCCAAAAAAGAAATGCTGAAATGGCCCCTGTTGAATATCTGGATGAAGGATCTGCACTGTCTCTTCCTGGACCGCCAGGATATCAAAGCCGGACTTAAGACGATCCTGCAGGCCATTGAAAAAGCCAAAAACGGTATTTCCATCTGTATCTTCCCGGAGGGCACCCGGAATAAGACAAAGGATACCTTCCTCCCCTTCCATGAAGGCAGCTTTAAGATTGCGGAGAAGGCAGGCGTTCCCATCATTCCCATGACGATCGTGAACTCTGCTGCGATATTCGAAGACCATTTTCCGAAAATAAAAAAGGCCACCGTAGTCATTGAATACGGTAAGCCTATTTATATGAAGGATCTGGACAAGGAAACCCGCAAGAGCATGGGTACCTATGTACAGAATATTATCTCCGAGACCTATTTCAAGAACAAAGAACTCATTTAATCTGTTCATGTTTCCCACCGAGGGAGACCTGCTGGGCGATCAAAAGAAGATAATCCGCAGTGTCTCCCTCTTCGGGATAATAGCATGTCGAATCTTTATTTCTTCCCATCAGATA
Organism: uncultured Lachnospiraceae bacterium; assembly: GCA_945929965.1. Classification (GTDB taxonomy): domain Bacteria; phylum Bacillota; class Clostridia; order Lachnospirales; family Lachnospiraceae; genus Acetatifactor. Next base: position 148,305 of record CAMEOT010000004.1, read on the forward strand.
ATGCAGAAAATCTTCCAGAATCTCCGTATACTGATAACTATATAAGATGTAGTTGGCACAGGACAGTTCCTCCGCCCTCTTCAGCAGATCTTCCGTGCCGTTATTGACCGAAGTCACTGCATCGATCATTTTATACGATCTTTTCGCCAGTTCCTCCCCCCGGTTACGGATATCCTCCATAAACACGGTACACAGATCCACATCCACCGCTTGTCTGGTCGCCAGATATGTCATAGCGCCATAGAGATAGTCCGTCTCTTCGAGGTAGCTGGTATTATCTTCAAAGAAATCCTTATATTCCAGTATCTGCGTCCGGTAGGAATATAATCCCGCCGCCCGGTACAGCTCCGTCAGCGCCATGAATTTCTGTGCATCTCTTCCGGAAGTCGCTGTAAGCTTCGTATATATGGCGGAAGCATGCTGTAAGCACTGTGTGGCGTACTGCACGTCGTATTTTTGATACAAATAGCCAAATTTCGCCAGTGCCGCCACATAGGTCATATTCTCCGGCTCCGGCTGCCCGGTGTCATTGGTCGTCTTCTCCAGCCACTCGGCGATATCCTCCAGAAGATCCGGAATCTCATTGGCATTATCATCGGCGAAAGTCTCCGGATACCATTCGCAGGCAGTCAGAACCGTCAGGATCTCTTCCTCGGTAATCCTCCGGTTCTCACAAGCCTCGTGCAGCTTCGCACATAAGGAACGAAACAGTTCCTCATAATGATCCTGCTGCACCGTAAAAGCAAATGACTGTCCTACCCTGTCACATTCCAGATAAAACATACCGTTCTGTGTAACTTCGGTGAAATCCACCCTGCCGATATATAAATGCAGATCCTCGTTATAATCGGAGTTTTCTACTTTACCATGGTATACCGTCTCCCCGGTCTCTTTATCGATCACGCGAAAATTTTCCACCGGCTCACGGCTTTTTACCACTGCCAGTTTTTCTCTGCCTGATGCATAACCCTGCTGGTCCACCAGCACATTGGGTGTCAGTACAGGCAATGTATAGTTGATGACCGGTGTGCTCTCCATGCCGGTGAGACTGCTGATGCTGCTGTAACTGACATGTCCCGTCTCCACAGTAGTCCTGCCACAGGCCATCATTCCTATGCTGCTAAATAGTAATAGCAGGGAGAGGATCCCTGCATTTTTCCTGCTGTATCTCAAACGCTTCCTCCGCCCATTCTCTTTGGGGATTATGGTACACTTTTTTCCCATCTATAATAGTATAATGGGTTCGTGTAAAAATTTCCATAGGGAATCCTGCCTCCTACGATATATCAGTGGAACAATGTCTCCCCGTTTACCGGTTCCCCGTTATGGGTCAGGGCAAAATATATATTGCTTCCCTCGGCACTGTAATATTTGGTAGGCGCTGCCACTTTGCCTATGGTCTCCCCGGGATTTACATAGGAATCCTCCTGCACAGTGATCTCTGCAAGTTGTCCGTAGGTAGCCTCATAGCCATCGCCCAGATCCAGTGTTACTGCCTTGCCGATCTCTTCATTTTCGAAAATCGAAGTCACTTTACCCTGTGCACAGGCGGTCACTGCCTCGCCCTCCTCCGCGGAGAAAATTGTGGCAGGATTGTATTTGTACTGATCCAGTGTTGCAAAATAGGTGCTCTGATCCATAGAATAATGCATCAGAATATCACTCTGCACCGGCTGCTGTAACCCATCGCTTTCCGCGAAATGCAATGTCTTCTCCACGGTACCTTCGGACAGGGGAGTTGCTGCCTCGGCTTCTTCAAGCAAGGTCTCCTGATCCGTCAGTCCCGGGATCTCCACATGCCCGGAGCCAACCTCCTGTGGCATATAGTCCAGATCATCCTCCGTAACGGGTGCCCCAGCAATCTCCTTCCCAGCCGTGTTATTCGCGGTCAATCCCGGAATGTTCTCATCCTCTTTTAACAGATGCTCATCATTGTTCTCCGTGATCTCCTGCAATTTATCATCCGCATTGTTTTCAAGCGCAGTGAAGTCCAAGGTATAACCATCATCCTCGGACTCCACATTCTGCCCCTTCATATAGACCCCCGTCATGGTCAACGCTGCCAGTACAAAGGCTGAAGAGGCTAACATTATTATACGTTCTTTGTGAATATTGTTCTTTCTGTTTCTACTCATATTCTATCCGCATCCTTCCTGTTCCCTGAATCTGCTGCCTGCTGTTGCATCACTCAAACCACTTTCCCTGGTTTATCCTATAGTCTTGCCTGATTCATGGGTTTTATTCAGAATGCGGTATTTATGTTTTGTTTATGCTTTTGCGGCATATGCTGCCATATCTACGTGCTGCACAGTGCCTACATTTCCGTTTTCATATAAGAAAATACCGGTCTTGCGGATCACAGCATTCGTTGCATTTGCATTCATGGTGCCGTCCTGCGCTTTTCTGTCTCCCTGAATGGTAAAATCTGTGGAAACATTCTCAAGGCAGATCGCTCCGACACCTTGATCGGAAAGCTTGTACAGTACGTCGTTGCCGTTTTCATCTTTGCACCAGATTTTTAATTTTGACCAGATGGAATCGTTCTCATCGATCCATCCGTTGCCGTCCTCATCGTACCGTGCCAGGTCTGCAAAGCCGTCACCGTTTTTCGTTCCGAACAGTTCGCTGCCGTCATTGATGACACCGTCACCGTTTTTATCCAGTGCCAGATAGCCGCTGCCCTTTAACATGGAGATCTCTTCTTCCTCACCGTCGGCATCCAGATCAAAATAAAAGGTCTGATCCGACAGTTCGGTCACATCGGTATTCAGATTGATCACCAATGGATCGTATAGGGCAAACTGCGCCACATTCAGTTCCTCTCTGTAGTATTCCTCACATCTGCGGCTCATATTTACATTGACATTAAAATTGATCTCTCTGCCATCCTTCGTCCTCACGGTTCCTACGGTGGAGAAGCAGGTATCTTCCTGCTCCACGCTATAGGTCTCACCTACGTAGTTCAATACTTTCATGCGGGCTGCAACCGGATAGAAGGCATCCGACGCAGGTACTGCCGTTCCCTGAGTACTGCCGCTCCAACCGTTCTCCTGCATCCAGTCACGCAAAGTACTATTCTTAGAGGGGAATAATAAATCAAAAATATAACGTACCGTATATTCCCGGATGGTGGACAGTGTCTGTTCACTGGCACTGCTTCGCATATCCCATCTGGCAGAAGATACCAGGAAACGGCTCTGCCAGTCTTTTGCGGTCATTGTCGTGTTCTCTGCAGGCTTCTCCTGTTCTCCGGTATTCTGCGCCGTATCCCCCTCTTCCGGTGTCTTCTGCTCCTTGGTGGATACATCTGTCAGAGCTGCCTGATAATCCGTTATCTCAAATCGTCTGACGCTGGTCTTAGAAGCATGATAGCTTCTGGCGGAATCCATTCCTATACTTGCGGAATCAATTCTCAAATCTGTAATTTTCTCCTTTCCCCGACCTCACCATGTACAGAGCGCGCTTCCTGTAAAGCTTAACAGTTCACTACCATGTGCAATATTGCATGGCTGAACTGTTAAGTAAAAAATGATAACAAAACAGAAATACGATTCTGTTCCGTTACCATCCATGGTGTCGTTATTAATCTGTAAAAAAATAGCAGGAAAGTGACTGGCCTTGTCACCTCTCTGCTACTTATATCGTCCGTATCGGGCGTTTTGTTTAGTCCGAATTTATTGTTGTGTGGGTGCAGCAGGTGCACCGGGAGCGGGAGGCACCGGTTTTCCGGCTGCTTTCAGCTTCGCTGCGATCATGCCGGCTACCATCTCTCTGGTAACCACGATATTCCCGCCAAAAGGATTGATCACGAATCCCAATGCCGGGCTGATATTACCCTGCGCATCCTTACGAAGCAGCATCCCCGCATAATCGTCAAAATTCATGGCGAAGGTCTGCTGATGCTCTTCGTCCTTCCACTTTTTTAACTCTGTCCAGTCCGTGAAAGCCATAAAGAACTTCCGTCCGTCCTCTGTGGACAGCATAGGAAACTGTACCTTGGAATCTCTGGCAATCTTCACCTGCCCCTTCTCATCGGGTTGAGGTACCGGATCGATCACGACCGGTGACAGGAACTTTGCCTTCTGCAGCTCGTCTAAGAACAGCTGTCTGTGTTCCGGAGTGTCCTCTGCTTTTAATAATTCAATGGATCCCACCATCATGGGGTTGGATACCGGTTTGTTAAATTCCATATTTTTGCTCCTTACTTCTCGTTGTAACTATTCAGTTACACCCGGTTATAATTGATCAGGCAGCCCTTCAGGATGATCTGGCGTTCTTCATCAGTCAGTTCGCCTAACTTCAGGGAGAATTCCTTCATGCCCTCTCCGGGTATTACCACATAAGCTTTGATCTCTTCTGCCTTGTCTTCCACGGCTTTCCTGATGTCGGGAACGAACAGATAATCCAGATTCTTAAAAGGCAGATCCCCGGGCTGGATCAGGAAAGGAAGCATACCCCAGTTGATCAGGTTGGAACGATAACGCTTGGTAGCATACTCGTTGGCGATGTTCGCCCAGCCGCCCAGTACCTTCTGACAGGAAGCAGCCTGCTCACGGGCAGAACCGTCTCCGGGCTTCACTGCGAAGATCGTGGAACCGAATCCGGTGTTCTCACGGCTAGCCTCTGGATACTGCTTCTTCACTTCTCCCATGACATCCTTCAGTACCGGAACTGCCTGGCAGGGATGTCCGCCGTTCATACGCTCTTTCTCTGCCTTCTGGATCTCTTTGGCACGTCCTACATACTGGGGATCCTTACGGCTTAAGGTGAACTCTGCCAGTCCCAGAGGATTGGAACGGTAGGAAGAGGTCTCACCGGAAGGAATCAGCTCATCGGTGGTGGTTACGGGATCGTGGATCTCGGATACTACCTGTAGTACCAGGTTATCAGGCAAAGCACCCATAGCGGGCCAGTCCTTAATATTGGGACCAAACTGAATCTCTACGCTCTCGTCTGCCACACCGTGGGAATCGAATACACGGTTCTTGTAAATATTGCTGTCGAAATGATATTTGTATTTTCCGAAGTCGCCGTCGAACTCCGTTGCGGGAGTCAGCACGCCCTTGTTGGCTGCGGTAGCTGCGATAGATCTTGCATCCATCAGAGCTACGGAAGCGATCTGACCGTTCTGAAGCTTGGAGCCTTCACGGTTCGGGAAGTTTCTGGTAGAATGACGGATACTGAATGCGTTATTGGCAGGGGTATCTCCGGCACCGAAGCAGGGACCGCAGAATGCTGTCTTCATGACTGCACCGGTCTCTAAGATGGTCGCTGCACAGCCGTTACGGATCAGTTCCATATATACGGGCATGGATGCGGGATATACGCTTAAGGTAAATTCATCCGCACCGATGTATCTGCCCTTCAGGATATCCGCTGCCGCACAGATATTCTCAAATCCACCGCCGGCACAACCTGCGATGATACCCTGATCTACGATAAATTTTCCATTTTTAACTTTATTCTTCAGGGTGAAGTCCACTGCTCCGTCTAAGCTTACCTTCGCACGCTTCTCGGTCTCATCCAGAATATCCATGAGGTTCGCATTCAATTCCTCGATGGTATAGGTATTGCTGGGATGGAACGGCATGGCGATCATGGGACGGATCTTGTCCAGATCTACCTCGATCAATCCATCATAATAAGTTACCTGACCGGGATTCAGTTCCTTGTAATCTTCGGTACGTCCGTGGATCTCATAGAACTCACGGATCTGGTCGTCGGTCTTCCAGATAGAGGACAGACAGGTGGTCTCTGTGGTCATGACATCAATACCAATACGGAAATCCGCGCTTAAGGAAGCCACGCCGGGACCTACGAACTCCATTACTTTATTCTTCACATAACCGTTCTTGAATACAGCACCGATAATGGCCAGTGCCACGTCCTGAGGACCTACGCCCTTTACAGGCGCACCCTTTAAGTATACGGCTACCACGCCGGGCATATTGATATCGTAAGTCTGATTCAGCAGCTGCTTCACCAGCTCGGGACCGCCTTCGCCCATAGCCATGGTACCCAGAGCACCGTAACGGGTATGAGAATCGGAACCCAGGATCATCCTGCCGCCGCCGGCTAACATCTCTCTGGCAAACTGGTGGATAACAGCCTGATGAGGGGGTACATAGACTCCGCCGTACTTTTTCGCACAGGTCAGACCAAACATGTGGTCATCCTCGTTGATGGTGCCGCCTACGGCACACAGAGAGTTATGACAGTTGGTCAGCACATAGGGCATAGGGAACTTCTGCAGTCCGGATGCTCTCGCGGTCTGAATGATACCTACAAATGTAATGTCATGGCTGGTCAGCTTATCAAAACGGATCTTCAGCTTGTCCATATTGCCGGAAGTATTATGCTCCCGCAAAATACCGTAAGCCATCGTGTTTTTCGCTGCTTCTTCCTTAGAGATCGTAATGCCGGTCTTTGCCTGTATCTCTCTTGCTGCTTCCGGAGTATCTGCTACAATATCTGTACCATTTACCAGATAAGCGCCACCCTGTGTTAACTGAATCATGCTCGTCCTCCTGTTCGCGTCCGAATTTATGTCTGCAATCTCTGCATCCCTTCAGACTGTACTTTTCTTATTATAAAGGTTTGCTCTCTTTGATGCAACCTGCATATTTATTCTTTAATAAGGTATCTGCCACCATAAACCACATCAATAAAAATGCTGCCACACACAGAGACAGGTATAATTTAATCTGCACTGACTGGAAATGTCCGCGATACATGATTCCGGACAGCGGTGCGATATCCGGCAGCTGTTCACCGTTTAAATAAGCTCTGCCGTATTCCGCCTGGGGCTTTTCACCCTCCGGAGTTACCAGCAGAATGACTCCGGCAGCATTATCCCTCACCGACACCTTCATCTGATAGGTTTTACCTGCGGTCAGCTTCCAGTCTGTCAGCTGCATTTCAAATACTGTATCTTCATAAGTCTCTATGGGAGTTATCTCCTCCCCACAAAGGGTCTCTCCGTCATATACTCCGATCACCAGGTCTCCGTCCGTGGAGCCATTCGGTTTCACACAGAACGTAAATCCCTTCACATTATTCACTACAGGAGTAAATTCGAATTCCAGTGTATCTCCCTGTGCCAGGGGAAACTCTTCATTATCTCCTCCGTTGATATCCATCCTGTCTTCCATGGCAAGTCTGGAAGCTCCCAGTCCCACTGCCAGGCAGCATATAAGCACTGCGACTCTTTTCACCAGGTCAGCCACAGCGATCTTCGCCTTACCTTCAATGCTTTCTTCACTGCTTTTATCCAGGCAGCCGCAGACGAACAACATAAACCCAAGCAATGATGCCCCATAGACTCTGTAAGTAAACAGATGGTGATAGCTGGTATGTGTATTCATAATAAAATACCATGCCGGAGAGGTTAAAGTCACTGCCGCAAATATCAGTTGTTCTGTTTTTATCCGGAATCCTCCCCGCAGGAATCCGCAGATGAGCACTACGATCCATGCGAGTAATATCAGAATAAACAGAGGAAACAGATAATGTCTGAAATTGTTATACAGTGTATCGATCCTGCAATAGGTCTGATGCAGCAGTCTGTTCTCATCGGGCATTCCACTGAACAGATGATTGAATACCGCGCCGATACCGTTGTCAAGGATCGAAGGACCACATACAATCGTCTCTACGACCCATTTTACACCAAAGAATCCACCCCAGCCGATCACATAGGAAATACCGCCGCCAAATAACAGTGTGATCCGCTCCTTCAGCTTCACCTTCTCTCCTGCCGCCACCAACAGCCAGCAGAACGGGAATGCGAAGCTAAGTAACGGATAGGTCAGGAAATCAAAATAGCAGGTCACAATTCCCAGAAACAAAAACAGATAATATCTTCTGTTTTTCTCCAGGATCCAGTCCGTCTTCAGCAGAACAAACAAACTTCCCAGCATAGCAACATAAAATACCGGCGAATTCTGCAGTGACATGGCAGTGGCTGCCGGTGTCAGGAACGCACAGGAGCAGAAAAATGCCAGTAGATATCTTTTCTGTCCCGTCGCCTTATAGATGGCATAGCCTACACATCCCATGACAAACAGCTGGGCAAAGCTGTTGACCAACAGATAGTCCCAGTAGTCCATAAAATAGAAGATGGGACGCAAAATAGCAACATAACCGTGCCAGTATCTTCCGTAATCATTCATATCCGCCGCACGTTTGATGGCGGATTCCTCTCCTTCATTATAGCAATTGTTCAGGATCGTCCGGTCTGTGGCATCATCCAGGGTTCCGATCTCATAGGAAGTGAAGAATGGAATGTACTGGGTATAGCGGTTATTGACCAGGGGTGCCCACCCCATCTGCCCGCTGTACTCAAACGTAGAATCCTTCGATTCCTGATTGACCGGAATATGATAGGCAAAAGTCAGGAGTAGGATCCCAACCACTCCCGCTGCGATCAAAATTCCAATATATTTTACAAAAAAACCGATCCATATTCTGAACAGTGACTTCTGTTTGGAAACATCTTTGGTAGCGTTCAATTTTGTCTTCTCCCTCATCGTAGAATTCATTACTTTATCATTCCAAAGTATAGCATATTACTTTCCTGTCGACAAGTAAGCATCCTGCACCGGATCTGCTCCTGCGTTTTTTCCATCCGCAGTCGCAATCAGGCGTCTGAGTTCCTCCGCACCGCTGACGTAATTTTCCTCTATGATATCATTATGAATAACATGATCGCAGATCTTGCGGTTCCGCTTCTCCGCGTCGATGGACAGGATCCGCAGGGTTTTTTCCTCGGTGTCGTAATCGGAGTCAATAATATCCGCGATCAGTTTTTCCTTATCTCTTGCCACATAGATGATATGGGTGGGAAAAGAACGTTTCATGGCAATGGCACCACACATATCCACCGGGATCACGGCAAATCTTCCCTGATCTAACAGTTCCTGAATATCTTCCTTCCTCGTGCCGTACCGCACACCGGCATAAGCTGTTTTTTCAAAAAAGTTCATCTGATCGAAGGCTTCTTCCGACACATACCGGTGTCCGTAACGTTCGGGCTCCGTGCAATAATTCACCGGGCGCACAAACAATTGCTCCGTGCCGATACTATCTGTCGTATTTCCACCTTTGCTGCCACACAGTGCTTCCGTGATCTCCCGTTTGCCGGAACCGGAAGGGCCCACCAGTGCCAGTACCGCCGGCGCGGTGATCTTCTCTGTCTTAGAGGTGGAAGCTTTCATGATCTGTTTCACCAAAGACACGAATTCCGACATGGTATTCACGGACAAAAGTCCCGTCATCCTGGCATTCCAGGGCTTTCGCATCAACACCGGATATTCTGCCTTACTCTCTAAGATATTGTGGATGGCATCATCCAACACAATGTCAAAATGGACTCGGTCCTTGGCGCTTCCCAAAATGATATTTTCCGGTGGGAATTCCGGGAACTGGGTCATGATCTGCTCCGCCCGCACTCCCATAAACCGCGGCGACACCGCCGTAATAAAAAAAACATCCGCAATCTGCATCAGCCGGCGGATCCCACGTTTCGTTTCCTCCGTAGGAATCTGCCGGCTGTACAGCTCGGGATCGTTATAGAATTCTTTGATCACTGAAGTCCGACCCTCATTGGCCCAGGAAGTGATCTCTTCCAGGCGGTAAGGTTCCGCCGGGTGATATTTTTCATTTGCCATACGAATGGCAATACTGTTAAACGGGGCGGTGACATCGTCCCAATCGATACCAATGCTAGGTCTGAGCATGCTGTGTTTCCTCACTTTTACGCTTTTACGTATACATTCCTGCTGTCATGTACAATCTGTATCTAGCATAGCATAAACCGCCACACAGCACAATCCATACCGGATCAGATATTCCTAACCCTTCATGGTCTCTTCCAGAATATGCAGACAGTTCTGCATGGATGTTTCAAATTCTTCCTCATTGTTATTTTTAAACAAAATCAGATCGTCCTTCGCCTTAGGATCATCCAGATTCTTCGGGATAGAGAAATCGCAGGATGCAATATACTCATCCCAATGTGCCAGCTTCCAGGTATCTCGGTCGGAATTTCTGGCAATCATACGCTCATGCACGATCTCAGGAGATGTTTCTACCCATACGACTACCAAGGTGGCATTTTTCTCTGCCAGTTTAGTTTTCAGGTTATGAATATAATTCATATCCCGGATCTCCTGGGTAAAGGGTGCATTGATCAATACAATATCGTCATAATCCAATGCTTCCATGGCCAGATCCACGACACACTCGTACTCATAGTCACGGATGTTTTTCTCAAAAAAGTCACTGCTTCTGTCATAAGGCTGTCCTGCTACTACAAAGATCTGTTTTGACAATGTGATCAAAGTATCCTTGTCCAGATATACCACATGCTGCAGTCTCTTCGCCAAAGCTTTGGAAATGTAAGTCTTTCCACAGGCAGGCGGTGATGTTACCAGGATCAATTTCTTAACCATAAAAATCTTCCTTTCCGCTATGTATTGTTTATTATTACCTGTCCCCTTTTCATTAGATATATCGCGAATTTTGGAGATTGTCAACTATTTATCAAACTTTTTTTGTGATAATGCACAACAACTCTTTTCTCTGTATTGCACAATTGTCAGCGCTTTTGAACTATGCTAGTATACTGGTACAGGAGGGATGTATATGACCAACCGGGAATTATTAGAAGCTATCGTAATCAAATTAGACCACATAGATCAACGACTTGACAAAATAGAACAGCGACTTGACAAAGTAGAACAGCGACTTGACAAAGTAGAACAGCGGCT
>CAMEOT010000005.1 GCA_945929965.1 uncultured Lachnospiraceae bacterium
CGGCAGCCCTTTCTGCGTGGATTTTAGAACAACTATTTCACTAACTCTCAATTTACTCTTGTAGAAAATAGTACAAATCCACGGTAGCATCCTTGTAGATAACATACCCGTGCATTCTTGCAAATTCTTCATACTCCTGGTCCTGTAATCTTCCCACCAGGTTCTTCGACTCCGGCAGGATAATATACGCACACTGCTCTTCCCGTGCCAGTTCTGCCAGTTCTGCAGCATCTATGGTCTCCTGCTCCATCACATCATACAGATCATTTTGTACAATCCATTTGCTTACGATGATATTCCGTCCGTAAGGCATGCACACCACATTGGAATACTGCCGCACATACTGCAACAGTTCTCCGGGGAATACCGCCATAACTTCTCTGCCGGGGACTTCAATGGCATCGCAGATATCCACCACACTTGTTGGTACATGATACACATTTTCCGCTTTCTGAAAATAGGGATTCCGATAGATCAGGCTTCCGGATATCATGAACAGAATCAGCGCTGCCGTTATCCCCACGTATTTCCTATATCCGACAAGTTTGCCGCAAAAATCCACCGCCGCATAGGCGATCACCGGAGTCACCGGCAACAGCCACAGAATCCGGTAATAGATTTCCCCGTCTGCCAGCCCCGATACCAGCTTCGCCACAAGGGGATTAAAAAAAACAAATAATAACAGCAGGGGCACATAGAGAAACATCACACGGATGTGCTTTCGCTTCTCCGTAAGCCACAGATACAACAGACTTATAAGAAACCAGATCATGATCAGCCCCGTTCCCATATATTCCTGAAACAGCTTCAAAGCATCCATTTCTATCCTCCGACTCCGGTCTTACCTTCCGATTACTTACTACAGATACCCTAATACCGGCTACCCTAATACCAGATACATCCCCGCATAGATGATGCAGGGCACGCAGCAGGTCGCTAAGGGCAGCAATATTTTCAGGTTCTGATAGGCAATTGCCCCACAGATTCCGGCAACTCCCACCAGCATACATGCAAGCAATGCTCCCATGGTACTGGCAAGACAGCAGGATGTCATGACCGTGGTTAGCAGAATCCAGAATCCCACCGTAATCTTCTGCTTCTCCTGCAGTCTGCGAAACAAAATTAACAGCAGGAAGAAGATCATAGGGATCAGAATACTGCCCAACGCCGCTTTTCCCTGTCTGCTTCTGGCGATCATAAAATTCTCCACAGTGTAAAAAGAATAATCTCCAAATAGGACCAGTACTTCCGTGCAGATCAAAAACAGCGGCAGATTCTTCCCCTGGGACAGCCCTCTGCTGCCGATCAGATAAAATACGCCATAGGTCATAGAGATCAGTGCAACCGGAAGCAGGGTCTTCGCCACCGTCACCGTAGCAATTCCCGTCATTTGAGAAAGCCAGGCGATCCAGATGGGAAAAGGCGCCAGTCCGTGCCGCACATCCAGTTCCGTGCTCATACCGGTATAAGGAAGCTTCTGATACATTTTGCCCGACTCCTGCGCCGCTGTGGAGATTGCCACATAATAAGCATCATCTCCGTCATTGTAGGCCATAACCACCGCCAGTACCAGCTGAAGTAATAAAAGCACTCCAAAGATCACCCACAATATGACCGCTTCCCGGTCCGGCTTCTGCGTCCACACTGCTTTGGGTCCTTTGTGGTTACGAAACCACAGCACTGCAGACACCACTAACAGTCCTGTGATATAGACGCCATACCATAGCACTACCTTCTCCAGTCTTCCCTCCGTAAGGATCACCGGAACACAGATCACCTGAAATCCTGCCCACAACAGTATCTGCCCGCTGATCCACAGGAATACTATATTTTTATGAGGTTTATCCACACCTGCAAAGCAGTTTCCCACGCACACAGGCAGGACCAACACCAGCACTGCAAGCCACAACAAGCGAACTACGATCATTTTTCACCCTCGTTTCCGTTCTCCATTATCTTACATACAGATAAATATTATCTCCGTGCACCCCTTCGGAAAGCAGCGTCTCCTCCGGTTCCATGCCATATTTCTCCCGCAGGACCGAAGAAACCGTCTCTTCCTCAACCCCTGATTTGATCAGTACCACTACCCGGTCCAGCATCCGGAGTGAATCCACATCCTTACGCTCTGCAAGCTCCTTCGCTGTCACCAAAAGTGTCCTGTCGTAGTGCATAAACTCCGGCAGATTCTCATAATATCCCACACCGGCATAGACGCAGATACAGGGAAGTGACGCATACTCTTCCGCCAGCTGTTCCTGCTGCCCATACCCTCGATAGAGGTATTCTCCGTCATAGGATGCAAGGCGCAGTCCCTGCACTACAATAATCAGAGCCATCAGCCCAATGCCTACTAAACGTCCCTTCCAGCCGGAAGCCTTGGCAAGTCTCTTCCCCAGGCAACATAAAAGAAGCGCGAAGAGTAACGCGATCATAGGAAACATGGGCATCACATACCGGTCCACCAGATACGGTGACATCCGGGATGCCAGCAGATAGTATCCCACTACAGGAATGATGAGCATACACAGGATTCCCCTGACCGCCCGGGGCATACTAAGCTCCTGTCCTTTGTGTCTGCGATACCACAGTACCACTGCCAAAACTACCGCCGTGGCGCAGCCTGCTCCAAGTAACATATCTCCGACCGTCCGGTCCGCCAGAATCCTCGCAAAAGCAAGCAGTCTCGCTCCGTATCCGGCGAATCCGGAAGCCAGATTGTCCAGAGCTTCCACACCTCTTCCGCTGGAAAATACGTCAGCTATCGCAAAGGGGAACAACACCAGTCCGATCACCGCAGCCACTACCATGGAGCGAATATATATCCATAATTCCCGCATTCTTTTACTGCATAAAAGTCCCGCTGCCGTCACCGCCGCCAGCAGAATACAATAAAACAGGAAAAAATACTGGGTCAGAAATCCCAGCACCGTAATGGCAATGAGTCCCTTATTACTCCGGTCAAATCCATGTTCCTTCCATTTCTCCACATGCATGGAAAGCAGTGCCACACACAGACAGGATAAGAGGCAGTACATGCGGATCAGCAGAACAGAAGCCAGTGCTCCCGTGCTGAGTCCGTACAGTAATACTGCAAGGATCCCCACAAGTCTTCCCTGCTCTTCCATACCAAAAATCTCCGAAAGCTGTCTTCCCAACCGAAGCAGCAGCCATAATGTGATCCCCACACAGATCAGATTGATCGTACATCCAAGCCACGGTGACAAAGTTCCAGGGAACAGAGAGCTCATAGTATGCAACAGCATAAAATGCACCGGCGGATGATTATCATCCTTCACATTAAAATACACCGACAGATAATCAAACGCATCGCTGCCGTCCACTGTTACATAATCCCGAAACTGCCCGGAAGTGATCCAGGCCGGCTCCTCATAGACATCTGCCTTATAAGATAACAGTTTACTGCTGCCGCGGTTCTTCAGCACATCCGTTACCGTACTTTTCAAATTCATCAGGGTCTCACCAAAGCTGTCTCCCTGTATCTCTTCCCGCACGAATTTTGCCAGACGTCCCTCCGGCTGGGTGGGAACGATCCATGGATTGTACCTGGCATCCGCCAGTTCGAAGCTTAACAGTTCGTCCATGTGATAGCCTTCTTTAAAGCTTACCCCTACACACAGCACTCCCAGACACAGTATAACTGCCAGAAGCTCCGGCAGGATTTTTTTCCATCTGCTCGTTTCACTCATATTCCTATACCTGTCTTATGTCCGATTCATCGTCAGACTTTTTTATTCCATAACGCGATAGAGATAGATCCGGTAATAACTGTCCTCTGTCTCGAAGGGATCTTCCCGGATCAGCTTAAGCCCCGTATCTTCGCAATGATCAATGTACGCCGCTGACAGCAGATACCGTCCGCCCAGTTCCTTCAGGCTCTGTGCATTGATCTCATAATTCTGAAAATAGAAGCCGCCCTTCTGTACCGTATAATACCCCGGACATTCCGCACTGTACAAATAACAGCGGTTGCCCCAGCCATCGAACTGCTCCGTCAGATACTCACTTTTGTCCAGTTCCGGTGCAATGATCTCGCGGAATCGGTGCTTATAAGCCAGATCATAATTGTTAGAATACCCATCCAGGCAGTAAAAGCCATGATACAGTGCTGCCGCCGGATCGATCCCTAAGCTTACCACCCGGTAATCCTCCGGTTCTTCTGCTAAATTGTCCCGGATATACTGCTGCACCTGCTCTAACACACCCACAGCATAATAATCCCGAAAACTCATGGCGCCGTAGTCTGCGTGTAACATTTTCTGCACATTCGGCTTTAAGTTACTCTCTGGCAGGACCTGCGCTGCCGTAAGAAGTGTCACTCCCACAGCCAGTAACATTTCTCCTGCTGCCAGCCATTTTCTTACGCTTTTTGCCGTCTCCTGCTTGCCGGGAAGCTCTTCCACTACCATCAGCAGACAGCAGCCAAGGGCAAAATACCACAGACAGGGGCTCAGCCACAGCACCCGGTTCGCCTGGAAGCCCTTCAACGCTCCAAGCCCCGAGCGGATACCCACCCCTATGCTGCTGTCCCAGACAGCCGCCGCGAGTGCAAACGATAAAATGCCGCCGCAGGATAAAAACAGTGCTTTTTCCAGTCCGGTTACGGATTTTTTATCCCCGGCAGATATTCCCGGGCGGATCCCTGTCACTATCACAAAGCATACTGCCAGAACTAAGACCCACCGGTGATAATCCACGCTGTGCTGTCCTCCCTGCAAAAGATTCGTCCACATCTGTCCCCAAAAAGCTACCGGAGCTAAGCTATATTCCGCTTTATGGGAAACTGCTCCCACGCCGCCGAAAATTTCCTGTAAAAGTGCCCCGTTTTCCAATAAATACACCGCCAAAAGAAGTAGCCAGCCAATTCCCTGCCCTGTCCGAAACCGTCTGCATAGAAGGGTAATCACTTCCCACAACGCCCAGATACCCAGCACGGCGAATCCCGCAAGCACCAGTGACGAATTTACTCCGAAAAAAATCACATACAACCAGGCTGCAATATAGATCTTTCTGTTACCGTCCGCTTCTCCCAGCCGGAGCACGCAGTATAATAACAGCGGCAGTCCATACTGTGACAAGCCATATACCGGCAAAAACGGAAGATACGCATACAGGCATCCCACCGCCATGGCAACGAAAGCCATCATTCCCTGTCTGTGAGACAGTCTTTCCTCGCTTCTTGCCACATGCCGGATCAGTAAGAACATTCCCACATAGCCTGTCAGGCTTCCAATCACCTGCATGCAGGCAAGTGCCGCCCACGCAGGCAGCCACCGGTACAACAGAACGCACGCCGGTGCCGGCAGGGTCAGTGCCGTCTTCGCCGCACCGTTCATAAATTCCGGCAGAATACCGCTGCCATCCCAGAGGTGTCTTGCCTTCAGAAGATATGCGATCACCTCTCCATCCAGCTGATCATGATAGACGAAGATGGCATCCTGTCCCAAAAGGATATACGGAATCCCCATTACCAGCACTGCAAGTATTCCCAGAAAAAACCAGATCTGCGCCCTTCTGCGTTCTGTCATGGTTCCTCCTTTCCGACACTTAAGATCATTCCCACTAGCCACAGCATTCCGGGAAGCAGTCCGTTCTTATAATCCCAGCATCCCGCATCCTGCATGGTATACCATAAGACCATACAAAGTGCCGTTACTTCGCATAAAAGAAATATTTCCAAAAAGCACCGTTTTCCATCTTTTTTATAAGATCCCCGACATATCACCACAAGAGCAGTCGCGATAATTCCCACGAGGAACCACCAGCTGCTGTACTTTAACAGGACATTTGTCAGCTTCAGGTCTCCGGTCATCATAATGTCTACATTTCTGCCGGAAAAGGTATCATATCCTCTTCCATCCAAAAACAGCTGCAAAAGTATAGACGGCATCACATACCCTGCCATGTCCCAGACGATCTGGTGTATATTATCGGAGGGATATGTCTTTAATCCGTATACGGCATACTTCCGGAACAGCTTCTGTGCATCCTCGCTGCCCAACGCATCCTCTATGTTTTTCTGTATCTCAGAGTCCATGGTTCCGGCATAATACCCGGCTGCTTTAAATTCCTTCCAGGTCATCTGTTCCCGCAGTTCCTCCGGATATGCGTCATATTCCTCTTCTTCCCTCATATGTGTCCAGGTAAATCTGCGCATCATTGCAGCACTTAACGTATTCTCCGCTCTGCCGTAGCTGCCCGTGGTCTGCCATAACGGTACCACTGTGAACAAAATGCCTGCCATTGCCGCAAGCAGCAATAACTCTCTGCCCACTCTCTGTTTTCCGAGCTGCCGGATACGGATCAGGTGCAGGATCCACACCACCACAAGCGGTACCAGTCCAAGATACCTGTTTTCCACTACGAACAGCGTACTGAGTGCCCACCAGATTCCTGCAATGAACAACCTTTTCAGCGGTAATTTTTCCTCCGCTTTGTCCTCACGTAAAAATCTGATCAGTACTGCCAATTCCATTAAGAGACAGGAATATCCCGCAGAATTCGGCAGCACTGCCAGATGGCACTGCATGGCAAACGGATATGTCAAAAGTCCAAGGCTTCCCCAAACCGGGAACCATTTTTTCGCTGTACCGCCAAAGGAACGTAAAAATACCACACCGCTGTAAAATGCAAACAAAATCTGTACCGTGTAAACAAAAAAAGTATAAGGGATAGAGCTTACAGCTTCTATCCCTTTTGCAAGCATCAGAAAAAGAGGGTATCCGATCCCCATGTAGTCATCACACACAAACGTCCCTGCGGCCGCAAGCCACAGATAGCTGTCCCCGAATTCCGGGAAGATGCCAAAGGATCTGATCATCCAACAGATTCCCAGTACGATCTGTACTGAGATGCCTATGAACAGAAATCTGCCTGCAGTCTCCGCAAGCGCTCTGCATGCTTTCTGCATCTTACTGCTCCTCTAATTCAAAAAAGTTTTTAATCAGTCCACAGATGAAATCCACCTGATCCAGTGTCAGTCCATAGTACATGGGAAGCCTTGCCAGACGCTCACTCTCCTTCGTCGTATAGCGGTCTTCTCCGTGGAAACGTCCGAACTTCAGTCCTGCTGGTGCCGTGTGTAACGGAATGTAATGGAATACCGTAAGTACCCCGTTATCCTTCATATAGCTGATAAATCTGGTCCTCTGCTCTAAATCTCTCGCCTTGATATAGAACATATGGGCATTGTGTACACAGCCTTCCGGTACAACAGGCAGATCGATCTTCCCTGCTTCCTTTAACGGCTGCAGCTGCTCATAATAACGGTTCCAGCAGGCAAGTCTGGCTTCGTTGATCTCATCTGCGATCTCTAACTGTGCATAGAGATAAGCTGCGTTCATATCACTGGGCAGATAGGAGGATCCGTAATTCACCCAGGTATATTTATCGATCTGACCGCGGAAGAATTTGCTGCGGTTGGTTCCTTTTTCACGGATGATCTCTGCTTCTTCCACATCCTTTTGATCACGGATCAGCAGGGCACCGCCCTCTCCCATGCTGTAATTCTTCGTCTCATGGAAACTGTAAGCGCCGAAATCACCGATGGTTCCCAGTGCTTTTCCCTTATAGGTGGACATGATTCCCTGGGCTGCATCCTCTACCACTTTCAGATTGTGACGTCTTGCAATGTCCATGATCGTGTCCATCTCGCATGCCACGCCGGCATAATGTACCGGCACGATCGCTTTCGTCTTCTCCGTAATGGCATCCTCGATCAGTGTCTCATCAATGTTCATGGTATCCGGGCGGATATCCACGAACACCGGTACCGCACCCCGGAGTACGAAAGCATCCGCTGTGGATACAAAAGTATAAGAGGGCATGATCACTTCATCCCCGGGCTTGATATCACACAGAAGTGCCGCCAGCTCTGTTGCATGGGTGCAGGAAGTGGTTAACAGACATTTGCCGGTTCCCGTTCTCTCCTCGATCCACGCATTACATTTTTTCGTATATTCACCGTCACCGCAGATCTTCTGATTTTTTACACATTTCTGAATATAATCCGCTGCTTTATCCACATAAGGCGGTACATTAAACTTGATATCTACCATAATACATCCTCTTTTCCGCTGTTCCAGCTGTATTTTTATATATTCTGATCTGCTCTGTGCTCTCTCTTCCAGCTTCCTACTGCTGTCTGCGGCACATTTGCCGTCACATGACTGATGATATATTTCGGTCTGCCCTTGACTTCTTCATAGATTCTTGCAATATAATGTCCGATGATCCCCAGGCTCAGCATCAGAAATCCGCCAATGATCAGGATCAGCAGGATCACCGTGGTAAATCCTTCCACGGCTGTACCCATCAGGTAACGCACCAGCGTCTGGATCGCCAGGATCACACTGAAAAATATGGATATCATTCCCATGATCGTCACCAGCTGCAGGGGTAATGTACTGAAAGAAGTAGCATTCGTGATCGCATACTTCATCAGGCTCCAGAAGGACCACTTGCTCTGTCCGTATTTGCGCTCCTGCACTTCATATTCCACGGTCTCGGTCTTAAATCCAGCCCAGAAGGTCAATGCCCGGAAGAAAGTATTTCTCTCCGGCAGCTCCAAAAGCACCTGTACCACTTTCCGGTCTAAAAGCTTAAAATCCGAAGAAGCATTCATGTCCATCTTGATCAGTTTACTCATGATCTTGTAGAAAAGTCCCGCGGACAGCTTATATCCCAGGCTCTCCCGTCCTCTGTCGGACTTGATGCCCTCCACGATCTCTGCTCCCTGCTGCCATTTCTCCCACATTAAGGGGATCACCTCAGGGGGATGCTGTAAGTCACAATCCATCACGATCACGGCGTCTCCCGTGGTCAGTTCCAGTCCGGCGAAAATACCGGCTTCTTTTCCGAAGTTCCGGGAGAATTCCGCTCCCCGCACTCTCGGATTCTGTGCGGCACATTCCTGTATCCGTTCAAAGGTTCCGTCCTTCGATCCGTCACTGATAAATACCAGCTCGTAATCGATTCCGTTCGCATCCAGCAGGTCTCCCAACACTTTTGCCGTATTTGCAATATTCTGTTCCTCATTGTATGCCGGTAAGACAATTGATAATAAAGCCATACTTAATCCCTTCCGCAGTTCTCTGTCTTGACATAGAGTATGCCGTCCACTACTTTCGTGGAGTTCGCCCCCGGGAAAGTATCCATGTCAATGTATTCCTGTGTCATATAGATCTCGCCAACAGTATCCGGATCTAAAAAGTTCAGGGTAGCGCCGAGATAATTCTTCATAAACGCCTGGTAATCCGCTCCCTTATAGATCAGATAATCACCGTTTAACCCGATCATGCCGTCCGTGACTTTTCCCGTAATATCCGTCGTGGGGAATTCATCATAACCGATAACGCCCACCACTGCCACAGGAATCCCCTGATAATAGCCGGGGGTCTGTTCGATCCGGTCTAACAGACGGACACAGTACGCATAGGTCTTCTCATATTTTTTCTCCAGATTCGAGTACCCGATGTTGTCCGATACTCCGTAATTGAACACCAGGATCCAGGCAGCAAGCAGTGCCGCCCAACGGATACCAATGTCCGCTTTTCCATTCTCACCCGCATATCTGTCCGTAAAGCCAAGCATAAGGATCAGATATAATACCCACTGATATCGCATGAGCAGATGATAGGTCAGATTCGGGGAAATGATCAAAATCACATTTGTTAACAGCGGCAGCCCCACCGCCAACAGAATTATTATAACGAAAAATGCCGGATTCTTCCACCATTTTCTTTGAAACATCCTTCTCACCAATAAAAATACCACCAAGAGCAGGAGTACCACGCATGCTGCGAAGGAGAAAATATTGTTCACCAGCACATCACCATGCAGTGTAAATGCCAGGAAATCATAATACATTCCTTTTAAGGTGGTGAGCAGTCCCTGACCGGAACCTCCCTGTTCCATGGAATTGATGCCCTGATAGGTATCCAGTACCTTGTCCTGCAGTTTTAACAAAATCTGCAGAATCACATAATACAATACCGCTCCGGCAATTCCCATGCCGAGATACCGCAATGTATATTGTACCTTTTCCTTCACACCGTGCTCCTCCATAAAAAAGAGCAGGATCACATATACGCACAGCAAAATGGCAAACGGCAGATACGCCTGGTAGATTCCCATACTGAAGGCAAGGCATACGCCTCCCAGGATCCAGCCTTTTTTATATTTTTGGGTAAAAAGCACCGAAAGCACCGCCAGAAACAGTGCCATCATATAACCGTCCATGGTAAATACATAGGCAAAAGTAGACGCCAGTGCCGGAAAAGATACCAGCAGTCCGCTGACACCGATAATGGTCAGCGGATCCTCAAGCTCCATGGTCTCCGTTAACACCACCGATGAAAGTGAAAGCCACAGCATGCCGATCAGACCGATGACCCACGGGATTGTAAAATAAGAGGAAAATCCACATGCCACCGTTAAAAACCAACGTCCGGACGTGATCATATTCTGATCAAAATACATGCTGCTCAGTCCGTCATGATTCGGAATATCCGACAGCATCACGGGAAGATGGATCAGCAGACCGATGACGAATGCCGATACAAATGCAATTTTCCAAGTATTTTTGATCTTATTCCTGCTATATTGCAAAAATTCCCAGGGTGTTTTCATGTATGATTCTCCTTAATTCAACTATTCTGAATAGTTGTCCAGATATTCCGCGATGGTCTGTGCGATTTTCTCTCTGCCTGCCTCGTTGGGATGCAGCCCATCATTCGTATACAGATACAGGTCGTCCCAGGTCTCATGAGGATAATAGTTATGATAAATATCGATCACTTCCACGTCCAAAGCCTGACAAAGCCCGATCTCCGCGTTCACATAATCCTCCAGCACGCCGCCTCCCAGATCATATTCCTCACAGGTGAGCTCCGGTATTGTATACCAGGTGTAAGGTGGCGTAATGAAAATGATGCGCAGGTCCGGGTACGCTTCCCGCAGCTCTTTTACAATACTGCGGATGGCGCCGCAGTAAGTATATTCATCATAGGGATGATACGGATCCGCCGTGGATTCAATGGGATTGCCCGAGTGATAGTCATTCAGTCCCGACCCGATGAACAGGATCTTCACCTGATCAAAATCGATCTGTCCCAGGTCTCCCAGGGTATCTTCAAAATAATCCGTTGCCGATTCCCGGATATGAACCGTCCGCTGCACACCGAAATCCTTCACTGCAAAAGATCTCACCAATCCCGCCGCGGAGATGGAATCCTTGGTATATCCCAGTCTTCTCTCTTCGTCCGCTCTGCCAAGCACCGTTCCGCCGAGACCGCCATTGTAACATTTTAAGCCTGTCTTGTCCTGTAATTTTGCGGCAATGGAAGTCTCATCCCGGCACAGTCCATAGACACTGTCTCCCAGGAACACCACATCGTAAGGAATCCTCTGATACTCACGATCCCCCGGGAAAAACAGCAACAGCAGTACCACGAAAATCACGACTGCAATCGTACTATATATCATTTTTACTCTGCTAAATTCTATCTTCTTCATAAACCCGGCAAAGTTCCTCCGCGATCCTGCTGGCACCATTTCCATCTACCAGATGACGTTCCAGACTACTGTAATGTTCCCGCAGTTCTCTGCTTTGCATCAGCTCCGTCATATGTTCCACGATCCGCCCCGGCATAAGATCACCTTCTGTCAGGTAATTCCCTCCGTAACAGGTGATTTTCTTTTGATAAAAGGTCTCTACGATCTTCTCCTGATTATCTACAAAAGAGAAACTGATCATGGGAACTCCTATGGCAGAAAGCTCATACATGGTAGAACCGCCTGCCGTTATGGCGATATCGCATTCCTTCATCAGTTCCGACATCCGGCTTACATTACGGTGCACCCGGATTCGATCATCCGCAAGTGCCATACGGCACAGCTCATCATAATGCGGATTAAAGATTCCACTGACCACATGAAATACCACAGGTATCTCCTTCGGCACTGCTCTGAGGATCTGTCCCGCCAGATCATAGCGGTCACTTCCTCCGGTGGTCAGAAGAACTGCCTCTGCCTGTTCTCTTACATGATATTCCACATTACGAAATTCCGGCCTGAGGGGCGCATAAGCTGCTCCCATGAGACTGTAAGCCGGCTCTGGATGATACAGGCTTCTGTCCCCGTATATATTATAATTGATGATCATGTTCACCGGATAAGAGTGGAAGCTTTTATCATCAATATAGGCTGTCCATACCTGCTCCGTCAGCCGCTGTAGATAAGCATCCGAGACATAATAGCTGTCGATCAGCAGCATATCGGGATGTTCTTCTTCCATGACAGCTGTCAAGACAGGCAGTTCCTCCTCCATGCGGTCATACCGGGTATGCAGGATCCTTACCTTTTTGCCTCTGCTTTTTACCAGCTTTGCAGCTGCGTCATCTGCCATGGCAAAACATACCTGTACTCCTGCTGCCTCCAGTGCCTCCGCAATGGCGAGGCAGCGCATCACATGCCCGGTTCCTATATGTTCATTGGCGTCTGCGCGGATCCATACCTTCATCAGCTGTTTTAGTCCTTCCCCATTGCCTTTTCATAAGCTCTTTTAAAATCGGCAATCTTCATATTCCAGTCAAAATCCACCTTTTCCCGAATAGCATCCAGATCCTTCATCCTGTGATAAGTAGCAGTTCCCGCCTGCTTCACGGGTATGATGCTGCCTTCCCGGATCTGCTGCCAGTTCTCCCGGAATAATTTTTCCATCTCCTGAAGCAGTGCCTCATAGGTGGATGCAAAGGTTTCCTTTTCTTCATCAAAATGCAGTTCCCGCTGGCATAAAATATCCCCTTCATCCAGTCCCGCACTCATAAGGTGAATGGTCACACCCTTGGGCGTATCCTCCAGGAAACTGAAGAAGTTCGGACTGGAGCCGCGGTTATAAGGCAGATACGAGGTATGCAGATTGATGACTCTGCCGGGCATCAGATCCAGCACCTCCTGTGGAATAATATGGCGGTAATTGAAGCTGATCATCAGAGAAGGCTTCATCTGTGCGATCATCTGGGCCGTTACTTTATTCTCCACCCGGTATACCTGTTCTCCCTGCTCCTTCAGCCACCGGTACAGACCGTCTGTATTCGCATTATTGGTCAAAAACAGAATACTGCCCTTCTCCAGGGCATCAAAGGTAAGAGGCGTTCCTCTCTCCATGGCATGATCCGTCCGCATGCCGAGGACATCTTTCCAGTATTTGGGTTTGATGCCGTAACCGGGACGGATAATGCGGATATTTTCTTCCGTAAGCTCTGCACCTGCAGGTATATCCTTCACTGCAAAAATAGATCTGCGGAACACTCTGCTGCTCTCTTCCTGTTTTTCCACGCCATACGTCGGTGTTCCCAGGGCAGCCTCCACATTGCGGATATCCTGCACCATCTGCTTATATTCTTCCGGTGTCATGGAGAACGAAGCATCCGGATTCTCGATCTCGCGGCTTAAGCAGAAATGCTTCTCAATAACCGATGCCCCCAGAGCCACTGCCGTCACTGCGCTCATGGAACCCATGGAATGATCCGACAGACCAATGGGCAGGTCGAAACGTTTCTGCATATCGGTAATCGTCCTCAGATACATCTGCGCCGGGTCTGCGGGATAAGCGCTGGAGCATTTTAGCAGCACCAGCTGTCTGTTGCCGGTGTGATATACCGTCTCCACAGCTTCCCGGATCTCCTCCAGGGTAGCCATACCGGTGGACATGATGATCGGTTTTCCTTTCGATGCCACGTACTCTACCAAGGGCAGATCGATCATCTCAAAAGAAGCGATCTTGTAGAATTCCAGCCCCATATCCTCCAGGAAATCCACTGCGGTATTGTCAAAGGGAGTGGACAAAAAGTCGATTCCTACCTTGTCCGCCTCTGCCTTAAGCCGGGGCTGCCACTCCCACGGGGTATATGCCTTACCGTAGAGGCTGTAGAGATTCTCACCCTCCCAGGTACCGTTATTCACCTGAAAATATTTGTTGTGGCAATCAATTGTCAGGGTATCCGGCGTATATGTCTGAATCTTGATGCAGTCCGCGCCGCTTTCTTTGGCGGCATGGATGATCTCCTTCGCCCGTTCGATACTCCCCGCATGATTGGCCGACATTTCCGCGATCAGATATGCCGGTTCCCCGCTTCCGATCAGACGGTTTCCGATTTTGATCTTAAGATGATCCTTTTCTCCCATACTTTATATCCTCAAGCCTTCCCCAGCATATGATATTTCATCTCTGCCAGTTTCCAGTCCTCTTCATTGTCAATATCCTGCACCTCTGTCTCCGGAAGCTCCATGGGTACCGTTTTCTCCATGATCAGATTCTGTTGGGTCAGGAAAGACGATACCCGCAGACAGTAGAACTGTCCCGCATCATGATAATAGGGCTCCAGATCCTGGGAGCGGCTGTTACGATACTCCGGCCATTTGAACTTAAGATACCCATCTTCATCCTGTACCACGCAGCGCTGGGGCGGAAAGCTGAAGCGTACTACCGGCAGCAGGGTGTCCCCCTTTTTTTCTTCCAACAGATGCATTGCTTCCGCCAGCCTGTCAGGTGTAATAAAAGGAGCGGTGGGATAGATACAACACAAGGTATCAAAATGTTCCCCACGTTTTTCATACTCCGCCAGCACTTCTTCCAGCACATCCTTCGTAGTGGCATAATCATTTGCCGTCTTCTCACTGCGCATGAAAGGAACTTCTGCTCCATATTTTCTCGCCACTTCTGCGATCTCTTCATCATCGGTGGATACCATGACCCGGTCAAATACTCCCGAAGCCAGCGCCGCTTCGATGGAATAAGCCAGGATCGGCTTTCCACAGAATTCCTTGATATTTTTATGAGGGATCCGTTTGCTCCCTCCCCTTGCGGTTATGATCGCCACTGCTTTACCGGCTGTCTGCATTATAAATTACCTCTTTTCTTCCAGATCCACTGTTTCATACGATAGTAAACAAAAAATAAAAGATCCGATCTGCTCTGCATCCGGATCAGCTTCTGTTCCGGTGCCCCTGTGCGCTCCAGATAGTAGGGATTCTGTGCAAATTTAGGGAAACGTTCTTCCACACCCCTTCGGAGCTGTCTGATAAAAGCCGGCTTAGGATGTGTTACCCCTCCCATATAAGAGAACAGAGTAATGGCATAATACAGTTCCGTATAACGATACTCGATCTCCTGTAAATATTCCGTAAGGAACCCTCTTCTCTCACATTCCGTGTATAAAAGCTCTGCCGCCTTCATACGGTCCCTGCACTTTTCTTCCGTGATATGATGCACCGTGGATACCGCATGCTGGTAATAGTAATACAACGGTTCCGCCACTCTCTCAAAATGTCGAAAGTACAGGCTCCATAAGGGGCCTGCACAATTATCTTCGTAAAAAATATGTTCCGGGAAATCCAGATGATTCTCCCGGATCACACTGTGTTTATAAATCTTCAGTACCATACTGCCCGGGCGCATGAACAGGCTGCGGTGCTGGTCCTTCGTCAGTTCCCCGGTCTGCTCCGGAGTGTTGTTGACAATGACTTTGCCGACGGTAAAGGTATGATGATCCACCAGGCTGTAATCGCAGCCCACCAGATCCGCTCCGGTCTCCTCCGCTTTTTTCAGAAGCTTCTCATAATAATCCGGAGATACCCAGTCGTCACTGTCGATGAAGCCGATCCATTCGCCTTCTGCGTTTTTTAATCCCACATTCTTCGCACCACCCTGGCGCAGATTCACCGCATTTGGGATCACGCAGATCAGTTCCGGATAACGTTTCTGATAATCTAACAGGATCTCCAGGGATTCGTCCGTGGAAGCATCATCCACGCAGAGGATCTCATAATCATACATTCCCCGGATGGTCTGTCCCACCAGGCTGTCCAGACAATAATTCAGTTTTCCCTCAGCCGCCATATTGTAGACGGGTACGATGATGCTCAGTTTTTTACTCATAGGCTTATAAGCTTCCCCGTTCGATTTTCGCTCTGCCGTCTTCTACCCGGTAGACAATATCACATTTTTCGATGGTCTGTAATCTGTGGGCGATAATGATCAGTGTCTTACGGCCGTGCAGTCTGTTGATGGATTCCATGATGGCGGCTTCCGTATCATTATCCAGTGCGGAAGTTGCCTCATCTAAGATCAGTACCTCCGGATCATTATACAGTGCTCTGGCAATACCGATACGCTGTCTCTGTCCGCCGGAGAGACGGATGCCTCTCTCGCCGATACCGGTCTCTAAGCCTTCCGGAAGCGTCTTGATAAATTCATCCAGCTGTGCTTCCTTCAATACTTCCCACAGTCTGTTCTCATCGATCTTATCCTCCGGTACGCCGAACGCCACATTTTTGCGGATGGTGTCATCCAGCATGAAGATCATCTGCGGGATGTAGCCGATATTTTTCAGCCATTTCCGATAATTACCGGTCTCCTTCACATCCACACCGTCTGCATAGATGTAACCCGTACTGGGCTCTAACAGTCCAAGCAGAATATCCACCACAGTACTCTTGCCAGCGCCGGAAGTACCCACGATACCTACCGAAGCCCCTACCGGGATCTTCAGATCCGCATGATCGAAGATCAGACGCTCTGTATTCGGATAAGCATAGGTGATATCCTTCATCTCAATGCTGTCCTTTACATCCAGCTTTTCCTCTTCGTCGGTAGCAAAGGACATATCGATATTCTGTCCGTTGATCTCATCCTGTAAATTATCGCTGACTCCCATGAAGAACGGCTCAAAATAAGCAATGGAATTGATCTGGTTATTAATACGGTTCACACAGGGGAGCAGCACCAGTGCCGCTGCCGCCAGGGTTCCGAACACCGTCAGCATATTCTCCGTAGGCACGCCCGTAGCTACCAGGAAGATCATATACCCCACCATAGTGGTAACACATGCGGTCTCGATCAACAGCTTCGGTACCTGATTGTACAGGCTGTAACGCTGTACGGCATCTACATAGCCCTTGCCACATTTCCGGTACTCGGATACGAAATACTGTTCCTTTCCGGAGATCTTCACTTCCTTGATCCCCTGTACCGTCTGAGAGATCCATTTGAACAGGCCACTGTAATAGTCCTGATTGTCCTTACCCGCCTTATACATGACAGGCTTCAGCACTCTCTTGATCAGCCACATGAGAGAAATCAATACCACTGCCATCAGAATCGTCATGGTCCCGCTGGAGATAAAGCAGTACGTGATAACAAACAAAGATACCACCGTATCGGACAACAGCTGCAGCAGTGATAAGATCAGCGCATACATATTATTGACATCCGAAGTGATACTGCGCTGTACCACAGCAGTATCCGCATTCAGGTAAAATTCATAGCCGCGGCGCAGATAGTTGCGCATCATGCGTTCGGAAGTGCGGAACTGATTCGTATAGACAAATGACAATGTCAGCTTCTGCTGTACATAAGTAAACAGATTCTTCACCACAAATACCAGAATCAGAAGCACCATGACAATAATGGAAAAGGTACGATAACTCTCCACTCCCATGATCTCATAGCAGGCTTCCGCCACCCTGCTGTGCTGTACTGCCTCCGGATCAATGACGATCTGCATGACTTCCACCAGCATACCCACACCGGCGGTCTGTAAAAATGCACTGATCACCATGAGGATGATCAGCCCCACCATGGTTCTCTTCTGTTTTTTGTCCAGCAGGACATTCATTTTCTTAATTATCTGTAACATAGAGTTCTCCAGTTCTCCGGTTCTTCATTTCTCAGATCTGTTCATTCTGTCTGTGGATCAGGGGATCTTCATAGGCATCCATGAAATCCGGTCCCAGACGCACCGCTTCCTCTGCGAAGGGCAGCCCCTTCACTTCCGTCAGCACTCCCACTACTTTTTTGAACTTCAGTCCCGGGAAGAAATTCAACATTTCCATAGGCACGGTAGCATCGAACTGCGGATACTCCGGGAACAATTTCCGGTAATCCAGTTCATCTCTGGGATGAGGCTTAATAAAAATACTTCCCTCTTTTTCGTACATTTTGATAACGTCCCGGAATATCTTCTCTCTGACATCCAAAGTACACAGAGGATCCGTGAGGATCAGTATTTTATCCCCTACCTTGTTGCTAGCGGCAATCTGGTGCTCCAGTTCTTCCTTATTTTTCACAAACGCCTGAAGGATCAGCTGCTTGTCCGCCTCCGTCAGGCGGTCCACCAGCTCTTTCCTCGGCTGTTCAATGTATCTGGGACAGGGATAATGAATTGCCGAGATATCATTTACCTCCATATCCATACAGTATTTTCCGTACCCGTTCTGCACAAAGATCAGATTCAGATACATGGACAAAAAGGCTTTCAGCTTAAAATGGCCTCTGTTGTCATATCTCGCCGCATCGAAATTCTTCAGACAGTTCAGACCGTCCTCCACTGCATGGTAGCGGATATGATTCTGATTCAGATAATACCCGATGGGGTCGGAATCGCAATAGACATAGATGTCCTTGTATTCCTTCAGGTTCACCGGCACGTAAGGAGCTTCCAGTCTGGCATATTCCTTTGTGAACCGGATCCGGTTCTTCAGATTTCCCAGAAAGCTGCCTGTGTCCTCACGGTATTTTGCAAGCTCCGGGAAAAAGTCCTCCCGCTTCTCATCAAATTCCAGTACCTCTTCAAACAATCCGGTGCTCTCCACGCGGGATTTCAGGTTCTCGAAGTTGTTGGACATTTTGGACAGCACCAAAGTAGCAGCCCCTGCTTCCTTCGCAGGATCTGCCTCAGCACGCAATTTCAGTTCTTTCAAAAAGGTCACATATACATGATAGTAGGTGTGACATATATAAATTCTGTCTTTCATCTGTAATCTTATAATCTCTTCTATTTTTTATGATGTCGGGGTCAAAAGCCCCCGACTTTGATGCCTGCGGATTGCTCCGTGCTACGCACTCCCACAATCCTACCCAATATTCGCATATCGTGGGATTATCATCCCACTTTTATGCTCATATCGGGGCGGGTCCTAAGGTCTTTCACCCACCTATGAGCAAGCTCATGTGGGCTTAGACCTTTTGACCCTGGCATCATTTTTATTGTAACTATAACACACTTTTCCGGATCCGTAAAAAATCTTATGAAATTTTAAGATTTCGGTTTTAGAAATGTACAATGATGTAATCTCCCTGATCCACAATATATCCATCCTCCGGATACTTGGGAAGATCCACAGACTTCGCTTCCGCCTCCGCATACAGACTGCCGTCTAATAACGGAACGATCGTATGTCCGTGCATAGCGAAGAACTTCACCAGCTCCGCATCGTTATCGAAAGCATACCGTCCCCATTCGATGACAGACAGCGCCGGGGTCTGTGCCACCCATACGCCCTTGGAACCGCGGTTGTATTTATCTAACAGGTCCGGATCGATCCTGTCCGTGATCCGTTTCATCTTTGCATAAGTCTCTGTTCCATACCCCACATAGGCATCCTGAATAATGCTGTAAGGGATCTCATAATTGCCCGTGAATACCACCGGCTTGGAAGTGTCAAAATCCCGTTCCAGATCCAGGGCAATTTGGTCCACAGTCTTCACCGCTGCCTCGTATTTCTGCCTGTCAATATAGAACCATTTTGTCATATCCATGCACTGGTTCCAGGTGATCACCACAAGCACTGCCACTGCAATACCACGCACTCCCAGGCATACCTTACGGTGCATGCCCCGTCCAATGCATCCCGTAAGGCTCCAGATACCATAGGCAAATAGCAGTGCCCCATAGCCACAGAAAATGGGTAAAAACTGCGCCGAGCGGTACAACGTTGCCTTTCCTTCAATAAATAATAAGGAAAACGCTGCCAGATACGCTGCCGGCAGAAGAGCAAGTGCCCACAGGTCTCTGCCGCGGATCACTCGGATCATCGCCACCACCGTAATGACGACTGCCGCCAGGACAAAAATGCGGATCGGCAGATACGCATAGGCAAACACGCCGTATAATACAAAGGTTCGCTTCAGGATCATTGCCAGCTCACTGAAGGCTCCGGGCCGAAACATCCAGCCTAACATCTCCGTCACCGAACGCTGCACCGCTTCTCCCTGTAAATATTCCAGATGAAACGCTTTGGTAAGTACAACGATTATCAGACTTCTGAGGATCACTGCTGCCAGGGCGCACATTACTCCTCCTGCCAGTGTGCAGAAGACTCCGCACGTCCCGGTCTGCCCTTTACGCTCCGCTCCCATCCCGATTCTTTCGGTCAGTAACAACAGCATTAGTCCGGCAAGCCACTGAATCATAAAGGATTCATAACAGCCCATGGCGATCCATAAAAATACCGTGGCCGCCACAAGCCTCATCACAGCCAGACAGTCAAACTTCTCCCGGATTCCACTGCCTTTTCGCATTTTCCGTATGCTGCCCTGCCATTCCCGCACGCAGCACAGACTGAGTCCACAGCACAGATAGCCAATGGCGATCCCGTTATGCAGAAAATACGTAAATACCTCGCTGATCAGCGGACTGGACACAAAGATTGCCGAAAAAAACGCATATCCCACCACCGGGATCTTCTCTCCAAGCACAGAATAAAACAGCACCGTCCAGACGATTGCCGCCAGTACCAGCAGGCCTACCGCGATAAAATCCGTCACAAAAGGCACAAACTCCGCCAGGAAGATCACCTTGTTCAACAGAAACAATACCCACCGCCCTACAATGGCGATCAGCCCTTCTTCAAAATAATACAGCGACGGAGTGTCATCGATACCGATGGTAACATTTGTCACCTTATAACCGTAAGCGCATACTGCTGTAAGCAGCAGTATCCCCATAAAGCATCGATTCTCCCAAAATTTACGAAAAAATCTGCTCCAGTCTACTACTGATTTTTTATGTTCTCTGTATTTCTCCATTCCTTTTCTGCCTGCCCCTGTTCCTGATCTTATTGCCGCTATTCTATTGTTTTCGGCTCCAAGCGATATATCACAAAATCATAGTACATATAATGGAATTCCAGTTCCACTTCATAATTGTAACCGTCTTCCATCGGATCCGGTTCGCCGCCTTTGAAGCAGATATACCAGAGATTCTCGTAGGAATCCAGCTGATTATACTCCATCAGTGCTTCCGTGTTGACAAATGGAAGACTGTATAATTTATATCCCACCAGATAATAATGAAGCTCGGGGTGATAGACATTCAGGAAAATCGTATGGGTATAGGGACCGATGATCGCATCATTTTCCGTAACTTCGGTCTCTATAAAATTCTCATAAGTCTCCAGACCCTGATCATACTCCAGATGAAGCTCTGAAGTATACTGCAATGCAAAGCACAGACCGGCGGTTCCTAAGGTACCCGCGATCCACCATTTTCTGCTCTTCTCCCCGGCATTCTCCACAAGCTGTGCAAATCCCACCGCATACCACAGCATGACAAATCCCATGCCCGGGAACGCGTAACGTCCCATAAAACAGTTGTTGATCGTAGCGGAGATCACGCCTCCCACGATTCCGGTCAGCGCAAAAGCCGCTGCGCCGATCGCAGGAGCGGCATTCCCGTGTTGTCTCACCCAGTCCACCGCACCGTAGCTTAATACCAGACACATTGCGATTCCAAGCAGTACCACAATGCCGATGGGGGTCTCCACCGCCGAGAACCATTCCTTGCAGTAATCCATCACGGAATTCAGGGTAGCCAGTTCTGCGGTGGAACCGTCGTCATAACGCATCCGCAGGATGAACTGCCTACATGTCACTGCAAGCCAGGGGGAGAACACGATCGCCACCGTAAATCCTGAGATCAAAAATCCCCTGATCAGCTCTTTTTTACGACAGATCAGGATTGTAAGCAGGAACAAACCATAGAAGAGAAAGGTCTGGATCAGCGCAAAAGTATGGCAATACACCGTGCAGATGCTCGCCAGGCAGAATACGATCCACTTTTTCCCGGTCGCTTCCCGGAAAATATCGTACGCGGAAAGTCCGGTCAGTGTCAGGAAAAACAGTGCCACCGCATACATACGCACATTGCCTGCCTGTACACTGAAAATCGGCATCAGCAGGGAAAATGTCATAAAATATACCGAAATCTTCCGGTCAAACAGCTTTGCCACATAATATTTCCCCAGCAGCATATAGCCCAGCATGAAAAGCACAGACATCAGCTTCAATGCCCAGAAATGTGTTCCTCCGCCGCACAGATGGTAGAACAGCTTCAATAATACATAATAAAACGGGGAATGGTCATCCGTCGCCGTGATATAGATCAGCCGCTTCCAGGGAAGAGACACCATGGATGCAGAATATGCCTCATCATACCAGAGGTTATTGGTGATACAAAAAGCTCCCCAGATCACCAGTGCCGCCACCGGCAGTCCGTGCCACAGCAATGTCTGGAAATTCGTCTGTATGAAATTGCATGCTTTCCTGTCACGTGTCTCCATGGGATCTTAATGCCTTTCTTCTCTACTTTGATACCTACTTATGTTCCATGCTATGCACTCTCACCATCAGTGTCATTAGTACCTGCAATACAGCACCATATCCGCATCTCTGCCAATCTCTTCATAACCTATGGCACTACACAGCTCATCGATCTCGCCGCCGCTTACAGTGGCAATGTATTTACTCTGCAGTTCTGTCAGATGCTCCAGAATATATTCTCTCTCACAACAGCTGATACCGAAGCCCTTCGGCGTACTGTATAACAGCTGCCACTTCAGATTCTGGTTGCCCTCCGGTGTCTCATCTCCGAAGGTCCAGATGATCACATTGTCGTAATTGGGTACATTTTCAGTCTTAAGCGTCAGATTTTGGGTGAAAATCTGTTGCCAGTAGTCCACCTGCTCCTGCCTGTCCTGCGTCACATAGGGGACCTGATAATCATAAGGTTCCACCGCCTTATAACTGTACAGATACAGGAAGGCCGCTCCCAAAAGCACCGCTTTTTTATAATATCTGGTCTGCAGCATACTTACGATAAAAATTCCCGCTGCAATAAATGTCAGGAAGTGCTTACTGCCTTCCACCATTTTATACATCAACAGATGGGCAAACAGCATGGCAATCAGGCTTAAGGCAAAATGTACTTCGATGATCACCTGATTTTTCAGGGCTTTCTTCTCATCTGCCGGCTCCATTACGCCCCGTTCCGCCCATTGTGTGCGGCGCAGTGTTCGGATATCCAGAATACTCTGTACCAGCAGAATCGCCAAAAGTAACAGATACCCGTCAAAAAAGGCTCCGGAAGCCAGTCCGGTCTTCACACCGGCGATGCAGTGTCTATAAAACTCCAGCCCCTTCCAGTGCAGGGTTCCGAAGAAATTCTTAAATCCGGCACCAATTCCCTCAGTGAAAAAAGTCGTGATCCAGTCTGTGTAAAACAGCGGGGTAAAATATTCCGCTCCCAGGTAATGCTTGATCAGCACATACGTAATTCCCGTCACTGCCACGACAACAAATGACCCGACCCAGCCGATGCATTTGTTCTTACGGATCCAGAAAAAGCATGCCAGCATCAGGAATAACAGCATATACGGACGCATCAGCGTCAGTAATACAGAAACGACAAACATGGCGATCAGCTTACCTTTTGTCTCCCGCTTCAGATACGACATGGCCAGTCCGTAGAACAAGATCAGCATGCAAAAGCAGATCACCTCCGGCATGCCGGACAGCATATATCGCGTAAACAATGTGTAAAGACTAAACAGAATGGTCAGGATCCCCAGCTGCTTCCAGGTGGGCTTCACCAGCCATACAAATACAAACATCGTGATGGTCAGCAGAACAATATTGCAGATCACCGGAGACATCAGATTCCATCCAAACAGCAGTCCCCACAGAATCCAGGGGAATACCAGTACCGGGCTCCATGCCGCAAAAGAAAGCTGTAATGCATGGCTTTCATTGAATCCGAAAAAACCTCTCGGAAATCCGTAATTTACAATACCTTCCACCTGCTTAAAATAAAACAGTTCGTCGTTCCATTCCGATGCCGGCAGATATACCTGCCCGATGCTCCTGCCCTCCGCTGCCGTCCGTACCAGACAGCACACCACGGGAAGCAGCGCCATCAGCACTGCTTTCAGCAGGGTCATATATCTTTTATCCTGTTTCCACCAGTCTGTAAATTGCGTCTTTTTCATCATTTATTATCCTCGTCCTCCAGATGGATCTTCTCCCGGATCACATACTGAGGGGAATTATTCATACTGATATAGATACGTCCCACATATTCCCCGATCAGTCCCAGCATGATCATGATCATACCGCCGAAAAATACCAGCGCCGCCATCAGCGCACTGAATCCCATGGGTACATTGGGATTCACCAGTCTCTTGATGATCGTGTAGATCCCATAGAGGAAACCAAGTCCTGCGCAGCCCACACCGAGAGATGTGGCGATCCGCAACGGTTTCACAGAAAATGCCGTAAATCCGTTGAACCACAGTCCAAGCAGCTTCTTCAGCGTATAGCCGGAATTCCCCTCTTCCCGCTCTCTGTGGCATACCGGCACATTGGTAATGTTCTTGGTCGCGCGAAGTACCAGACCGATGACATAAGGGTAGGAATTCTCATAGCGGATCATATCCTCCACCACGAACCGTTTCACCGCAAAATAGCTGGAAATGTACAGGTCTGCCGGTTTATTTAACATCATGCGGGTCATGAGCTCATTCACTTTGCTTCCCAGGTTCCGGAATGCGGAATGCTGCTTATGCTCATAGCTGGCATACACAGCGTCATATCCTTCCTCCAATTTGTCCAGAAGCTTATCCACTTCATCTGCCGGAGTCTGTCCGTCATCGTCCAGGCACACTACATAATCGCCGTCGGAATGCCGTAGTCCCGCCATCAATGCCGCATGCTGTCCGAAATTTCTCGCGAAGCCGATTCCTTTGATATTATCATATTTCTCACACAGTCCCCGGATCGTCCCCATGGTATTGTCCGGTGACGCATCATTTACCAGGAAAATATCATAGGTATACTGCGTCAGCTTCTGCATGGTCTCCCGGATCTCCTTAACCACATGGGGCAGTGTATGCTCCGAGCGGTAACAGGGGATCACAAAACTTACTTTTTTTATTCTGTCCATTTTTATTGCTTACTCCTTCTTAATCTGCCGGATTCACGGCTGCCATCCAGACAATATCCCGGTACACACCATCAATACACACATCGTCTCTTAACAATCCTTCTCTGACAAATCCTGCCTTTTCATAGCTGCGGATTGCCTGCAGGTTCTCCGACAATGCCCGCAGGTAGACTCTGTGCAGCTTTTCCTCCTCAAAACAATACCTTAACATCAGCTTCGCCGTCGCCGTACCGATTCCCCGGCCTCTGGCAGACGCTTCTCCGATGAAGATTCCGTATTCCGCCTTGTTATGCTGTCTGTCGATATCCCGGATATACACAGATCCCAACGGCTTATCTCCGTCCAGATCACAGATGATCATCTGCACCACATCCCCGGTCTCCACGTGTGTGTGGATCCAGTTTTCATGAGACTGCCTGGTGAAAAGTGCCTGATAGATAAAATTTTTGCGCACCGCATCGCTGTTACGCCATGCCACGATCCGGTCCGTGTCCTCATAGGTCATGAGCCGCAGATAAATTCCGGCTTCCGTATCCCGGTACTTCTCAGAAATTGCTTCCGATGTCTTATTTTCCGATGTTGTATTTTCCGATGTCTTATTTACTGATGTTACTGTCTGCAATGGTTCTCTCCTTACTGTCTGTAGGCATTGCACAGAGCAATGACTCTCTGTATCTCCTCTTCCCGCATCTCGGGGAACAGGGGCAGTGTCACGCAGTGGCCTGCCAGGTATTCCGCGTTAGGGCAGTCTCCGGGATGATATCCCAGGTTCGCGTACGCCTTCTGTAAATGACAGGGCACCGGATAATGCATGTTACACTCCACATCATGATCTGCCATATAGCAGATAAAGTCCTCATGATCCGGAACGGTAACGACAAACAGATGGAACACTGGTGTGGTATTCTCCGAATGGTGCTGCATGGTGATCAGCGGATTCGTGATCTCCCGAATATAGCGGTGTCCGATCTCCTGACGTCTCTTCGTCCACTCCGGCAGATATTTTAAGCTGACGCTCAGCACTGCTCCCTGCAGTCCCTCCAGTCTATAATTATATCCGATCTCATCATGATAATAACGCACATCACAGCCCTGATTTTTCAGGCGGTCGATATGCTTATAGTATTCTTCTTTCTCACAGGTCACACTGCCGCCTTCGCCGAACGCATACAGGTTTTTCCCCGGATAAAAGCTGAAGCATGCCAGATCTCCCAAGGTTCCCACATTTCTGCCCTCAAACTGTGCACCGTGGGCCTGGGCGCAGTCTTCCACCACGAACAGTCCGTGACGGTCGGCAATCTTACGGACACCTGCGTAATCAAAGGGCTGTCCATAGAGATGGACTCCGATGATCCCCTTCGTTTTCTCCGTGATCTTCGCTTCCAGAACAGAAGGATCGATCTCCCAGGTATCCGGTGTGCAATCCGCAAATACCGGTGTTGCACCGGTGTAGCTGACGCCCCACGCTGTCGCAATGTAGGTATTGGCAGGTACGATGACCTCATCTCCCGGGCCCACACCCAGGGCTAACATTGCCAGATGAAGTGCGGAGGTTCCGTTATTCACACCGCTGGCATACTTACTTCCCACATATGCCGCGAACTCCTTGTCAAAGGTGTCCGCATATTTTCCGCCGGAAAATGCGGTTTCCCTACAAACCTTCTCGATTGCCTCTCTGTATGCATCCGCATGTGCCTCCACATCTCTCGTCAGATCGATTCTCTTAATATGTGCCATTCTGTCGTCCTTCTTTCTTCCGTTCCCGGTCGTTTCTATCCGTGCCCCTTCAGCCTTTGTTGTTACGTTTTCCGTCACCCTGTGGCTGTCTTATATGTGTTTTTTAATATAAAACTCGTTGAATAACCTTGCGATCTGCACCAGATAATTGCAGATCGTCTTGAATACCTTAACGGTAGTATTATAGTCTTCCTGCCACTCCACGGGGTAATCCAGGATCTTCACGCCTCTCTTCTCCGCCCGGAGCAGGAATTCGATCATGTAGAACCATCCATTGTCCTGACTGCAGCCCCGGATCAGGGATATCGCCGTCTCCCGGCGTACAAAGGTAAAACCGCAGATGGCGTCCGTGGACTTCATCCGCAGGAATAATTTTAATAAGATCAACAGCCCCTGTGAAGTGATCTTACGATACCATTTTCTGCCCTTCGTATCGGACTCTCTGGCGAAACGGCTGCCGTTAATATACTGTATCTCGCTCTGTGTCTCGAAGAGGTGAATGGCTTCTCCCAAATGCTTGATGTTGGTAGACAGGTCGATATCCATGTAACCGACCACATCCCCGTGGCTTAATTCCACGCCTCTGCGGAATGCCGCGCCCACACCCCGGACGTTAATTCTCTCATATCGCACTTTATCATATTTTTTACATAACGCTTCTGCGATCTGCGGTGTCTCGTCCTCGGAACCGTTGTCCACAATGATGATCTCATAATCTTCAAAAGCGATCTTCCGCAAATATTCCACTGTGCGAGTCACGCCACTCTCCAGACGCAGGCGCTCATTTAATACCGGGAAAATAATCGTAAACATCATTTTGTCAGTTTTTCCACTCCTTCTATTACGTAACGCTGTCGCTTAAAGCTCATGTTCAGGATCACGGACAGATATTTGAAGATCAATGTCAGCATCACTGACATCATGAAAAATCCAAAGGAGATCAGCGTCATCAGACTCATCCAGCCTTCTACGGGGCGTACCGTGCTGAAAATGGAATACACGATCCAGCCGAACATGATCACCATGACAGAGAACAGGATCACACTCACCAACATGGAGAATTTCTCCAGTACGTTGGTAAATATGATCAGCGTATCCAGTGCCAGGCTGCTGCGGGTACTGCGTTCCTCTCTGTTCCTGCCACTGCTTGCTATGCTTTTATTATCATAGACCAGCGTGTCCGCTTTCAGTCCGCAGTTCATGTACATTGCCTTACGGTAAGGGATGTATGCGTTCATCTGGTTCACACGGTTCACCGCCCGGCGGGAGATGATGCGGAACCGCTCCTGGCGAAGCTTGTGCGTGTTGCGGCTTCCCAGATTATATACCGCATAGAACAGACGGGAGGTAAACGCCACATCATGCTTCGGTGCCGCTGCCACCACATCATACCCCTCCAGGGCTCTGCGATATACTTCCATGATCAGGGATGGTTCAAAATCCGGCAGACATTTATCGAACTCAAACAAAAAATCTCCCACTGCCAGATCTCTTCCGGCATTCATCGCCATCTCCACGCCCTGATAAAAGCTTAAATTGATCATGCTGACCACATGGCGGGTGCCGCTCTCTTCCAGGAACTTATGGATCTCTTCTGCGGTATTGTCCATGCAGCAGTCGTTGACACAGACGATCTCATATTTTTCAAAATTTTCTTCCATGGTACCGCAGACTGTTTTCAGGAAATCCCGGATGCCTGCGCCGTCATTGTGCAGATAGAGCACACAGGACACGAAATTTTTTTCTTTGCTCAGCATTGCTTGATTTTGCATTACTTTCTTCTCCATAGCCTTTCTCTGTGTCTACTCCAAAAATGGATCCAGATCATATACCGTATTGATCTTACCCGACAGTACACTGATCAATGTGGGTTCTGTGGAAACCGCCCGGATCACGGTAGGTCTCGAATCGTCGATCTCCGAAGCCTTCAGGATCGGCTTCATGGAGAACAGGGACTTCTCATAGCCAAAACCGTACTCTTCCCGCAGATATTTTCTCGCCAGCGTGGACATATATTCCCAGGCGCTCTCCGGTCTGCCCGGACAGTCATTGCAGTTACCCAGCCACCCATTCCGGCAGATATTCCCATCCTGTCCCACGCAGGGGAACTTGGGTGTGGCATCGTAGCTGGTCTTATGGGGTGTAAAGGTCACCGAAGTCAGGGAATGATATCCCGTCCTGCCAAAGGGCATGATAGAGAAAAAGGGACCGTCCATCACCGTGAATCCGATATTATGGATCTTCTCGCTTGCCTTGCAGAGAATGATCTCACACAATTCATACTTCAGTCCGAAGGGTTCCGTCGTCACACCTTCCACCTTTTCCAGTACCTGGTTCACAGAAGCATAGGTGGCATTCAGCACAAAGGGCGCCCGATAGACTTCCTGCTGCCCCTCATGCAGTGCGGTCACCTCATAACAGTCCGTAAGCTTT
Organism: uncultured Lachnospiraceae bacterium; assembly: GCA_945929965.1. GTDB lineage: Bacteria > Bacillota > Clostridia > Lachnospirales > Lachnospiraceae > Acetatifactor. The sequence goes on from CAMEOT010000005.1 coordinate 29,250, forward strand.
ACGATCTTCGTGATCTCTCTGCCAAAATGCAGCTTCACACCGGGATATTTTGCGATCTCTTCCAGAAAATAATCCCGCAGGATATGGGCATCATAGGTGTATTCCTCCGTGAGAAAAGCACCGTCACACAGCCCCGGTTGAAAATATTCCTCCACCGGAAGTGCCTTGCAGGGGATCCCGCCGTCCTTACAGAATTTCAAAAATTCCGCCGCATCCGTCCAGGAAAAATGGGCGGAAGTAGCGTAGATCTGCTCAAATGACGTATGAATACAGAAAGAATAATCCTCCACAAAACGCTTGAAATATCCTGCCGACTTCATAGCGGTAGACAGAGAACGGGGATAGTGATATCCCATGTGCACTCTCGCCTGATTAATATATGTGGCTCTGGTAAAAGGTGCCTGTTCGATCTCCAGCACTTCTACCTGCTGCCCTTTTTTTGCACAATACAGCGCGGCATACAGTCCATACAGCCCCGCTCCTATGATCAGCTTGTCCATTTGGTTATCCTATATTGTCCTTGTTTTCTTAATCTATGTTTTATCTATGTTTTATCTTCGTTTTATCTACGTTTTATCTTCGTTTTATCTTCGTTTTTTCTACGCTTTTTCTACACTTTTTCTTTGCTTTTTCTATGCATTCCGGCGCAGCTTGCGCTGTTACACTATTCGATGTCTTCCATAACAGTCCCAGCAGATACGGCAGCGCCAGCATCACCGGGTAGACATAACGCATCTGCACCGTAGGTCCCAGCAGCATCGTGCCGTAGTAGCCTCCCACGGTGACAAGCGGTAGACAGAAGCGCTTCCTGTCTGTAATGAACAGTACTGCTGCCAGTCCCAGATACAGCCACAGATAACTTCCCGGCACGAAAATATATTTCAGCAAAGGAATCCTCAGATATCCGTTATTCTCCGCCCAGTTCTCCAGCCGTTCATACATCCACGGGAATTTACTGTCTTTATAGATGCCTCTTTCGTTTAACACACCCTCGTCCCAACGGGTCTGCACATAACCCAGTCCTTCCTTTTCCCCCGTCTGGTTCACTGTGGCATGGGTCGTATCGAACGGTGACAAAAATCCGGCATCCACCGCCAGTGCGGCATTGATCATATCTCCCGGATAGGCGCTCAGCAGATGCAGATAGGTCTTTATAAATTCCCCGGAACGATATCTCACTACATACGTGTTGGTATGGCGCTTTACCGGATCCGCGATCCCCGGATCATAGTCTCTATACGCTTCATCCAGGATGAAATCATGGATCAGCGCCTTATCCTGCTCTGTCATGGTGCCGTCATCCTCCGGGAGGACTCCCACCCCACCGTGATAAATCATGCACCGCGACATCTGCTGGATCGGCATGCTTAGCATCTCCCGTCTGTCTCCCTGCTCCGCATGGGTGATGTTAAATACCGCAGACAGCACAAAAAGCCCTACGCCGAAAGCCACCGCACTCACTGCGAACAGCCTCCCCCAGAGCTTCCTCGCCCTTTTTCCAAAACAGAACATCAGGAATAAAAAAGCCAACAATACGATCATAGCATATTTTCCGTTATTCCGAAACAGAATCATTCCTACGGTTCCGATTCCAAACAGCAGATCCCGGATCCCGGGACGGATACTCCTGCGGTCCTCCATAAGAAGATCCGTCAGGCTCACCAGCTGTAATAATAAAAACGCGCTGAACACAGTATCCTTGGTCATACTGACACTCATGTACCAGTGAAACGGAAAAAACATTCCAAGTAACAACACAGACAACCAAGCAGCCACCGGGGCTTTTCTTCTGTGTAATACCCACATACCATATGCCATGCTGCCTGCAAGCAGCAACATCTGCGCAGCCGTATAACATGCCATGCCCGCATTCACACTGCCGAAGATATGGGAACCCAGCCACAGCATTCCCTGTAAAAGCAGAGTATGCACGATGGGATGATGATCAAAATAGTAATGCTCCATGATCTGACCGGTCTGCACCGGCGCATCATAGGCACAGATCCCCGGATAATATGCCAGATATACCGGAAGCCACGCAAGTAACAGTAACAGCAGGCTTCCCAGAAGCACCTGTCCGCCGGAGCGGTTCTGTATCCATGCGGCAAATCTTTTGTAACCTGTTGCCTTTTGGCGGCCGTCAGCGCCATCCATGTTATCCTGGCTCTGCGTCTGACTATTCTGCCTTGCAGCAGTATTCTCTGCTATATGGTAGACCACCCGGGTCCCCACCATTCCAAACACGCATCCCAGGATCACCGACCATGCCAAAGTGCTTCCCACATATCCGGCGGTCCACAGAACGTTCCCGTTTGCTGCCAGATCTTTTTCTGTTTTTACAAAAAATACAAACAGACATCCCAGAACGCAAAGCAACAGATACCCTTTACGTCTGGGAAGTATTCTCGTCTCCCGCATATTACAATCCTTTACGTTCCTGATGTTCCCCATGTACACGGTTCAGACGGTACTCGAAATCCTTCCGGTCCTTGGCCGTCATAACTTCCAGCATCATGCCGGAGAAAAATGACTGGATCCCCGCTAACAAAATAAATCCGCAGGCGATCAGCGTCGGGAATCTGGGCACCAGTCCGGTACTGAGATACTCCAGAAGTACCGGTACAAATAAAATCACAGAGATTACCGTCAGCAATAATGCCAGCATCCCGAAGAAATGCATAGGTTTATAATTTTTATACAGCTGCAGCATCTTGCGGATGACGCGGAAGCCATCACTGTATGTGTTCAGCTTGGATTCACTGCCCTCCGGACGGTCGCGGTATTCCACCACCACGTTCTCCACCTGCATGTTATAGTTCACCGCATGAATAGTCATCTCCGTCTCGATCTCAAATCCTTTGGAGAATACCGGGAAAGTCTTCACGAATTCATAGCTGAATGCCCGGTATCCAGTCATGATATCCTTGATATTGGCATGGAACAGGCTGTTGATCCCCGCACGCATCAGGCTGTTGCCAAAGTTATGGAACGGGCGCTTATTCTCCGTGAAATAAGTGGAGGATAACCGGTCTCCCACTACCATATCCGCCTGGTGCTTCAGCACCCTCTCCACCATCTCCGCAGCACAATCTAAGGGGTACGTATCGTCGCCGTCGATCATCAGATAACATTCCGCATCAATCTCCCGGAACATTCTGCGGATCACATTTCCCTTACCCTGGGCATATTCATAACGTACGATTGCCCCAGCCTGCGTAGCCAGTTCCACCGTGCGATCCGTGGAGTTATTGTCATATACATACGTCACTGCCTCCGGCAGGAACCTCTTCACGTCGGATACTACCTTGGCAATAGTCTTCTCCTCATTGTAGCAGGGAATCAATACTGCGATTTTATCCATTTTCTATTCCTCTTATCTCTTTGTGTTAAAAGTGCTTATACAAAGTTTATTGTACCACGCTTATTCATTTACAGCCACTATTTTTGCTTTTTTCTTGGGTATAAAAAAAACTTATGCTATAATCATATCTGTTAAGAGCACTTCTGACCGCATATTGGCGCTATTATTACTTTTTTCAGAAAGGATATTTTTCATGGAAAAGTTATATAAAATATCTCTTTACGCAGTAAAATTCCTAACTCTGCTTCTCGCTGTGCTGCTGTTTGCGGGCAGTTTTCTCACCACCTGCTACGCCGACAATATGGAGACACAACAGGTGCTGTTTCGTCTGGATAATCCACTGTGGAATCTGTTGGAGCTTGCAGGCTTTGGGCTCTTATTCTGTGCTTGTCTTCACTTCTATGATAAGTTTGGGAGAAAGTTCAGACGAGGACTTCTGATCTTTACTTTGGGTTTCATCTTCTGTCTGGGTGTTCTATTGATTTTGTTCGGGCGCACCGTTCCGGCTGCGGATGCCATGTCCGTATATAATGCGGCGCTGGAATGGATCCAGGGAAATCTTGATGTGATCCACCCCACCGTCTCCTATCTCTCCTATTATCCACAGCAGATCGGGCTGATGGCATTTTTAGAACTGTTCCTCCGGATCTGGAACCTCACCGGCATCTCCGCACCTGCCTGGCATTTTATCAAGTTCATCTATGTATGCCTGCTGTGCGCGGCGGTTCTGTTCCAGTATCTGTCCTTAAAATACCTGTGGCGGGAACACTGGGAGGAGATCTCCTGCTGCTATCTGCTCCTGGTATGCTGTAACCTCCCCATGATCATGTACAGCTCCTTCGTCTATGGGGAGATTCCTTCCTATGCGGCATTGTCCGTGGGATTGTACCTGTTGCTGCGTCTGCTGTCCGGCATAACTTCTCCGGGACGCGCCTCTGACATCTCCTGTAAAGGAATGTCGGTGAAGCCTTTTGCCTCCGAGGCATCTTCCGAGACAATATTGTCTCCAAAGCTTCATTGCACCCGGTCTGCATTTTTTACAGGTACCGGCAGCATCTTATTTCTCGCTTTGAGTGTAATGCTGCGTAAGAACTCACTGATTCCGATCATCGCTGTACTGCTGGTGCTGCTCTTCGAATCGCTGCGTTTTGGACGAAGCGTTCGTGCACGCTTATGCCTGCTCGGTATGGCGGTATGTCTTGCTGTTACTTCTGTGGGGATTCTGCCTCTGGTACAGAAATGTTATGAGAAAAAGGCCGGTAACACATTAAGCTCCGGTGTCACCGCCATGTCCTATTTTGCCATGGGAATGCAGGAAGCCTCCCGGGGATGCGGCTGGTATAACGGTTTCAATATCGATACCTACGATGCCGCCGGAATGGATTCTGCTTTGGCAAATGAGATCAGCCGGCAGGCAGTTTTGGAGCGCCTGGCATACTTCCGGGAACATCCGGGATATGCTGTGGACTTCTATGCCCGCAAGCATCTGTCCCAGTGGGCAGACGGCACCTACGCCAGCCGCCAGGCAACCCTTGCTGCTTACGGCGGACGGAGTGGATTCTTCCAGGAAGTCTATGACGGATCCCTCAGTTCTGCCTATATTGAATGGGGCAATGCCTGGCAGGATGTGCTGTATCTGGGAACACTGGTGTTCTGCGTAAGCGCGGTTTACCGCAGGCGGAAGGGCACAGGTACAGCTCCACAAGGCAGCGACACAGATTCCCTGTATCTCTATGTGGGACTCATCGCCGTGCTGGGCGGGTTCCTGTTCCATATCCTCTGGGAAGCCAATTCCCGCTATATCTTCCTGTATAGCCTGCTGCTGATGCCCTACTGTGCTGCGGGGATATATACAGTTTTCGCTGAACATGCAAAATGAAAAAATTCCGTACAAAAATTCCTGAGTTAGGAACTTTTTTGTACGGAATTCATTGTTTTAAGGTTTTTACACCAAATTAACTTGAGAGTTACGAGCCATGCAAAAATAGAACGGAATACCTCGGTGGGAGCTTGCTCACACAAGAGGTTATTTCGTTCTATTTTTATACCGTGCGTCCAACGGACACACTCGACAGCCGTCAATGAAATAAATGTGGAGCGCCCTTTGCGACACATTTATGAATTGGGTGCATGGCTCGTAACGTAGGGCTGCCATAGACCGGACAAGTTCCGCCTGTGCCCCTTCTTCCGCCTCAGCGTGGGCACAGGAGACAGGAGCAAGCTTCTCTGTACCCTTCTTACGCCTCAGCGTGGGCACAGGAGATAGGAACAAGCTAGTCTGTGCCCTTCTTCCGCCTCAACGTGGGCACAAATAATAGGAGCAAGCTTCTCTGTACCCTTCTTCCGCCTCAGCGTGGGCACAGGAGATAGGAGCAAGCTTCTCTGTACCCTTCTTACGCCTCAGCGTGGGCACAGGAGATAGGAACAAGCTAGTCTGTGCCCTTCTTCCGCCTCAGCGTGGGCACAGGAGACGGGAACAAGCTCCTCTGTACCCTTCTTACGCCTCAGCGTGAATAGTTTATGGGTATGAGAAGCTTGTTTCGTTGCTGATACCCACGCTATGAAAAGTTTGTGGGTATCAGAAGCTTGTTTTGTTGCTGATACCCATGCTGTGGAAAGTTTGAGGGTATGAGAAGCTTGTTTTGTTGCTGATACCCACGCCATGAAAAGTTTGTGGGTATCAGAAGCTTGTTTTGTTGCTGATACCCAAATTGTGAAAAACGGAAGGTATAACAAGGAAATTATATATTCCAGAATGCCTGCGGCAGGCGTTCGCCGCATCACGGCAAAATAAAAACCGTGATTTGTGAGCAAGCTCCCAATCACGGTTCTTATTTTGCCTATGCGCGGCTCATTGCTCGCGTAACTCTCAATTTGTATCAGTAGTACATAGCTCCCTGCAAAAATCCCCAAAAATAATACAGTCCACATACCAGGTGCCATAGATAGGCGAGCCACTGCAAGGCAATCACTGCCTTTTTCTTCCCGGTATCTGCTTTCACCGTCGCGCGCAACAGCACCAACAATGCTCCCACAAATGCGAAGAAGATTCCATACATATATCCCCAGGAGAAATTGAAATCCATCTCCCGAAAGCCCTTTTCATACAGGAAGAACGCCATGAGGAAGCTCATCACGTACACCTGCCAGGAGAACCGGTAGATGCTGTCTCTGCGAAGTTCCTTGTAATTCAGCAGGAGCACCAGCAGGGGGAATCCGACCGCCAGTCCGATCGCCAGGGGAATGTTGTTGCAATATTGCAGCCAGACATGCCCAAAAGTAAACCCAATGCCACCCTCCTGTCCTTCCTGCGGTACGAATACACCGCGGTACTGGTACAGCAGATCAATAAATGTGGGGATAAAGCACACCCCCAGCCAGATTGTAGGCAGGAAATTCCGGAATTTGTTCCGGACCAGTCTCCATACCATCAGGATTCCGGCTGCCCCCACCATCACAATCGTAAAGCTCGCTTTTGCCATGGTTGCAAGCAAAAGATACAGTGCAAAGAGAATGTAATCTCTGCTGTGTTCCTTCCAGGCATTTTTCTGCTCATATATTGGCAACAGCTCTCCGTATTTGAAAAATGCGAGAATCGCAAAAGGGCGTGCTGCCATATATGTTGCATTGTGGAACGGATTCGCTGTAAATACGCCCAGATACTTATATTTGATCCCCGGCAGATAGATGCCCGTGGGCGGATAGACCATGGATACGAAGAATAGTGACACTGCCACCGTTCCGGTCAGCACATCCGCAAGCCACTCTTTTCCGGGCAGGTTCCTTTGCAGTTCCGCACCTACATGCTTATCCAGCATAACTTTCAGGCATACCATCGCTCCGCTGTTTAACAGCAGCGTTGCCAGTGCCATCGCCAGTTCCGCTCCGTTGTTCATGGAGGCGGTCACGAGATGGATCAGCGCTGCCAGCTTGAACAGGATCGGATAGGGAAAGCTGTATCCGCTGTCTTGTCCCTGCATTTCCAGAATATATGCTTTCATGTCGGAACGATACAGGCCGGAGCCCAGCATACTTTCCACGCTTTGGCGGTAAAACAGAGCAAACGTAACTGCCGATGCAATCAGTATCAGCGCTACAAACAATATCTTTCCTATATAGTTCTTATTGTCTTTACTTTCCGTCTGCTGTTTTGCCTGTTGTCTCATAGCTTAACTATCCACTCTTGCTCCACTACTTTTTCTTCATTACCATTCTTGTTCGCAACTATTTTATCCGAGTTCATACAAAGACCCGGGTCCTCACTGCTCACAACGAAATATGGACTCTCGAAATCAAATTCCTATATATTATTTCAATTTCGTATAATAAGCCACTACCTTTTTCACTGCGTGGATCACATCCTCCACATCGTCATCCGTCAGACCATAGTACAGAGGAATACTCATGACCTCGTTGTAATATTTCTCCGCGTTGGGACATAATCCCTTCTTGTATCCCAGTTTTTCATAATAAGAATGCCAGTAAACCGGCAGGTAATGCACTTGTGGGCAGGTGTGCTCCGCATACAGCGCATCGAAGAACTGCCGTCTGTCACAATTCAGATTCTCCAGATTCAGATGCAAAACATACAGATGCCAGGTCGTATCGGACTCCGGAATCTCTTTCTGTAAGATCAGCTCCGGCATCTTGCCGAATGCTTCATCGTAGCGCTTCTTGATCTCTTTTCTGCGTGCCCGGAACATCGGAAGCTTTTTCAGCTGGCTTAATAGCAGTGCTGCCTGAAAATCTGTCATACGATAGTTGAAGCCCAGTTCTACCTGCTCGTTGTACCACAGTGCATCGGTAGGATGTACCATTTCTTCCGGATCTCTGGTGATACCGTGGGTACGTAATCTCATCAGATGACGATACAGCTTTTCATCATTGGTCGTGATCGCTCCGCCTTCTCCGCCGGTCACTGTCTTCACCGGATGGAAGCTGAAGCAGGTCATATCAGCCAGGCTGCCTACCGGCTGTCCCTTATAGGTAGTGCCGATGGCATGTGCCGCATCCTCAATGAGAAGCAGATTGTGCTCCTTGCAAATTGCGCGGATCTCATCCAGCTCCACTGCCTGACCGGTGAAATCTACTGCAACAATAGCCTTGGTCCTCGGGGTGATCAGCTTGCGAATCGATGCCGGATCGATATTATAGGTCTCTGGATCGATGTCTGCGAATACCGGCTTAGCCCCTGCGTACAGTACACAGTTGGAGGATGCCGCAAAAGTGATGGAGCTTACGATAACCTCATCTCCCTCGCCGAATCCTGCTGCCAGTGCTGCCAGATGCAGTGCTGCCGTACCGTTGCATACCACTACCGCATATTTTGCATGGGTCAGTTCACACAGATGCTCCTCCAGTTCCTTCACTTTCGGTCCGCAGGTGATCAGATCACTGGTCATTACTGCTGCCACCGCATCCACATCTGCCTGATCAATATACTGTCTTCCGTAGAAGATCTTATTCTCTCTTACAGGTTTTCCACCAAAAATAGCTAATTCTTCCATAGCTGCCTCCTGTCTGCTGACTTGTACTGATTTATCTTAACATATTGCGGTAAGAAAAACAACAATGCTATAATAGAGTTGTTTCTACTACGAATTGCTTTGTATTTACTTTGCACTTACTTTCGGAAAGGATCCGCATACTCTTATGAAGGAAACACATAGATCGCCCTTAAAACTTATCCTTGGTATTGTTACCGTTTTTCTGCTGTTATTGCTGTTAGGCGTAGGAATTCTCTACCTGAAAATACAGGAACCCGCAAAACGCTCCGCGGATTTTGCCCGTCTGCAGCAGGAAGCTTACCAGGGGGTATTCTTCTCCATGTGTGCACCGGAAGCATTTCCCGAGGATATCTATCCAACCTATATGGGCTATGATGCCGTAGGCTGTTCCCATCGCATTGCTTCCTTCTCCGATCTGTCCGACTACCTGGAGACAGCTTTTTCCTCCGATAATGAAGTCACCCATGTCTTCCTGATGCTGGATCCTCTGCTCCTGTGGGACAGCAGTCTGCACCGGGATGCGCAGTTTTCTGCCTCCCTGGAAGGGAAACTTTTGGCATACGTAGATACCTATACCGGTGCGGAATTCACCGTTATTTTCTCTGCACCTTCCCTCGCCTACTGGCAGTCCCATGCTGACGGCGATCTCGACACTTACTGCAATGTGATCCGTGTGCTGGCTGCCCCTCTGTCCGCCAGAGAAAATGTCACTCTGTATTTTCCGGGCCAGGAAGAGTGGCTCATTTCCAATCCCGATGCTTACGACACTCCCAGGGAGTTAAATGCTGTCGCCGCCCGCTCCACCATGCTGTTAATACTGAGCGGCGCCATGCAGTACCGGGATACAGAAGACTACAATAGTCTGGATCATTTTTCCGCACTGGTGCAGCAGGCGGTCTCTTCCCCTGCCACCTATCCCGACCTGTCCGATTATGATCTCGTATTTTTCGGTGACAGCGTCATGGGCAATTACAAGGATTTCGCCTCCATCCCCGGAGTCATCGGTGCCCTGACCGGCGCCAAAGTGCATAACCTCGCTGTCGGCGGCTCCTCCGCTACCCGGAGCAATGGAGAAAACGCATCCTTTAATGAGGTCGTCGAAAACCTTTTGAGCACATCAAGCCTCTCACTGCCCGACGATGATAAACTGTGCTTTGTCATCAACTATGGTCTGAATGATTATTTTGAGGGATATTCTCTGGAAAAATATTGTGACGGGCTCGAAAACGGCATCCGCACTCTGCGGGATACCTATCCGAACGCCCATATTCTCGTGATCTCTTCCAACTACATTCTGTCTTTTGAAAAGGGTACCGCCCCGAAAGGAGACGACGGTAACGTATTGGCAGACTATGTTACTGCCGCGGAAGAGACCGCTGCCGCGGAGGACGTTGATTTCCTGAATATTAATGAGGTACTGCAGTGGAATGCTGATAATGCCGCAAAATATCTGGCGGATGCCATCCATCCCAATGAAGAGGGACGGTGGCTGTTCGGCGTGGCGGTGGCACATGAAATGTTTTAGTCTAGAAACAAAAAGGAACTCAAATGATTTGAGTTCCTTTTTGAGTTCCTTTGGGAAACTCAAAATAATCAAATTCTATTTTTAGTTCCTTTAAAAAGTTTTTAGTCACAGTAAAACAGCTGCTTGCCGCTTTTTGTTCTATTCCGTTCAACATCCCCTTGCATTTTATCGATATTGTTTGATATCTTTTAATTGTAGCAATCAATTCTATTTCATTCAAAAGGAGGATCTCTTTATGAACACTTCAGAAGAAAAGAAACTAATTGCTTCCCTACAGTCTCCCGATTGTTCCGCAGAAAAAAGATCGGAAATCATTTATCTTCTATGGAAGAATAATGAAAATTACGTACGCGGACAGATATTTCATTTTTTCGGTCAACGTCCTTATGTGGATTATGAAGAAGTTCTTAGTGAATGTCTTATTACCTTTTGTGAATTTCTGGATAAATTTGATCTATCTCGCAATAGTTCTCTGCGAACCGCATTACACTTTCCTATTAAACATGCCTTGTATATGTACATGTGTAGCGAAAACGGATTTACATCACACGAAAATCAAGTATGTCTCCGCCTTCAAGCAATATTTGATCAATACAGTCTTACCGGTCAAGAAAGCATCGACGAATTAACACATATTTACAATTCAGCTTATCCCCGAAATACAATAGCTCCCAAATCCATGCATAAGTATCTTCGATATTATATGACTAAAAACAAGTTTCGTATTGATTCTATTGATCATGATGTTATCCCAACTGATTTTTCCACTGAACGCTATATTACACTAATGGATCTACGGGAACACTTATCCGAATGTGCTTACTCCTTTATCAATTCAGACGAGCAGTCTCTTTTACTGTATATATTCCGTCTGACTGATCATGCCGAAGTAAACGGAACTGTTTACACAGAAGATTATTCCCATCTCTCTAAGTCCGTATTTAAAAAGCCCTTGAGTAAACTCACAAATCGTCTGTTAACTCGTATGTATGAAATGAATTTGATTTCTGATGCAAATGAAAATTCTTTCTATAATTTTCTATATGAATATTATGGGGACTTGCGGTATTTTAATATGTTTTAATTTCTAAACAACAAAAAGGTATTTATGTTCCCATACATAAATACCTTTTTACCCATCATATACAGTAATAATTCTCTATGATTTTTTCTTGCCTTTCTTTATTTTTGATGCATCATTTTTTATCTCTTTATATTGATTCTTAGGAGAACAGCTCCAAATTTTTTCAATATCAAAGTCAAATTGTTCCAGCTTGCTTTTTAAATTTTTCAAAGTAATAAAATCGTGTTTGAAATCTTTCCCTGATTTGCTTCCCGTCAGTTGTGTAACCGCCTTAATATTACAACTTCTCACTAGCTCATCTTCTATATTTTCCACCTGTGTGATGCACCATATCTGTCTGACCTGACTGCATTTATCTAATTTATCAATATTCTTTTTTAGAATATCTATATTGCCGACATCTGTATCAAAAACCAGTATCACCGTTGTCTGCGGTTTTAATTGCATCAGTCGGACTGTCGTCAGTTCCTCCTGAACAACATTAAGCACATCTATCTTCCCTGGACAGACAAGTTCCATTTCTGTCTTTAACACAGAAATCAGCTTTTCTTCATTCTGCCCTTCTACATAATACTGATAATTCCCCATTTTTCCCATCGTACACCTCTATCCTTGGTACATTGTCTCAATTTCATATAACTTAGTAATGTTAGGACTAATTGAAAAAAGGTCGTTCTCCACAGCATTTTTCACACTATCCGTACTTCTTTTCAGCAAGGTCGATGCACTGATACACTTAATCGGCTGTTCTGTATCTGTAATATCCTTTTTCAAAAAAACAAAAGAGTGCTTTGGCAACGGCAAGTCTAAAATATCTGTATTATGTGTTGTAAAGAACAGCTGACCATTGTCATCCAGCCCTTCAATCATTAGAGATAATATCGCTTTTTCCACTTCGCTATGTATATATGAAAACTTCTCGTCACAATAATAAAAGCCGAACTTATCCTCCAAGATGGACGCTAACATTTCCGCGACTTCTATTCCGGAACGCGTACCACTTGATAATACCTTAGGATTTAATATTTCTCCGTTTTGTACAATCACGGAAAACTGTGTATACCTTATAATAAATGTATTTTCGATTTCGTCAGACTTTTCTACTTTGATGATCGCCGGGTCTAATGTTTGAAGTATCAACTCCATTATTTTAAGATTTTTTTCCGTATAGTTATGATATGTAGTCTTATTTGCTCCCAAATAATCAGACGGATATTCAAACGACCATGATAATCCTTCTATTTTCTCCAGTTCTTCTATATAACTCGACTGAGCATGTTCCTTCTCTTGCTCCAGACGCTCTATGCATGTCTTATAACTATCTTTTTTCCCGATAGAAACTGATCTTACATTTACATTAATGTCTGTACTTTGATAATCCTCTCCTTGCGGAGGCATAAATGCGGCCTCCACCCGATATAGTACATTCCGGTTGCCCACAAAGTCGATACTAAAGGAAGCCTGTTTGCTTTTATCACATATCATGTCTGTCAGTCCATTATAAATTTTCTTGTCCATAAAGTTGAAAATCATCATCATGATTCTTCCGATAGAGGTTTTTCCCGTTGCATTTCCTCCCATCAAAATTACGATTTTCTTATAGCGGAAGCTGGGCACCCCGGCAAGATGTTCCTCCAGTTGCGATCCTACAATCTTTTTGGGATAAGACATATTCATATGAAAGTTTTTCAGTGCCATGAAATTATCTACTTGTAAATCCATTACAATCATTCTTTTATCCTCCGCAATAATTTGTTCGTATTTCACGAAGTAATTACCCCTCCCCTACAATAATACTTTATCCGAGAAAAAAAAGCAATGATAATATTATTGTATGTGGAACCGGGATTTTTTATTCATACTAATGGCGATGAATTTATCAACTCAAAAAAGGAACTCAAATGATTTGAGTTCCTTTTTGAGTTCCTTTGAGAAACTCAAAATAATCAAATTCTATTTTAAGTTCCTTTAAAAAATTTTTAGTCACAGTAAAACAGCTGCTTGCCGCTTTTTGTTCTATTACGTTCTTGTACAGTTTGACAATAAAGCTTCCTCTTCTAAGTATATTATCCTTCCGTATATTGCAATAACATCTTCAAAGCTATGCGTAGCCACTCCTTTTTCTGCTCCGGCAGATTACGATAGCTTTCTAAGATGTTCCGCTCCTCCTGTGTCTGCTGATCTATAACTTCTCTTTCATCGAAAATATCTGTTATAGATATTCCCAATGAATTGCAAAGCATCAGCATTGTATCCAACTTGGGAATTGTCTTCCCCGACAGGAAGCAACTAACCGTAGAGGTGGATAAGCCTGCCTGAACGGCAACCTTGTACGGTGTTGTTCCTCTCGTATTGCATAACTCTTTAAATTTTTGCGCAATTTCTTTACATTTTTCTTTGGAATTGTACATTTGCTATACCGCCTTTGTCATGTATTTATGTCTATATAAAATACATGACAAGAAACGACAAAATCTTACAAAAAAATTTTGTACCGGCAACTTACTTCTCCTTTGCTTCGACTTTGTTTCGATTAATCAACATCCCTTAGATTTTATCGATATTGTTTGACTAAAAACAAATTTCGTATTGCTTCTATTGATCATGATGTTATCCCAACTGATTTTTCCGCCAAACGCTATATTACACTAATGGATCTACGTAACACTTATCCGAATATGCTTACTCATTTATCAATTCAGACGAGCATTCACTTTTACTGTATATATTCCGTCTAGCTGATCATGCCGAAGTAAACGGAACTGTTTACGCAGAAGATTGTTCCCCTCTCTCTAAATCCGTATTTAAAAAGCCCTTGAGTAAACTCATAAATCAGCTGTTAGCTCATATGTATAAAATGGATTTGATTTCTGATGCACATGAAAATTCTTTCTATAATTTTCTATACGAGTACTATGGGGACTTGCGGTATTTTAATATGTTTTAGCCTTTAAACAGAGAAAAGGAACTCAGAGTATTTGAGTTCCTTAATTACCTACTAATTTTTCATATCTGCGTAGATTCTGATACGGATTATTCCGGATAATATTTACGAGATCTTTTGCATTTTCCGAAATTTCCACATTCTTCAGCTTCTGCAGATCTTTAACAGCCCGTTTCGTAAAAACAATCTTGTACAGTTTTGCGTACGTTAATTGTTATTTTTATTATATGAGAAAATAATAAAAATATTCCTTATTCCGATATTTTTCTACGCATAATAAAAAGGCTCACTAGAAAACACTGAATATTCTCTAGTGAACCTTTTTATTCAAAAAGCTCAAATCTAGTTTAGTGCACGCACCGCCCTAGTAAAAATCTCCAACGATTTTTGTTCTATAATTTGGTATTTTACACGTTTCTTGCATGTATGTCAATATTTGTTACAAAAAGTTTGTATGTCCTGGATTTTTATTCTTTTTATTAATATATTTTATTATACTGCTCACAAAAACATATGCTTCCTTAATATATGGATTTTTTTCAAAATATGCCTTATTTTTACGAGCTCGCCCATCATCATCACAAAACCAATGATATATTTCTTCCATCTTTTTGTTTCTTGATTCTTTCGTCGCGGATACTTTCATAACATCATTGTATACAAAAAGTAACGTAACAAAATCATGGATAACCGGATTTTTCATCATAGCATCTCTATTATCCAGTTCTCGAAATTCAGGTATTTTCCCTAAAATAGTAGCTAATTTCTTAGTCTTACTGAATTTTTTAATACTACTGGGTTTTCTTAAAGTACTTAAAATACAATTATTGTGTGCAGCAGCATTTCTAATGAATTTTATAGATTTCAAATAATCTGCATAGTTAAATGACGGATACGTTTGATAATATAATTGATATAATTCCATAAAATTTCCAAAAGAAAACAATTCAACAATATTCCATACCGCTAATTTTTCAGGCTCCTTAAACTCATTTAAATGCTTTTCTGCCAGATCTGAACAAAAAGAATATTTATCTGCTTTTCCTTGAATGTCGTTTTGGGCATTCGGATGATATTCAAGAAACAGCTTTACAATATTATATCCATCTTCTTTAGAATTATTACTCAAATCATTCATTAATCGCACTTTTAGGAAATGTTCCACATCCAACGACATTTCTAAAATAATCTTTCTAATGTACATATCTAATTTTGATAATTCTACTAGATATGCAAAATCTAAATTATAGTACTTTTTCGTTTGGATATTAACATTATAATTTCTTGCATACGATTTCAATTTAAAATAGTAATTATTGTATTTGAGAAATTTCTTGGCATCCTCTTTTGAATACAATTCAAATTGTACATTTTTATCTATCATGTCCTGAATTTGTTGTTCTACCGATAACTTTATTTTCCCATTCTGCTCTGCCATCTGGTATTTTCTCCAATCTTATCGTTCCCTTATCACTTTTTAATGTAAGTACTTATATAATACTATATTTTAAGGCACTCATCATTTCGTTTGTCTGTCTTATCTATTTCGATTTATCGAAACAAAAAACTTAGAGCCGAATCGTCCAAATTGCTCTAAGTTTTCTGATTTTTATTTATCAGCTACCGGTATTTTAAAAGCCTTTTTGCCATATGCAGCTGCGTATATTCTCACTCCATTGACAGTGATCCATGGGCGATAAATATACCGTCGTTCCTTGGCTGGTTCTTTATTCGTGTCCATAACCATACCTCCTTTTTCAATTTGTGCTTGAAAAAGGCAGAACCATTTGTTACAATAATATTGATTTTCACGTGGACGATTCGCTTCGTTCCACCCTTTCAAGGAGACAAGGACCCCTAATCCTTGTCTCTATTTATGTAAAAGCCTATAGCTTAAACATACTAATTATCCAGGCCATATTGTCTCGACAAGATCAAATGCAACATGTCATAGACATATTGTGCATCCTCTTTGCTTGTGTTCTGAGGCATCTCTAAGACAGCACGCCTACCATCTATAAATGCTATTGGGAACACAATCCTATTATTTTCTTTCTTCTCATTTTCATAAGACTGCTTTTGCGGTTCATCTGCATCAGCAAATGTCCTCTTTTCCCTTTGTGTTTCCTGCACTTCTTTGTGCTCTAAGATATCATTCGGTGTACTATCGTTTTGCATATTTGCTTCAACAAAATTTGCAATTTCTTCCGCATTCACTTTTAATCTTGTAGGTAAGCCCTTACGACCTACGAACAACATTCCAAAGCCAGCTGCAGTGCAGATTCTAAAGAAGCATACAGCTCTGTCTTTCATAGTATTGTCATTTTCATCTGCCATATCAAACTTAGCATTCTCATGCCAGTATGAAGCAAGTTCTACATTGGTTATTTCAAGGTTTTCCGTTCCTCTATAATGTAACCACTCCATAGCTGTCTGATACGCTTCGATATCCCATATAATTTCACGATAGATCAGCTTTACCTCTTCACTGTCTTGTGCCTTCGCCAGACGCTTCCCTCTATCTGAAAGTTTTAACTTGTCTCCCTCTCGGCTCACGATTCCCCAGGTAATATAAGCATAGACTTTTCTTCCATCCCACAAACGTTTATCCATGGCAGCTTTTGCGTCTTCAATGGTAGCGCCGCTTACTTTTGTTGACAAATATTTTGTTATCTTTGACACATCTTCCGGAGATGCCATAATTGGGAGTTGCATACAGGTTACCCCTTTCGTCTTATTTTAATTATATTATATCTCTCTTTGCTCAAATGTCAATCATTTTCTTTTTTATTTTATTAAAAACGTATATTCTCTTTTTTATAACTGTTTGAGCTTTTTATATGTAGCCCCACTTCTTCATTATTTTTATTATTTTTCCCTTCTTTGTTTTCTTTTCTGTCGTTGTTAGGTTCATTAAGCCTTATTATTTTAACTTTTCAGGAACTTTTTATCTACTTTTTTATTATATCAAGCTTTTACATTTTCTTTTTTCATTTTATTCCATATCAATAAAATCTGTTTTTCGCCTCCCGTTTTGGGAAGTGCCCTTTTTACCAATTCATCTACTCTGCTTTTATTATTAAAAAGTAACATTACATTTTTTTCTTCTATATAGTACTCGCTTCCCTTTTCTGTTATTGTTTCTTCAATTACATCCTCTATGATTCTAAAAATATTATCGCAATTCGCTATTTCGTTCATATATCTTCGGAAAATATTCCTCTCATTTTCCGAGAATCCCATGCATAGTGACCAAATTTGCCCTCTTTGATACAGTTCATCACTGTAAATATTAATCTTTTGAGAAACAATCTTATTACATAATTGTCGATATTCTTTTTCTGCTGCTCTTCGTAATAACATATACTGTTTGTTACCCCTTTGAACATGTCCATTACTGATACGCTGCAATTCTGCCAATATAAAAATATTATAATTTTGAGAAACCTCTCGTAACAATTCTGCAATTTGTGTCGATTCTGCATCTTTTAATAAAGTTACCATCACAGATACAACTCTTTGTACCTTCGATGAATAAACTCCCACTTCTGCTGAAGTGAAATATTGATACTTATTGCAGATTCCTTTTGCTACTATATAACGCTTATCCCTTTCAATTTGCTCCAGTTTGCTTTGAAGTCTGTTTAGCCACTCTAATTGTTCTTCTTCCTTTATGCTCTCAATTGCTCTCTCTGTAATAGAAATGCCCTGAATATGTCCTATTTTATTTATCATCTTTATAAAGGCGTCAACACTCGCGAAAATTTTTATGAAATTATTTTCTCCATACGAAAAATACAAATCAAAATACTTTGCACTCGCTATACTCGCAATCAAATCATGCTTTGTATCATTGTCTTTTAATTCATACTCCTCCCGTAGTTCGAAGCCTCCTAGGTATCTTTTAACATAAGGGAATAATTCAGACAGCACTTCTTCATAACCAGTGTACTTTCTAAAAAGTTCTTCAAAAAATTTCTTTCCTTCCTCATTAAATGGTACACTTTTTGTTTTATAACTGCTCTGATCATACAGAATAGAATAATCCCTCGACACAAAAAATTTCTGATTCCTCTTAATTTCATCGTAAAGACCCGGCTCTAAAAATCTAATAGTCTCAATTGCCAGTAAATGTGGTTTATAAAGAGCTTCATCATACCAAAAAGTATTAATAAAAGCTGTATTCAACAAACGTTTTAACTGTCGTAAATTTGTTACTGTCTGACATATAATTTTGATTACCGATTGATATTCCTTATTTTTTTCATAATCCACCCCGTAATAATATAATGTTTCCTGCAAACATCTTTCATACAATCTCACTTTTGTTTTTCTGGAGATTTCAGGAATAGGTATTTCCTGCTGAACAATCTTTTCTATATATTGTGGATTTATTTTATTTATATTAGAGAACACTTCACGAATTCTACCTTCATCGTATGCAAGCACGTACACTACATTGGGCAGATCGAACACTGTTCCAATCAATTTGAACAAGAAAAGAATATTATCGGTCTCTGCTCTGTCAATATTATCAATCATAAAAACTACCGTCTTGTTCAGTTGTCGTAAAAACATACTCATTCTCTGTTTCATTCTTTTTACAGATTCATAGTCACCACTCTCTACCACAAATATGTCTTCCAAAATTCCTGTTAACTTATATTCATCTATTATTGTACCTTTTAGTCTTCTAATCATGGTTCTGCTACTATAGGAGCTATATTTAATTCCAATTCTACTAAGGATCTCATCATACATAGCAATTAGCAGAGCTTCTTGGGAACCAAATATCCACGGGTCAAAATTATCTATTACTACCACATCTTTGGGATTTCCATATAATTTTTCTTTCAAAATATGTAAAATTGTTGTCTTCCCACTCCCCCAGCTTCCCTTCAGACCAATAACATACGAATGTTGTGGATTGCATCCGTCGATAGAACTATAAATCGTTTTTATTAATGCATTTCTTTCCAATAGGTCATAATCAACCGCCTCCTCTTTAAACATAAGAGGGCATCTTTTACTTTCTACCTTTCCATCCAGCAATTCTTTTAAATCAACTACACCACTTGTTTGTGCATTTATACTTTTACTTTTTCTTGAGCAAAAATATATTCGTGCCCCTAATAAAACTGCCGAAAAAATACCTATGCATATAAGTATCAATAATTTATAGCTGCATAACAAATATAATAATTGTTCGCTAATTCCAATAATAATTGTCGCCAAGCAAATAGCTATCAGTATTTCGTCGCTAACATTACCACAAGGGATTTTTAGTAAATCTACAAAGTGACGCTTTATTAACATCACAATCATTACAGCAATCGTAGCCGCTGCTATAACCATGAACGAATTCTTTCCGATTTTCTCTATGCATAATATCAGAAATTGATTTATATCAGCCAAAAGTACCAGACTTGAAATTAAAGTTGCTCCCAAAAAACTCTTATACAATGATATGTTGCTCCAATATGCATTACTCATATTGTCCTGATCTATTGTTCTTTTCATTTATTGCTCCTTATCCTTCGTATATGTGTTATATGATTTTATTATACTTCCATTTTCGTTTTTTCTTATTTCGATTTATTCATAGTCCATTTCGTTTTTTCAAAGCAAAAAAACAGAAGGTAACAATTTTAACCTTCTGCTTTCTATAATTGATCCTGCATCATACCTACTACATTTCTTCTATGTACTGAAAAGACTGAGGAGCACTACTAATTCCGTAATCTTTCAACTTTTTGGGTTCTTCGTATTTCACTACATTCCTCAGTTTGTATGCCACAGCCTGTTCCCGGTCTATATAATACTTATCAAAAAAAGCCTTGTCAATTCCGGAGTTTTTTTGTGTCTTCTTCCAAAGGCTTTCCGGATCTTCAATTAAAATATCCTCAACCTCTGCTTCTCCTACAACTTTCATGACAGGATTGGTGGAATAAATCAATATTTTATCAACGTGTCTCTTGCAAGCCCTCTTCCGGAATTCATATTTCTTGGTTCCATTCATTATGTTTTCAACATGCTGAGGATTAATTGACAGTAATATGGCGCACATATCATTCACTCCACTTCTTAATCTTCTATCTACTGTATTATACTTCAAAGCACCTTATATTTCAACCTTTTATCGAACATTAGTTCCTATTTATTAATATTTTATCTGCGCCGCCTCTTTGGGCAATCTTGTAAAACTGCTCATCCGACAATTTAAGGAAACCCCAGTATTGGTTGCGATCTAATCCAATACTTTCTATTAAATCATGACGGACAATTCTTTTTTTGAAGGCAAAATTATAGGTCATTTTAATTGCTTTACAATATCCTCTTTTATACCAATAATGTAAATTTTCCTTATCAAACACACTATATTTGCTGGCATAATTATAAAATTGTTCAAAGTCTTTAAATTCATTTTGCGTTTTTACATCTTCTACAACACAAATAGAAGATGCTACCGAAGAATATTCTGCACTTTTTCCATTCTCTCTTTCGCCGGTTCTGTATAAGACCAAGATATCACCCTGTTTCAAATATTCTACCCCATCCATTCTGCATACATATATTTTATGAATAGAATTTGTATAAGAAACGTCCGTTATTATATTTTTATTCTCTGTTACTAAGATTGAATCTGGAAACATAACCGAATGATATTGTGGATATATGCTTAATAAATATTTTCTCCCGCTGCAATTAATATAGGGAAAATCTTTATCTATGTTTCCTGTTATTCTTTTCATTTGTTTTACATATACATTTTCCTTATGTGATCCTTCACCCTTTGTCCCACACAATTCAAAACCAAAGCGTTGAACCAATCCGATAAGAGACTGATGTTTTTCATATATTGTAGTATAACACACATCGGCATCGGCACTCATGGCGCTATCAATGATTATTTTTATGAACTGTTCGCCCATCTTCGTACCATGGGCATTAATTTTAAATGTTCCGACTTTTAAAATCTTATCTGCGTTAATATTTGGAACAACATCATCTACTAATTCTCGTTCTAACTTCAGATATAGGAAACCAATTACTTTTCCATTTTCATACTGTACAAAAGCCTTCTTATCACTTTTGCCTTCAAACCACTCATCAAATCCAGGATAATCCTCTCGTAACGATTCAAAAAAAGGATCATTTAAATCAATTTCCGAAAATGTCTTACATACTATATTATTCCCCATCACTGTTCCCCCATTTCTTCCAGTATCTCTGTGAACTGTCTTCCCGTACAATTATGTGTTATCGTCATACACTGTATACCGTATTTCTTTTGCAATTCTAAAGCATATATCCGTTCTTCCCTTTGCATTTCTTCTATATCATTTATATTGATTCTCCTTGAATCTCTTTGTAATATCCTGTCGCTAATGTTAGCGGAAGTGTCTTGTAATAAAATAATTCCAGCAATTCCGGTTTCACTAAAAAAATATTCCGGAATTCGTTCCACCAATCCGCTTGCGTTGAAAAGGCATATATGCCCATCTATAATCAGGTTCTGTGTATTCTGAATCTGTTCTTTCCTAATAGCCTGGATAAGAACATGTTGATTATTACTTATATTGCTTACTCGCTTATACCCTGCATCTGCAGCCGAATGATACTTTTCAATCAGCTGACTGGCTGAGTATACCTCGTAGTTTCGAATACACTTTCTTACCTTATCCAGGAAATAGCCTTTTCCAACGCCATGTACCCCTGACAATAAAAAAGTCTTCAGATTATCCCCCTCTTTCTGCTATGTATATCTTTATCTTGTTGTAAAATTACATTGAAACATTTTAAAATACCTTTAATGTTACTACTAACACAATTACCGACAACGCAATTACCCCATAAAAAATACCTTCTGTTATTGAAAATAGGCATCTACAAAAGCAAAGTCGTTTCATTTCGTCTGTCGTTCCGGTTGCTTTACTCGTATCTAAGCTAAAATCTATTTCTTCTTCACCTTTTTCAATAATGTTTTTATATAACTGCTTATATTTTCTCTCCTGCATCAGATAAAATGAATCTAATAACCAAAATCCTATAATTGGAATAAATGCAAGCGAAATAAATCTTTTATCAGATCCCTGAGCCGAAATTGCACCAACGATAGTGATCAATGTCATTGTCCAACCTTTTAACTGAAAAGAATTCTTTGCCATTCTCTCTATAATCAATTCAACCATTTCAAGATGTTTAATTTTCTTCTGTGGCATAATCAGTTTCCCTCACTATTCCCTTATTATCATAAAGTTGATCCAATAAAGCGATTCCAACCTTCTTCCCTTGCCTTGAAGCTTCTTCAATATCGTTTTTAGATAAAGGTATTAAATGAGAAGTATCTGTTTTATAGTCTACCTTGAGATCACTATGCTCACAGAATCCCTTTATCAAAAGCGGTGGCTTTCTTGCAATTTTTTTCTTTCCAACGCACTTTGACATTAACAATTCGCTATAGATCCAACACGAACTCGTTTTTTCTTTCGAAAGATCCTCTATCTTTAATGAGTTTGGTGTATTAAGGAATATTAAGCATTCTGTTCTATCTATCATTTTCATTAATGCACTGTTTAATATCATATGAACATGAGCTGTCGATTGATTTCTTTTTGAATAGCTATATGTATCTATTGATCCATCAGGTTTTTCTCCCGATACACAGTACTTATTATCTATTGCTCTCAAAAGTTCATCCGCATACCCCCATACACAAGAATCAATAAATGTTGTTAAACCAAACTCACTTAAAAATCCTGCAATTGCTATTGCCAGTTTTTCATCTGTATGTGAATGAGACAAAAAAACATTTGCTTTACATGACGGAAACCAGTCTTTCTCAATTTCTTCTGCCTGCAATATTCCATCTGGGGAAAGATATTTATCTAAAGATTTTTGTACTTCCTGTTTAGAATGTTCATACAATTTCTTCCCTTTTTCTATGTAGTCTTCCCAAACACATTCCTCAAAATTGCAAATTTTCATTTTGAAACCAGCAAACATATAGTTCTCTCCTCTCTTCCGTATAACCTTTTATTTATCTCTAACTGTCAATATTCACATATGTGACACACAAAGCATCCTTGTTTATACTTCTTTACGAATTAAATATTCATCAATATTATCTTGGCGTTCAACTGCTTTATCTATATATGTATGATAGTCATTAATAAATGTCGACCATTCTACTGCTTCTATATAGCTACACGTTCCGGTCCAAATCGTATCGTTATTATCGCAATTTCTCTTTGAAGAATTTTTCACTCTATTGAATTTATTCTCTCTAATAATAGTAAATAAATCATTCGTATGGTGCATTGTGCAGCCGCCTACGCAACAATATTTCTTCTCTAGATAATAAGAATATGATCCATTTTTATCCGGCAAAACAACTGCTATCATAGCATTACTATGACTTGTTACCGAATCTCCGTTTTTATTTTTTCTAGAAGTTTCCTTCAAAGAATAGGAAATCTCCCACGGGATCCATTGTTCCTTATCTTCTTTCCACGTTTCTCGCATCCCAGGTGAAAGAAACACTATAGTCACTGAACTATCATAAATCCTATCCTTTAGCTTTTCCCAAATACTATCCTCTGATAATTTACTTAAATCTTCTCCATCACTCTCACCCTTATAAATATCATCTTCTAAATCTAATTTTTCTTCAAATTTATCGACATAATCTCTAACTGTTGAATTACTCTGTCCATTCAGGTTCTGTACTTGATTATCATAATACTTATATGAGACAAAAATTTTCTTTCCCATTTCTCTTCTCCCCTGCCTATTTAAATAGTCATTCTCCATTTATTAAAAAATCATCCTAAAAAGTTGATGACACCTTAATTATACCTTATTCTTTACCTATATTTGTTTCGATTTAGTCACCTAGTCGTTTCGATTTTTCGACATAGTTTTCTTTCTAGAGCACCTTATTTGTCTTAAACAAAAAATGTCCATGTGTTATCACATGAACATTTTTTCCTCTTCATTATACTTCATATCTCACTCCGCCACGAACATCTCAAACTGTCCGACCGAGTACGTCATTTCATATCCGCATTCCTTCATAAACCGTCGCAGTACTTCTGCTTTCACTCTTTCATCACTTTCAAAATTATTGCTTACGATCATAAGGGGAAGTTCCTTCTTCTCTTTCGTTCTCTCAAGGTCAGCCTGCAGTTTCTCACATGAATAGCTTCCCAGGGATATCCAACTGTTAAACGCCGGCGGCAGTTGCAGATAAAATGCCAGTCCAGGATTCATGTCATAGAGAATCACTTCTCTTCCCTGCAATCCATTATCTGCCAGGTAATCGGACAGTCCCTGTGCAATTTCAGCTTTCCTCTGTGTCATATAAATTCCACGAAGTGTCCTGTTTCCATTTACACAATATTCACGTCCTGTGGTACTTCCAGCTTCTTCATAAATGAATTTCTGCCCAAACCCTATTGTCAGAGAACAGCAAAATATAACAAATGCGGTGATAATTATTTTAGCCGGATAGACCGGTATAAGATCTGTCTTTCGTCTGCAAAAACTATAAATCTCCCATAGTAAATACGGCATCAGTACAAAATAATTGTTCATTCCCAAATGGAATTCCGTGCTGCTTCCTATCACCGAAAGTAAATATATGGACACTACAATCACGCCAAGGAATTTTTCCGCCATAGATGCTTCTTTTGAAAACACACGTACAACCGCAATAAAGATTGTGAGTACTCCAAGTAAAAGCATCGGCGCATACACTGAACTGTATGACAGATAGTCCTGTGTGATATAGTCACATTTTGTCAGATATGTATATAGTACATGCAATGCCAGTATAATGCTGATACCCCCTGCCAGTGGGCGGAACACACATTTATGCAGTTTAGAATCCATCTTATCTGCTGCCACTGCACAGACCAAGCCCAAAACAATTGCTGCTATAACATGCCATAATCGCAAACCATATCTCATCAGATTCGTGAACAAGAATTTTATCATAAAACTTGAGGAATAGCCGGGGGTAGTTTGGGACATATCCATCAATTCTCCAATGCCCTCCACATATTCAGAGAATCCATATCGAATCGAGATATACCCTAACACAATAGCAACAATCAGAGCATATCCTGCTAAAAATGCCGCCATCTGCTTTAGCATATCTTTCATCCATATTCTCTTTCCCTTTTCTCGGTTCAGCACACTGCCTATCCACATAATGATATAAAACACCGGAATTAAAATAATAACTATCAGCTGTGCTAAGTTTGAAAAACGAACGAACATGCCCGTTCCAATCAGAATACCTGACAGAAACACCTCTCTCCAATGTTCTTTCGTCAGTCCGATCAACATCAGTATCAGTCCTACATCCAGGCATACAAATGTCAGGTAATCATATAAAATCGCAGATGGCGCCCAACACAAATTCAAAGCAACAAATTCTCCCGCCACGACTAAGACCATCGGAATCTTCATGTACCTGACCAAAAAGCAACTGCTTAGTATCATCAATAACGCCGTCACACCGGTCGTATAAATATTCATTCCCAGCAGCGTCTTTCCGCCCGGCAACAGACTAAGGATGTGTCCGACAGCATTGGAAAGATAGGTTGAGAACAGCCACATGTTATCCATGTGCTCTGTTCCCATCCATTGAAAGTTAGCAAGATTATAACCCGTATCCCATAGATCCAGACCTTTATTTACCTTGCGGAATGCAAAGAATATCAGTCCAAGCCATAATATACCACATATTATTTGTTGAACTCTTTTTTGTGTCTTATCTTTTGTTTTCACATACTTCTCCGCTCTTATTTACATCCCTGAATCAGTACTTATGCTTATCATGCACGCTGATCTCATCACCGATCTGCACTTCGATCACCTGCAGTTCCGTATCTGCAATAATCGTATGTTTGCACCCAGCCTTCATAGTCAGCACATCGCCAACCTTCACAGTCTGCTCCACATCATCGATCACTGCACGACCTTCTCCGGCAATTACCGTCCATACTTCGTCCCGGAAATCATGACTATGGTAATTCATCCGATGTCCGGGATTCAGTGTTACCTTAATAGTCATGCTGTGATCACGCACATCCAGTACCCGGAAGCTTCCCCAGGACTTTTCCGCGAACATTACCTTCTGGTCGAACTGATTCACATAAGGTTTGATGTAGCTGGACTGCTCCTTATCTGATACCAGGATTCCCTCGGGGCTGGCTGCCACGACGATATCTTTTAATCCCATGCATAGGATCGGTACATTCAGTTCATTCACCACATGTACATTCTCACAGGTATCATTCAGAACACCCTCACCGACACAATTGCTGTCCATTGCCTCTGTCAGTGTATTCCAGGTCCCCAGATCTTTCCAGGTTCCCGCGAAACGCATTACTTCTATCTCGGGTTCCTTCTCTACTACAGCATAGTCGAAGCTGATCTTCTGTAACGTATCGTATTTCTGAAACAGATCCTCATAATCCGTAAACTCAATCAGTTCGTGCGCACGCTTCAATACATATCCCAGTCTGAGAGCAAATACTCCGCCGTTCCAGAGTGCTCCCTGGGCAATGTACTCTTGCGCCACTTCTTTGGTAGGTTTCTCCCTGAACATCGTCACGCGACTCAGCTGCTTTGCTGTCTCAGGTATGATATAACCGTACTTTTCACTGGGATACGTAGGCTCAATTCCCATCAGTACAAGATTCGCATCGGACTCTCCGGCGCGGTCGCACAAGTCCTGCAATGCCTCAAAATAATCCTTCTCCACATAGGGATCCACCGGGCAGATCACAATGGGCTCATTCTCTGCCACCCCCTGCACATCTTTCAGATATGCCGCCGCCAGCGCGATTGCCGGAAAAGTATCTCTACGACAGGGTTCCACACTAATCCCTACGTTCTCGCCCAGCTGATTGTTGATTGCCGATACCTGAGATTTCGATGTAGCGATCGTAACCAATGCTTCCGGATCTACTGTCTTGATCTGCCGGTATACACGCTGAACCATGGACTCTAATGTTCCATCAGCCTTACGGAATATCTTAATAAACTGTTTGGAACGGATATCGTTGGACAACGGCCACAGTCTCTGTCCCGATCCTCCGGATAATAATACTATATTCATAACTGTCCCTTTATCACTTTCTCTCTCTTTGCCAGTTCTCTGT
The DNA here is from genome assembly GCA_945929965.1 of uncultured Lachnospiraceae bacterium. Taxonomy (GTDB): domain Bacteria; phylum Bacillota; class Clostridia; order Lachnospirales; family Lachnospiraceae; genus Acetatifactor. The sequence continues at coordinate 56,846 of CAMEOT010000005.1, forward strand.
CATGCTTTGCCATGATCTCTACCAGTTCCGCATAGGTGGTCTTCTGTGGATTCCAGCCAAGTACCGTCCTGGCTTTCGTAGGATCTCCCCACAGGTTGTCCACGTCTGTCGGACGATACCATTTCGGATTCACGCATACCAACAGCTTGCCGGTCTGTGCATCATAGCCCTTCTCATCGACACCGGTACCTTCCCAACGAATCTGAATGCTATTTACCGCGAATGCTCGCTCTGTAAAATCACGAACCGTATGCTGCTCTCCGGTAGCAATAACAAAATCTTCCGGTGTTTCGTGCTGCAGTATCATCCACATACATTCCACATAATCCTTGGCATATCCCCAGTCTCTGAGGGAATCCATGTTACCGAGTTCCAGATGATCCTGTAAGCCCTCTGCGATTCTTCCCGCTGCCAACGTAATTTTTCTCGTTACGAAATTCTCTCCGCGGCGTTCAGACTCATGATTGAATAAAATACCGTTTACCGCAAACATTCCGTATGCTTCCCGGTATTCCTTCACAATCCAGAAACCGTACTGTTTTGCAACAGCATACGGAGAATACGGATGAAAAGGTGTGGTCTCTCTCTGCGGTACTTCTTCTACTTTACCATACAGCTCTGAAGTGGATGCCTGGTATACTTTCGTCGTCTTCTCCAGCCCATGAATACGACACGCCTCCAGAATACGTAATACGCCCAACGCGTCAATATCTCCGGAGTATTCCGGTGCGTCGAAGGATACCTGTACATGCGACTGTGCTGCCAGGTTATAAATCTCATCCGGGCGTACCAGTCCGATAATGCGAACCAGAGAAGAAGAGTCAGACAGATCTCCGTCATGTAAAGTAATACGATCCATAATATGATCGATCCGCGCGGTATTGGAAATCGATGCTCTACGTACAATACCGTGTACTTCATAACCTTTTTCTAATAAAAACTCCGCAAGATAAGATCCATCCTGCCCTGTAATTCCTGTAATTAATGCTCTTTTCGTCATAATTTTTCTCCTGTCAGCTTTGTCTACCATGCTCTCCGTAACTTGAATTCCCCATTTTCATCTTCTGCCACATATAATGTCTGATCTGTAATCCCTCCCTCTTCCGCATACTTCGCCAATGCATCATTCACATTATCCGTAGCATCACACACATATACATACCCGTCTTCCCGGATGCAATTCACGATGTCATTCCAGTAATCAACATTTTCCGCTCCAACGGTAGCAACATTTGAGCTCATCGCTCTGTTATCAATTAAAATGTTATCCAGATAATATGCCGTAAATGTCGCATCCACAGCGTTCAGATTACTTATCATGTATACTTCTGTTCCTTCCGGAACATACATCTGTATGACATCCGCCTGCTCCTTGTATTCCACCATATTTTTCTCGGTAAACTTCTTAGGCATCAGTTTACCCAATCCATCTGCTCCTACTGTTATCAGACCGATTCCCAATAAAGTGCACACCACCGCATAGCTGCAGACATCTATCTTCATCCTATTAAGTAATTTCAGCAGAAGTAGCAGCAAGATCATATATTGACTCACCACGTAAGTGCACATGTATCTCTCAAAGCTTGCCAAAACACTCATTTCACCTTCCGTATAACAAAACAGATACATTGTAAGCATCGTAAATGCATATCCTGCACTTCCCAATGCAAATAGCAAACCATAGCGCAGCATTTCACCCTTTGTTACCACGGTTCTAAATGCATATGACATAATGACCAATATGCAAAATGATACAACTATAGCAGATACATAGGTCATCGGGAACAATCCTGTCGTAATATTCGTAGTAAACAGTGCTCTGATATATCTGACAAAAGTAATTCTCTGCAGCCAGTCTCCTCCACCTGCTATAACACGGAACAAGGTCTTAAGGTTAATCTTCGAGAGAGAAAACTGTCCTCCTTCTCCCAGACTCGAAACATATCTGCTCCATATTCCATTACTGATAAACGGCGTGATCAATACTACCAGTGAACGTACTGCTAACAATCCCTTGTATCGCAGGTTCTCTTTCCGCAGATTTGCAGTATCCAGAACCTCTGACATTGTATAAAAGAACCATACAAGCAGCACAAATGCAATTCCCATTTGTTTCGTAAGTATTAATCCGAACTGCCCCAGCAAAATCATAATGAATCCAAACTTTGACTTGCGAAGCTCCTTATCTGCTATCATCATGATCAGTGCCACATAATATAAAGGCAGAAGCAGATCAAGATTCAATGTCATGGACTGCACATTATCAAAATTCAGGATCACGATCAACAGAACCACAGCAATTGCCAAACTGCTTAAAAATCTCTGTATTTTTCCTATTTCTTTTTTACACTCCAACCGTTCTATCACTAGTGGCAATATCATAGAAAATCCCAAAATATCCAGTGCTGCCGTTGCAGTGCCCTCTGTGTACTTCCAAGACAGCTTGCACCATATCAGTTCAAAAATTTGTGCAAATGGCGGGTAATCCTTATGCGCTGTCAGATTGGACTGATGTTCCGTGTAAAATCTGTCCAGACGGAACATTTCCTTCAGCATCTTCCCCCAATGTGAATACTCATCCCATGTTGTAAGCCAACGACCATAATCCAGCACCAAAAACAAGATACAGATTGCCAAAAATACAAAAAATCCAACCGAAAAACACCGTGATATAAAATCACGGTCCTTTCTGCGCACTATCAACAAAACGGCTCCTGCCACAGCCATTCCTACACATAACCAGACGCCGACATTAAATGTATGAAATAAGAATTGTCCGAAATAAGTCAATAACGTCACTCCGGTTAATGTCACAGGCAACGTAACACCAAAAGACTTCTTGCTCAGCATAACGAGTCCAAAATTAATCAGGCAAAATATCAAAAAAGGTATCATTATCTCTCCTATTTTCTCCACACCATCTTATTGACAATTCCGGTGTAGCTTTGAATAATCTTCACAACCTTCGTACTTACATTCTCATCCACATAATTCGGCACGGGTAATCCTAAGTCACCTTCTGCATTCATACGCACTGCCATATCCACCGCCTGAAGCACCTGTTCGGTAGTGATACTGCCCAGGATAAAATTACCCTTATCGATTGCTTCGGGACGCTCAGTGGAAGTACGGATACATACTGCCGGGAAAGGATATCCCTTGGAGCTGAAATAAGATGCCTCTTCCGGAAGTGTTCCACTATCCGATACTACACAGAACGCATTCATCTGCAGATGATTATAATCGGAGAATCCGAAAGGCTGCAGGCTTCTCACCAGCGGATGGAACACGAATTTTCTCTGCTCGATGAACTTTTTGCTGCGGGGATGGGTACTGTAGATAATAGGCATCTGATACGTCTCTGCCATAGTATTTACCGCATTCATCAGCGCGAAGAAATTCTTCTCATCATCAATATTCTCTTCTCTGTGGGCAGACAGAAGTATATACTTCCCCTTCTCCAAACCCAAAGTCTCGAGTACTTTGCTGGCTTTGATTTTTTCCAAATGTGCAGACAGCACTTCTGCCATAGGGGAACCGGTGACATAGGTTCTCTCCTTCGCGGTGCCTTCTGCATTCAGATATCTTCTGGCATGTTCACTGTAACAGAGGTTCAGATCCGAAATATGATCCACAATACGACGGTTCGTCTCCTCCGGAAGATTCTCGTCAAAGCAACGATTCCCTGCTTCCATATGGAAAATAGGAATCTTCAGGCGCTTTGCGGAGATTGCCGCCAGTGCAGAATTCGTGTCTCCCAGTACCAGAAATGCATCCGGTTTCACCTCTACCATCAACTTATAGCTTTTAGATATAATATTTCCGATAGTCTCTCCTAGGTCACTGCCTACTGCTTCCAGAAAATAATCCGGCTGGCGCAGTTCCAGATCTTCAAAAAATATCTGGTTCAATGTATAATCATAATTCTGACCGGTATGTACCAGTATCTGATCAAAATATTTATCGCATTTCTTAATCACTTCGGACAGACGGATGATCTCCGGCCGGGTTCCGATGACTGTCATGACTTTCAGCTTATTCATTCTTTCCTTCCTCCACAGCTTCATATATCGTGTCCGGTCTGCCCGGATTGAAACATTCGTTGCACCACATCAGCGTTACCAGATCGGTATCTCCCACATTCACGATGGAATGTGTATAACCGGTAGGGATATCCACTACCTGCAGTTTCTCCCCGCTGACATAATATTCTATGATCTCCTCACTGCCATGTCTGCGGAAACGGATCAGTCCCTTGCCGCTGACTACCAGAAATTTTTCATTCTTCGTATGGTGCCAGTGGTTTCCCTTGGTAATCCCGGGCTTCGAGATATTCACAGATACCTGCCCCCGGTCCACACTTTTTAAGATTTCCGTAAAGCTGCCACGCTCATCCTCATGCATATTCAGAGAATACGCAAATTGGTCTGTAGGCAGATAACTTAGATAAGTACTATATAACTTCTTTGAAAAGCTTCCCTCTGTCATCTCCGGAACCATCAGATTGCTCCGGCTTTCCCTGAAACTATAGAGCAGATTAACGATCTCTCCCAGTGTTGTCTCATACACTGTGGGAACATAGCAATATCCATCAGAGTTCACATGAGGATGCCGGTCCAGCGCCTGCAGAAGTTCCTCCACCACATCATCGATATACACCAGATGCATCATCGTGCTCCGATCATTCACCTGTATCGGCAGACCATGTGCAATATTATGACAAAAAGTAGCTACCGCACTGTTATAATTCGGTCTGCACCATTTTCCGAAGACATTGGGGAAACGATAGATATATATCTGTGCTCCCGTCTCCTGCCCATAGGCATACAGCATGTCCTCCCCGGCTTTCTTGCTTTTGCCGTAGGGATTCTCCAATGCCGCCTGAATGGAAGAAGAGTTCATCACCGGGCAGGTATTTCCATGCTTGCGAAGTGTCTCCACTAATGTAGTCGCAAAACCAAAATTTCCTTCCATGAATTCTTCCGTGTGCTCCGGTCGGTTCACTCCTGCCAGATTAAATACGAAATCACATTCCCGACAATATTCATCCAATAAATTTTCCGGCGTATGAACATCATAAGGCAGAACTGTCACATCCTCCCGATGTTCCAGTTCTGCCACCAGATTCTTACCAATGAAGCCTTCGGCCCCCGTTACCAAAACCTTCATGCTTATTTCTCCCACTCTGCCAGTTCCTTCTGAATGTAAGACAGGCTTAACAGCTTCTCCTTCACCTGCTCAACATCCATCAGACGTGTGTTGTTGGAATTAAACTCGGTCAATTTGGAACGCTCCAGATTGCCGTCTGTAAAATACTTATCGTAGTTCAGATCACGCTTGTCCGCAGGCACACGATAGAACCTGCCCATATCAATAGCGTGAGCACACTCTTCATTCGTCAGCAGTGTCTCGTACATCTTCTCACCGTGACGGATTCCGATCACCTTTACCTCATCCTCTGCATGGAAGATTTCTTTTACTGCCTGTGCCAGGACACCGATCGTACATGCCGGTGCCTTCTGCACCATGATATCTCCGCTCTCTGCGTTTTCAAAAGCATAGACTACCAATTCCACTGCCTCTTCCAGGCTCATTACGAAACGGGTCATGGTAGGTTCGGTTACGGTAAGAGGCTTGCCCTCCTTGATTTGACTGATAAACAGAGGAATTACAGATCCTCTGGAACAAAGTACGTTACCGTATCTGGTACAGCAGATCGTCGTGTCCTTAGGATCTACGGTACGTGATTTTGCCACGATGACCTTCTCCATCATCGCCTTAGAAGTACCCATGGCATTTACAGGATATGCTGCCTTATCCGTAGACAGACAGATTACTTTTTTCACCCCTGCCTCGATTGCCGCCTGCAGAACATTCTCCGTTCCCAGTACATTCGTCTTCACTGCTTCAATGGGGAAAAACTCACAGGAAGGAACCTGCTTCAATGCTGCAGCATGAAAAATATAATCCACACCATGCATTGCCTTCTGAATACTCTGCGGATCACGCACATCACCAATATAAAACTTCAGCTTATTACTATACTCAGGGAATTCTCTCTGATAGTAATGACGCATATCGTCCTGCTTCAGTTCATCTCTGGAGAAAATACGGATCTCTCCGATCTCCGTTGCCAGAAATCTATTCAATACTGCATTTCCAAAAGAACCGGTACCACCGGTGATCAGTAAGGTCTTACCTTCAAACATAATTGCCTCCAATAAATTTAATGATACGCTTTATCTGCTCCTGCCATAAATAGGATAACGCGAATTCTCTGTTCTGAGTATACCTTACTTCCCTGTTTTTTTCAACATTTAAGCCACATTGTATCAAAGCATCCTGCATATCTGCAACTGTACTGCCGCAAAATGTAACATTCTCCTTAAATTTTTCCCAGCCGACAAATCTGGTAGACAGGATTTCTTTACCGGTTGCAAGATATTCCATGATCTTGGACGGGAAATTATTGCGATTCTCTTCCATATTCATATTTCGTGGATTCACCAGCACATCCGCTCGTTCCAGGCATTTGAGATACTCTGCATATTCCAGGAATCCAAGATATTTTATTCTTGAGTCCTTCTCAGAAGCTGCCACCACTTCCTGTTCCAAGCTTCCTTTCCCACTGATCCATAATTCACTGCTCTCGTCAGCCTGCTGCGTAAATGCCTCCATCATCAGATCCAGACCGGTTACCCTCTCCAGTACTCCGGCATACATGAATATCTTATTATTTTCACTTACTTGTTTCTCTGACAGCGTTCCAAAATAATCATAGAACTCTCTGTCAATGCCACCTTCAGAGCAGATGAATCTCTGCTTTTTTGTCAAGTATCTCTTCGTCTGTTCGGACAGACCTACTACCACATCATATTTCCGGATATTTTGCAGCATCAGCCAAGCATATATTTTTCTCGGAAGGCTGCGATAAGATTCCGGTCCCGAATAATCTGCCAGCACCAACACGCTCTTTTTGCCGCTTTTTTTGCACATTTTAGGTAATGAAAACCAAGCATATACCGAATTATATGCTATGCATAAGTCAGCGTCACGCAGTTGCTCCTGTAATGTTTGTCGACATTCTGTCAGTGTTTTCAACAGGTTCTGCTGCTTAAACACATACCGAACCGGGAACGGTGTCTTCCCTTTCTGAATAGCTTCTCTGCCGCCTTCTTCCAGAGGAAATCCAATATAAGAAAATACTTTCACAGTATTCCCCTGTTCTGCTAATGCCTGCATGAATCGATGTTGATACCTATTAGCTGCAGCTGATAAATAATGAAGTTGTGTATCCAGTTCCTGGGGTGCATTGGAACCACAAAACAATATGTTCATCTGATAAGTCCTTCTCTTTTAAAGTCATTTCATCGCAATATTACTTTATCCACACTAAAAAAGCAATGATAATTTTCTTCCCGGAGATTTTGTACTTTGCTTGACTTTTCAAAAATTATATATTACCTTAAAAATGTTTAAATATAATAGCAAAAAGGAGTTTCGATACTTTCAGTTATCGACGCATATATAATGAACAATACTAAAGATAAATCTACAACCGTAATTATGATCATCTGTCTCAGTGTTTTAGTTTTGTCATTAATTCCTTTATTGCTTGTCGGAAGATATGCTGTACCGAGTGCTGATGATTTTGCGTATGGCTATTCGGCACATTTATGTTGGGAAGATACCCACTCTATTTTCAAGACTCTGTGTGCTGCTGCCGATAAGGTTATTTTATCCTATCATACATGGCAAGGCACTTTCTCTTCCATTTTCCTCATGGCTTTACAGCCTTCTGTTTGGAGTGAACAATTATACTTTTTAACGCCTATTATAATGCTTACTTCATTGATTTTTTCACATTTTTATTTACTTTATATTCTTTTAGTTAAAAAATTACAGATTCCAAAATCCTTATGGGTAACTTTGTCCAGTATTCTGTGCCTGTTATTAATAGAAACCGTTGTCTCTCCCGTTGATTCGTTTTATTGGTTCAACGGATCCGTTCATTATACATTTATGCATAGTATTATGCTGATATTAGTAGCATGTGTATTACATTATCCGTATATCACCGGAAAAATCTCTAAAATCATTTTATTCTTAATTGCTACTCTGTCCTGTGTTTTATGTGGAGGAGCTAATTACGCTACTGCTTTATGTGGTATGGTTCTTCTTGTTTCTATATTAGTTGTTTCCATGATTGCCAGAGAGCATTCCTGGCACTTTCAAATTCCTTTCATTATAATCTATTTTATTGCATTTTTAATTAATATCACTGCAGACGGAAATACTGTGCGCCAAGCCTATTTTGTCGATGTTAAAAGAGGGGCTCTTGAAGCTATCGTATATTCTTTTCTGTATTGCGGATACTATGGCATTCAATGGCTCAGCATTCCCGTCATCTTAATCTGCCTTCTTGCATGGCCCATTATCATCAAGCTGGTAAAAAAAACAACCTATACCTTTCCACTTCCCTTGTTGTTTTTACTCTTTAGTATAGCAATAAACTCCTGTATGTACACACCGGGTAACTATTCCCTAGGTTTTCCCGGTCCGGAAAGATTGCAGAACATAGGCAAATATGCTTTTCTATTACTCATGTTTTTAAATGAAATATATTGGACTGGCTATTTGGTCCATCGCAAAAATATAACTTTTTCTTTTTTACAAGGCAAAAAGTTATGTTGTCTTGTGATATGCCTTCTGCTCTTTTTAGAACTTAATTTCAAAATATCGGAGGGGAACAAATATTCTTCTTATACCGCTTGTCTGGAATTATATTCCGGAGAGGCTGCTCAATATAAGGCTGAATATGATACTCGTTTAGTTCATCTTATGTCTGATGACAAGGATGTTATTTTGGATGAATTCTCCGTCAAGCCATATCTATTGTATTTTGATGACATTTCCAGCAGTCCTAACGCCTGGCAAAATGTGGATGTTGCAAACTGGTATCGAAAAAACTCTGTTGTATTAAAATAAACAAAGTTTTATGGATCTACAAAATATTATGTGAGGTGTCTTATACGCTATGAAAAAAATGATAAATCTAATACTCATTCTAATTGCAAGTGTTTTTATCGGTTGGGGACTTCTTACACTTGCTTACCTGCTTCCTGTGGAAAAAATGAATTCCAACATGTTTTCTTCTACCGAAGTAATTGTTTCTGAAGGATATACTCCCACTAGTTGAATATTCTTGCGTCAAGAAACCGCGATTCCGGCGCAGTGGAAACCTACATTCCGGATACGGAAATCGCCTTTGATTGGCTTAACTACCATTCATAAGAAATTGAGCCAATGTCAAGCCCAGAGCCGCTTTGCGGGGCGTTAGCCGGCTTTATATTGGTGAGATTTCTTGTATTCTAAATAATTGCCAATCGGTTTCCTAACCACCGGACAGCACGGACACCAAGACCGGAATATTCAACTAGTGTTACTCCCTATTTATCTTCTCGTGGAGATAACGGGAAACGTTCCCTTAGAAGAATGCTCTTCAATTCCTGGATCACATTACGTGATAATTTTACTGATGCATTAATGTTAGGAACCGCCTCTTGCAGTTCTAATGATTCTGCTGCGCAAAAGGCTTTGCTTATCTACAAATACGATGAACCCCCTATTGAGGCTTTGAATCTTATTTACGATAAAACATCACCTAGCACAGTACCCTTAAATAGTTATGCACGTTATTGGCATGGTTATCTCATTTTTCTAAAACCATTATTGTTATTTTTGAATTACTCAGAAATCCGACTATTGAATTATTTAATAGAACTTATATTACTGTTGTTCCTTTCCAAAGAAATGTATAAGCTTTTTGACATTAAATTTGTTATTTTATTTTTTGCCTCCATGCTTTTCGTATCACCATACATAATCCCTCTCTGTCTCCAATATACAACGGTGTTTTTCCCGTTACTCATTGGATTAATTGTATTGCTAAGAAGGCACGAATGGTTTCTTAATAATAATCGTCTTATTTTTTATTTTCTTATAATGGGCATTGTTACGAGTTATTTTGATCTTCTCACGTATCCTTTAGTTACCTGGGGAATTCCCTTGCTTTTGGTACTCGCCATGAGCTCCTCTTCTGAAGTTTCTTTTTCAAAATTATGTATGTTTTCATCCTCATGGTTATTTGGCTATGCCGGAATGTGGATTGGAAAATGGGAACTTGGATCTATTGTTTTAAAGAAAAACTTGTTTGCAGATGGGCTGGAGAATCTTATATTCCGTACTTCTCATGTCAGTCCGGATAAAATTACTCCTATTAATATTTTTTATATCTTGGGTGAACACTTATACAAATATGCAAACATTGTATATATAGCACTTATTCTTTTAATCTTTGTTCCTTTAGTTATAGCTGTTTACAGAAATCGTAAAAATATTAAATGGAAAACTTTTTTACAAAATAATTGGATTTATTTATTGATCTGTCTTGCTCCGGTTGTATGGTATCAAATTGCTCTTAACCATTCCGTACATCCATACACATTCAGAATATTATGGATTTCTGTTTTATCCAGTATAATGTTCCTATATCGCTTAGCCAATTTTTCCTATAAAGTAAACATCAGGTAATTCCCTGGTGTTTACTTTAGTATCTATTTGTTTTCACACTTCGCACGAATAATATTCACTATATCATTCATATCTTCCAACGAATAGCGTTGATCAATCGGAAGCGGAATTAAATATTGGCTTAATTCCACTTCAAAATCGCTTTCTTTCATTGTATCAATAAGATATTTCCACCATTGTGGAACATAAATTTTCTTTTGAATTAAATATGTTCTTAATTCTTCATTATGAACCAATAATGGATAGATCATAGGAGCAGTACTTTCATTCGATTTTAACTTTATATCATTAATATCTGCAAATTGTTCAACTAAATAATTAAAATTTCTGTTTCTTTTTTCTCTTACTGTTTCATAATTGATGGACTGCATCATAATTCTTGTAAAATCTGACATCAATTTTATCTCATAACCTATTGATTCCTCACTCTGTAAACTATCACCATATGCTCCGTTCGTCCCCAACTCATAGCTTTTTATTAGATATGCGCACCTTTCCCAAGAAAAATCTTTATTATATAAGTTATCTATATCAGTTTTTCTGTTACTTATTACATATGCGCCATCAGACACTCCGAAGAATTTCCTACATGAATATACATTAAAAACCCCTTTTTTAATAATGGGTTCAGAAAAAAAAGCCTGCGTGTTATCAAAAATAACATTCCGGTATTTCCGGATAATTTCCTCTTTAGTTTTCAAAGTACATATACCAAAATAATCTGTATATACTATCCAGTCATTTTCTGAAATACTATCTAATAAAGGCATGAAATTTCGATCTATTTTATACTTTGAAATGGTATATCCATATTTTTGCAAAGCAGTCTCAACTACATGACAATTATAATATGGAATAAATACCCTTCCAACCTCACAACTTTTCAATGCGGCAACTATAGCAGATCTGCCACAATTTAGTCTCCATACTGTATAATCATTGTTCTCACTATACAGTTCTCCGCCTTTTTCATTCATTTCAAGTGGAAGGTATCCTCCGTATTCTGTCATAACTCTGTACAATATCCTTTCATTAAGCAACTAATTCCTTACCGCTTCTATCATCTACATTTGCTAATATAAAAACTTATGGAAAATGCCATTATTTGCATAAGTACTTCCAAATGCTTCTTTACTCTTCGTTAATCCGCTATTGATCTCCAGTCCCAGGTGCTCCGTTGTTATTCCCCATGATATTTTTCTGAATCCTCGTAGTTTTGCTTCCTTCATCATACAATAATACATATAAGTCATGGGGCTAAGTGTATCATATTCATGTCTGGCACATAAATATTGTGTATGTGCCGTTCCCGCTGACAAAAAATAGAACATCATAGATCCTGCAATCATCTTTGTATTGTCGTAAATTCCATAAAAGTCACATTCTCTCGTTAACCGATTTATTTTAAAATCCCATAATTCGTCTACCGTATGTATAGGTGACAAACCATATTTACTTAATGTTTCTTTTAATATTTCATGAAATTCCATGATTTCTGCATACCTTTCAAGCTTTTTTAATATGAGTCCACGTTTTTCGCAATTATGGACATTCGTTCTCTTTCCCTGTGCCAAGTTGGATATCATATCCTCTTTGCAATTCTGTAAATCCACATAAAGATTCAGTTCTTTATATTCATCATATTTTTCATGACATAAGCAGTATTTTAGTAAATCATCTGCTTCCTGCGAAAACAACGTTGGTGTTATTTTTAACCATAATTCTTGAAAGCCATCTTCTATTAACTGTCTTTCCAACGTTCTGATTATTTCTAAAACTTTTTCAACTGTATAGTTCTTTTTGTCAAACAATATCCCCCCATATGTACTTCCTTTATGTGAAAAGAAAATTTTTCTCCCATTATCGATAATCATACACGCAGGGCATACTGCTGCCAAATTATTTTTTTCATCATAAATCATTTTAGAAGCATCCATAAAACGCTCTTCCGGATGATAACTAAGAAATTTCCTCATCTGCAAAAAAGTTCCATTGATACTTTTCTCTGCTATAAATTTATCCCAGTTTTCATACTCTTCTTTTTTGTATTCTCTTACATAGAATTTCATTTTCTTCTCTTTTCCGCACACACTCTGGCACATTCCGCGAGTAACTGCATTCTCCCTTTATCCTATATGCTTAAAGTCATCATATAACGCATCCAAAAATCTTTGTGATATTGTCTCATAATCATCACCAAACAATTTCACTCTAATCTCTTTGCGTAACTCACCTAACGGATCATTTCCTTCTTTTAACTGTTTTATTAACATTTCTACTTCATTCCAGTTGTTTGCTATATAAAATCCGTTACACATCTCCTTTACTATCGGATTCAATACTGCTCCGGTATCACAATAGATAATGGGTTTTCCGGTAAGAAAATATTCAATCATTACTGAAGAATAGTCGGTTACCAAAATATCCGATTTCCAGAAACTCTCTGCAAAATCCGGTTGTTTGTCATATTCCCGTACATCATTTTTTCTAAAATAATCCAAGTATTTATCCACTTCTTCTCGCGTGATTTTTCCGATAGAAATGAAATGTTCAAAGGTCATAGGATGCGGTCTGAATATGAATCTTATATCCTGATTTTTAAGAGAAAAATCTAAAAACTGATCCTTAAAATTCAGGAAATTGCTTCCTCCTAATTTTTTATCTTCTGTCCAACGCGGTGTCCACACAATTGTAAATCTGTCATCTTTTTTCGATATCCTTTGTTTATAGAAAAACTCAAATGAGGGATATCCGATTGTCAATGTTTTTCTATCACCGCATCTATGCGCTCTCTTATATCGTTTTTTATTGTACTCAGCCACAAAATCGTTTTCCGCAAAAAATAGGTAAATATTTCGGAAATATTTTTTCTCCAGCACCACCTTTAAAGTAGTAACAGAAAGGGAAAATCCATAATCTACATAACAGTTTTTAGCATATGCTGCAATAGTTCCACTCCTATACTTCTTCGGAAAATATTGGTCATATGGATTATTGGAAAAAACATAATCCGGTTTCCAGCCTTTCAAATCAAAAGACTGCAATTCATCAGATCCATTTATTACATATTTTCCATATAATTTTTTTAAAAGAGAATATACATTTCCCTGCCCTATTTCTTCGTCAGGTTCTAACGCAATCAATACGACCTCAAATCGTTTATCTTCCAGCATTTTTTCAAAAACACTTCTTAGCTTATTCCAAGCCTCTATTTGCTGACAAATAAACGCAACTTTAATAGGTAATATATGAGCATTCTTTTTTTGGGCTATCTTTCTCACTTTATAGTTAGCATAGATATTTGCAAAAAAGAAACCATTCATATACATATCATTTAATATCGTAAATAGTTTTGTATCTGCATATTTATGATATATTCTTCTTATGAACTCCATCACATTTCCACCTTATATTTTAACAATCAATCTCCAAATTGAGCTCTTGCCCGGACAAGATCCTCCTGATCATCCACTTCGCACCACATATTCTCTGGTACTTCTATAACTTTAGCATCCACTTCCTGTAAATATAATAACATTCCCAGTACTTTTTCATAGTAACTGTTCTCTCCCATATTTTCTACATACCACTTAATCAGTGGCGCATATTTATTTTTCAGGAAATTCTTTTCAAAAAAGTACATATTTACAGTTTTTTTCGTATTTCTATAGTCAAAGTCCTGCCCTTGCCACTTACCCAGTATCAACCCTTCTGCACGATTTCCGCTAACTCTGATTACTGTTCCATCCATCGTATCCGGATTGAATGGACTCACTAAAATAGAGCATTCATTTTTGTCTGTAATTAATCTCTCCAGCATTTCCTTATGATAATAAATATCACACTCTAGCATAAGCATATCATCATTACAGAATTCGAGAGCCTTATACAAAGAGACTATGTTGTTGGTCTCTAAGTATCTTTCATTTTCAAAATATGTTATTGTAATCCCTTTATATTCATTGCCCACGGCATTTCTAATATAATCTGCCATATGTCCAACGACGATTCCAACATCCTTAATACCAAGCTCTACTAAATTATTTAGTGCATTGATGATCAAGGGAGTTCCATTCACTTCCACCATAGACTTAGGCATGGTATTTGTTATAGGCTGTAATCTCTTTCCATATCCTGCTGCAAGAATTAATGCTTTCATCTGCTCCTCCTATTATCAATCTTCATTCATTTTTTGATATTTGTAATTGCCATACCATATGTATGCAAAGAATACTCCATATTTCAAATATGCCAGCACTTTTTGGCCGACAGAATAATTGGTCCATCTTGCTTTCGCATAATAAGCATTCAGCCCCATTTTCTTCAACCAATTATAAAACGGCTGCATTATTCCAAAGCGTCTGTCATATGGAAAGATACAATTTTGGTAGATAGCCACCATATCATCCATAAATTTTTCGCTATAAAAACCACCACTGGAAACTCCATCTAAATGATAATCGATCAATCGATCATCCATGTAGCCAAAATGTACCCCCTGCCTGCATAGGCGAATCCAAAATGGATAATCTTCTATTAACTTTGTGTTTTCTGAATAATATCCATATTTTTCGAATAATTCTTTTTTCGCACACCACGCCGGAGCCGGCAAAAAGTTTCTTGCAAATAATCGATTTAATGTCTGCTCTACTGTCAAAGATCTTAATAAATCATAGTTGTCCTCACATGCAGCTAAATGGAATACATGTTCACCATTTGGTCTCACCCCACGCATTCTTGCGAAACAAATATCACAATCATTTTGCTCCAGATAGTTCACATACTTAGTCAGTGCATCCTGACAGTTCAGAGTGTCTCCGGCTCCCAGGTCCTTGATATACTCACCTCTTGCCATAGAAAATACGGCATTAAGATGTTTTACCGTTCCTACATTGGGATCCATACGATTATATCTGACATCTATGATATTGCTCTTCTTATTTTCCTCTACGAACTGTTTTATCCCATCAATATACTCTCCATAATTTGGCGATCCATCATCTGAAATAATCAATTCAATTTGAGGATAATCCTGTTCAAACAAGCTGCTCAGGGTGTCAAATATGCCATCAAAATTGCGATAAGTTAAAATACAAAATGTTAATAGCTTACTCATTCTTTACCTCTTTGGTCTCAAACAGACTGTAAATAATCACAGCTGTCGCCATCAGATTGATACTCCACGTATGTCTGGAACATGACCACAACAATACTAAAAGCATCACTACGAAATGCGCTGCAATAGGTACCAGATACCACAATCTGTCCGATTTATGATTCTTAACCCAGTATAAAGCAAATACCAGTAAAATACACACATATATTCCGGTCCTATACAGAAATACATCAGACACACAAAACATAAAAGTCGGAAAATACAAAGCCGTCTGCACGAATCTTGTCAATACAGTATTTCTTGCTTCCAATCCAAGCGAATTCTCTACAATTCCTCTCGAGCATCTATCCAGATAAGCTCCCTCTGCATTTATCACATTCCACACGCATTCCGATTTATTAAGTCGTTCCCGGAATGCAATATCTAAATTGTTGCTGATACAGTGAAATGCGATTTTATTCACCCGTTCTGAATCATCCATATATTTTCCAAGTACTTCACTGGTTGTAGTGTCATACTGGAAGTCCGTATATTTTGCTGCTACATCCTCTATATTCGCATATTTCTGTATTACATTCAAATCCGCTTCGCTGATATTTCCATGAAAATATAACGTTGCAAGCGTAACATCATTTAGCAAAGCCGTTCCACCCTGGTTACTTACCTGCATATCATCATAAGCGACATCACTATTATATACCATCCTGTTTGTTGTTGAGATCAGAATACCCGCCAGCAATATTGCGGCAAAAACAGGGTATGCCTTATAACGAATTGCCATAAGCACTAAGAAGGCAATGATAATTATCGCTACAGCAAAGCCTTCCTTTCTGCATAAATAGGTTCCCGCTATTGCAATGCCAAACCCAATCCAGGCCCATTTATTCTTCTTAAAATACTCTTTATCATCCACAAAACGTATAAAGTATAAAGTAACCCACAGAATACAAATAGTATAATATATATTACTTCCATGAGTGATCACATACAGACAGGTCGATGGCAGGATAGCAAATACTGCTGCTATCAGTGCGGTTCGTTTAAAAGATAATCCCTTCTGCATAAAAAATCCCATGTACGCTGTCACAATACCGGCGAACAGCAGAATCTGTAAAACCGATACAATTCCTACCGCCGGCACAATATGGTACAACGCTCTCCATACGACTTTTATCACTGCCGGAAACGATGTTGAAAAGGTTCCTCCCGCCATAACTTCACGCCATGCATCTACACCGTCCAAAGTAATAACTGCCGGATAGGATATCAGCCAATATATACCCCAGATGAATACCAGTCCAATAAAAATAGCTGCTTTTTTCTTTCCCGGTTTCTCTTCCGTCCTGTTTGAAACAATTTTTATTCTTTTCGTTTCCAAAAAATTCAGCAATATAAGAAAAAACGGAACTAACCAATATGCAAACAGTACGAAAATGCTCACCGTGATCAAATTAATATTCCAGGGAGCTGTCTGTGAAGAAAGAAATAATCTCTGTCCACTGCAGGCAAAAGTAACATAAGAAAGTACTATAGCAAAGAAAGCTGCATTCTTTCCACTAAAATACTCCTGTAATACCTTTTTCTCTTCCGGAGACAACCGTAGCAAAAAAGCACCTGCATACAGTGACATAAGAAAAATGATCAGTCTATTGAAAAAAGAAAGGTCTATACCTTCAAAGCCATAGTTTTTGTAAAAAGAATCAAATTGATCATAAGAAATGAACAGAATAGCATAAGTCCATGCATATAGAAACACGTACCATTGGGTCTTCAGTAATTTTGAGCCACATCTCCATACAATGGCGAACGCAATCAGGGCACTGACAGCAGCTATCACCAACAACATAATTACATTTTGCTGTTCTAAAATCTTAAATAGCTTCATTTGATCCAGCGTATCCAATAGCTGGCTTTCCGCAGATCCTTCTATCGCATTAGCGCTGCCTGTTACAGAAAGCAACTGTTGCAATAACTGCCCACATAAATAGCACAAATTAGCCCATATAAATATAAAGAGATAGCATTGCTTCTTTACATTCCACTTCATTCTTCTACTGTCTCCATCCTTTTCCCAGTAACATAAACATCCCAAGCAATAGCAGTACTACAATCATCGTAATTCCATATACCGCTCCTGCACCTGACAATCCATATGCCTGCACTAATCTGTCTGCCATAACCAGATTCAGTCCCGCAGCTACTCCATATGCCGCGATTACCACTCTCTGTCTTCGCATGATCGTCAGAATCAATACAAAATAAGCGTCCATCGCTGCGATTCCGCCAAAGCACAAAAGTATTGCAAAAAGTCCCCTGTATTCTGCCAGATCTACGCCATAGATCCATCCCAGAATATCTAATCCAATAACATAGCCTCCGAGAACCACGATTCCCGTCAGCCCTACAATAATGAGCATCTGTTTTATTACTATTTTAAAGAAATTCCGTTTTTCCCCTTCAGACCACAGCCGTCCCATCTCTGCTACCATAGGTTTGTAGATAAACACACTAAGCATGTTAATGACAAAAATAGGCATAAACAGTATGCCAAAAACAGTTTGATACATTTCTGGCATATTTCTGTTAATGGCATACTTTGAAGCATTTACCAGGTAGTTGTATAAAAAACCACCTGCACACAAAGGGAAACAGGTAATCAGCAATGCTGCTACCCCTTCCCGATTTAGACGAAATTGAATCTCGCTGAAATATTCCAGCACCGGCGCATTCAATACTACTTCCGCTACGATTGCCGTTACAGCAAATGTTGCTGTTGCCAGAAATAAGTTTTTCGTCGCTGCATACACAATTGTAAAAAGCAACGTTGCAATAAATATTCTAACCGCCATGATCTTAGCGGCTACATCCAAACGATATTTTCTCTGCATCTCTCCCTGGAGAACATCCTCTATATCATCCACAGTTCTGTAAATGCTGAAAATGCCAATCAGAATGATCTGCTGCACAGCATACTTTCCCAAAACCGCATATCCCATACAGCTGATCAGCATCACCAGTATTGTTATCATTCGGGAGGTCCAATAGGTAGAAAACTTATATTTTCCACTGACATCCGATGCCTGGTAATCTCTCATGGCATAACTACCGATGGTTGCCATCATCTGGGCAACCGTATATGCTATTGTAAAAGTTCCGGCCGCTGTTAGTCCTCCCACTCTGGTAACTACCAGGAGCAGCACCGCTGACTGCAGGGAATACTCTGCGCTTGCTATCGTATTCCATAATGCCGCACGTCTCATGGTATTCTGTTCATCAGCCATCAGCCATTTTTTTATCACTTTCATTCGTTCACCTGAAAAGCATTCATAGTATCCACGATATATCTGATCTCTTGCTCCGTAAGTCCCGGATACAACGGTATACTCAGCTCTCTTGCACAGATCTTCTCCGCAATGGGGAAGTCACCTGCAAAACATCCCATATCTTTATAGGCTCCCTGTAAATGCATCGGAGTAGGATAATGTATCAGGGTATGGATTCCTCTATCTGCTAGATATTGCTGCAGCTCTTCCCTCTTCTCGCAGAATACCGGGAAGATATGGTATACATTCTGTTCTGTCTTCTGCGGAAGCTCTATCCATTTATTGCAGATATTGGCATAATAATATTCTGCAATTCTCTTCCGCTCCTCCGTCCACTGATCCAGGCTTTTGAGCTTTACAGACAGAATTGCCGCCTGAATCTCATCCATTCGGGAATTCATTCCCTTAAACTCATGCTTGTACTTCTGATAAGAGCCGTAATTACCTAATGCACGTACTTTTTCGGCAATTTCCCGATCATTCGTAACCACGGCTCCGGCATCTCCGAATGCCCCCAGATTCTTCCCGGGGTAAAAGCTAAATGCTGCTGCATTTCCGAACGCTCCTGCCTTCACTCCCTTATATTCTGCCCCATGTGCCTGTGCGGCATCTTCAAATACCAACAGCTTATGCCGTTTTGCTATCTCAAGAATTTTGTCCATCTCTGCAAGACGACCATACAGATGTACTGCTATAATCCCCTTAGTACGTTCTGTTATCTTCTCTTCCAGTCTCTCCGGATCCAGCTCCAGCGTCTCCCATTTCGGCTCGACAAATACCGGTGTTGCTCCCGTATAGCTGACCGCCAATGCTGTTGCAATAAATGTATTGGAAGGAACGATAACCTCATCTCCTTCACCTATCCCATAAGCCCGCAGCATCAGCTGCAGTGCGTCCAGACCATTACCGGTACCTACACAATACTTTGTGCCGCAATAAGCGGCGAATTCTTCCTCAAAACGATGCAGATTCTCTCCCTGAATGAACCACTGGCTATCATAAATATCCCGGAAACACTGTAACAGTTCCTGTTCCATAGGTGCATGCATTTTGCGAAAATTGCTGTATTCGATCTCCATCTCGTTATCCTCGATTCACATATTCTAAAAAGCTGTTATAATCACGAATATAATCGGATTCATCATATAATTCCGATGCCAGTACCATTAATACCGCATCCTCTGAGAAATCAAACATTTCCCGCCATATATTTGATTCCAGATACAGTCCTGTACTGGGATCATCCAACGGTACGATTTTCTTCTCCTGTCCGTCATCCAATCGGATCTTGCAGGATCCATGTACACAGATCAATACCTGCTTTAAATGTTTGTGCGCATGATGACCTCTGACCACCCCGGCACCGGTCTCATACATATAATAAACTCTTCTGACCTCAAAGGGAATATTTTTCCACTGTTCCAGTGCGATCAGTGTTCCTCTCTCGTCACCATGTTTCTCGAATTCTATTAATTTAACTTCCATAATCTGTCTCCATCCACAATTCTGTCTCTACTTTGTATCCTGCTCTTCTGACTGTTTTTCTTCTACCTTTTTCTGCCAGATAGCAAGCTCCTCCGCCAATAAGTTAACTTTATTCTCCAATTGTGAATTTCTAACCGTCAGAGAGAACAACTTCCACAGTACCAGGAAGATCATAAGCAAATAGAGTAAATTAACCGGAGACTCTACTCCCACTATATCTGCCATCCACATGATGATTTGTGGGAAAATGCTGATGATCAGTATAATTCCTGCTAAAAATACCCAGTACATCGCACTTTCTATTTTCATCTGCGATTTTCTGATCTTGCGGATCACGTACAGATAAGATACGATCCCGGCAATGATCAATAATACTCTTAGAATAACCGACATTACTTTATCCCCTTTCGGAATCTCTGAATAAACACAATCGAGAAGCATTGCAGCATCATGTACTTCACCGAGCGGACGAGATTAAGATAACTCTCTCCTGCGATACGCTCATCCATAGTCACCTGAACTTCTTCTACTTTCACTCCCTGCTTCAGCAAATAGGAAATCGTATCCGGTTCCGGTCCATAATTCATGTCATAAGCAAATTCTTTTACAATATCTCTGCCAAACAATCTCATTCCGGAAGTCGGATCCATAATTCTCTTCCCCGTAGATATTTTGATGATAGCAGAGATCAGATTGCTTCCCATCATGCGCATCGTATGAGGCTTTTTCTCGGTTACAAATCGTGAACCGATTACGATCTCTGCCCCACTCTCTTCCATCGTCTTCTGCAGTACAGCTATGTATTCCGGTCTATGCTGCCCATCACCATCCATCTGTAATACTGCATCATAGCCTTCCTTTACTGCATAGCGCATCCCTGCCTGTACAGCACCTGACAGCCCCAAATTGATAGGCAGATCTATCAGTGTATAGCCCCTCTTTCTGCAAATGGCCGCCGTATCGTCTCTCGATCCATCATTCACCACCACATAGTCATACTGTGGAAAATTATGAGTCAGGTGATCTACCACACGCTCAATATTCATACTCTCATTATACGCCGGTATCACTATCAGCAGTTTCATGTATACCATCCTTCTATGCTATACAGCACTTCATAATTAATCCGGCAATGCCGGCATCTATTATTGCCATTACTATCACAAAATACTTCTGTGGTATCTCCGGGAATTTTATTTTGCGAAAAGGGATACTTATTCCCAACAACACAGGAAGATACATCGGAATAAAATATCTCCCCTGCAATCCATTGGTCACCCCTGTCTCCGGATTCGTTCCTCCGATAAATGTGTAAAACAGCATAAACACAGATATTACTGCGGTTCCCAACATTCCAAGTCTCAGTCCTACAGACAGCTTCAATTCCTTTTTATCTTCTAATATGCCCACATAGAACAATAACAGCAGTATGATCACTGTCCAATAAATTCCGGGATGTATGTCCAAATCTCCGAAGCTATCCGCTGTGGATGACGCAACATACAATTTTGCATTTGCCAGTAAAGATCTGACTACAATTTCGGGAAGTGTAAAAGTACTCCCTCCTGCTACAGATCTCGGTGCACCGCCAATGCTTCCTACTTTTAACAGCCAGCCAAGCATCGGTACTCCTGCGCATACGCCAACTGCTACTGCAGCAATACCTTTTCGCCATATACCGCCAAAGCGCTTCTTGGGAATAAAGGAATACAGCAAACAGACAAATACATAGATGTATTTACACTGCCCCAGGAAAAATGCCATTCCTATCATAGCAAGGATTTCATTCCAACCCATGCCTCCCTCTCCGGCTTCCCGTTGCCACAGTACAAATGCAATGACATCCATCGTAAGAGCTATAGCCATGGAATCCCCCGATAATACAGCAAACTCCTGCATACACATTGGCATAAGTCCTATTAAAATGAACAGATTCCCGGCTGAAGAAATATTTTTTATCACCGGATATAATAGCAATGCCACCGTAGCCAGCTGTCCCAACCTTGCCACATAGATCAAAACCAGCACCTTGTCTGTACATAATCCGACAAAGAAAAGCAAAATGCTGGAGACAAAATAACTAAACGGGGAATAGCTGGAAGGAATAGATGAATCCTTTACCCATTCCTCTCTCACCGTTATATCCGGATCCTCTCTCCAGATCTTCCAGGTAGCCTGTCCCGCCAATTGCTGTAGAGATTCCGTAGACTCCTCCGCAGATATTATCTGCCCCTGTGAGATCTCATACGCCCGTACAAAATGTCGGTATTCATCCGTCATCCGAAATGGCGGGATAGCTATTGTATATAACAAGCCTAATATACAAAATATGATTAAAAATAACTGTTCTATCTTTAGGCTTTTCTCTTTTTCCTTCATCTTACGTCTTTTATTCCCCTCATCGTTCTTCATTATAGCATATCGTTTCCGTACTGTCATCATTTCCAAAGCCACAGCGCAGCCTTATTAAAAATCGTAATATACGGATAAGTCCAGACCGTGGCATTATATCCTCCCTGTGCTATATACATTGCAATATTTTTGTATAAAAAGACAAATGCATATGCCAGAACAATAGCAGTCATTATCTTTCTGCTTCTTGGTTTCATTCTATATATCAGCATGGGGATCAGCACAATATCCAATGCCTTGCAGTATACCCCCAGGCGGGAGCTCATCAACTGATAACGTACCGTAAGAACACTTAGCATATATCCTGCCAAATAAATCTTGCTGAATACGGTCACACAATCTTCTTCCTCATATCCGGCCTTATAGGTATTCCAAACCACAAATCCTGCCAACAGAGTTCTCTCTGCAATTCCCATAATACTTATATCAGAGTTTCCCCACGCTTCTACATATACAACCGCACGATCCTGCAGTATAAATGTCAATGGACCCGATACATCTACCAGACATAACACGACACCTGCTGCCGCAGCTGCCAGGATTAATTTACACATATTCTTGTATTTAATCTTATAAATAATCGGTAATATCAGCATCACCAATACTGTTTTATGAAAAGACGCCGCTGCTAAAACCGCTATCACAAACTTTAACCACTTTTTCTCTTTCAGGCAAGGAATTACAAAGCCGCAGAAAATTGCAATAGCTCCTGCCTGTCGAAAACCCGAAAACATATATGTAAGAAATAAGGTGGGATACAGTAATAGCAACCCCATAATTTTATATTCGCCATATTTCATGATGCATCTATAGAAGCAATACATCTCAAAAGCGGCCAGGAGTGCTACAAACACCTCAAATGGTACTCCCATTTTATTAAGCATAAATGCGCAAAAAACATACCCCGGTTCCTTATTAACCAGATCTACATAAGGATATACATCAATTTGATATAGCGAGGCATATGCCATATAGTCCTGCCCCTGACCATAGCGCAAAGCCGCCATCAAAAACATACACACAGTGGCAAATATAAAATATACTGACACACTTTTTGCCTTCACCAACGGCTGATTTTTATATATTATTTCTGTTCCATATACTTCCATCAGCACTCCGAAGGATAATATCCCCCACACCAACCAATACATCGTATATTTCCTCCCATTACTTTTTATCATTCCATACTTTTTTCAAATATTTTCATATGCTCTTCTGCCATATTCTCTATGGTATATTGTTCTCTGATCTTCTGAAGCGCATTCTCTGCCATCTCATTCCGAAGTTTCTGATTCTCCAATATGCTGTTTACAGCCCTGCTCATCGCTTCCACATCTTCTGTAGGAATCACATATCCGTTTTCTCCATTCCGGATCAGCTCCACCGCTGCAATACATCTGTCTGTGCTTACCACCGGTAGTCCGTTCGCCATGGCTTCATTTACTACCAGTCCCCAGATATCCTCTCTGGTAAAAAAAGCAAATATATCGGCAGCACGATAATATTCTCTCAGCTTCTCTGTTGGCATAAACGGTATAAAATGTACTCTTTGTAAATCCAGCTGTTTGATGATCTCGTTATATTCTTCCGTGGGCGTTCCACCTACAATATATAATCCTGCATCTTCCGGAAAATCTTTGCTCGCCTTCAGCAGCAGATCAAACCCTTTTCTGGGGATAAACTGTCCTACGGAGATTATCATCTTGTCTTCAGGAATTCCCAATTCCTGCTTTTTTTGTCGCTTTTGTGCTAAATTTAATGGTGTAGACAGCACATCTTCTCTTCTTACCGAGGTGAATGGATAACGGAATATTTTATCTTTCCCTGCTCCATATACTTCACAATAATGATCAAATTCAGCTGATGTACTAAAACAGCCCCTGGTCCCTGCTATGATAAATCGCTTCCACGCTGCTTTGATCCCCTTTGCAGATCCTGCATATCCACCATCCCCTTCAAAATAATACGGAATTCTCCTCATTTTCAGATAAGCAACTGCCCATAGTGCTGTCGGAGATGTCAGCACAGTGAACACGATCACATCATATTTTTGCTTTAAATATCTCGTGATCTCCGGGCAAAAAGCGCTATCTGTAGTTAAGCGCCTGCCTTTCAGGAATATTCCCTTGAAATGTTGGAATTTATCATGTTTCCAATTTTCATCACGCTCTGTTGAATCCTGAAGTTCAAATAAAACCGTCAGATCACACTTTTTCCCAAGTTCATTATAGAAATCCACCCTATATGGAGAGGGAATATTGGAATAAAACAACACTTTCATACTCTATACCTCTGTGGTCTTACTGCATGAGTGACTGGTATAATTGATAATACTTTGCATATTGCTGCCCTTTTTCATATTTCGAAGCCTGTTCTATACAACGCGCAGATATCTCCGGAGTCTTTTGCAAGGAATATATTGCAGTAATCATTGCTTCCAAATCTCCCTTCTTCACAACAGTACCACAGCCTTCTCCCACAACCTCCGGTACTGCCGTAGCATTCTGTACTACTACAGGCGTTCCACACGCCATTGCTTCCACCGTCGTAAGGCCCATAGTCTCCTCAATACTTCCATTCACATAGACATCAGCTGCAGAGTACCATCTCGCCAGTTCTTCATAACTTACTTTTCCAATGCTTAGAATATTCTCCGGAAGCTCACTCTTCTGCTTGTCCCCTATGCCGATCATGACAATCCTATAATCCTCCGGCAGTCTGTGTGCAAGTTCCCGGAAAATTCCTAAACCCTTTTTTTCATTCCATACGGAAGCTACTCCCAGTATCACCTTCTTACCTTCCAGTTGGTATTTCTCTCTAATATCTGAGCAACAGGGCTTCATCACCTGCAGATCTATTCCGTTGTATATTGTCATCACAGGATAATCTGACAGATATGAATTTTGCACCATCCGTTTCAGCCAATCCGAGACCGTGATGATCTGTAGCTTATCCACACCACAAAAAGCCTGCTGCTTCCTTACATAATTCTCTGCGGAGGCATCTCGGAATAAGGAAGCAGGATACTCCCTGATCTGGCAACAGTTCTCGCATTTCGATTTCCATTTTTCACATCCCACAGCATCAAAATGCGCACAGTGTCCCGTAAATGCCCAACAGTCATGTAAGCTCCACACAACAGGCTTATTGTATTCTTTTAAAAAAGCAAATAATAATTCGTAGTTCAAATAATATCCATGAATATTATGCAAATGTATGATGTCCGGCTCATGCTGCCTAATGTCTTCTATCAGACGTCTGGTAGCATGTTGTGAATACAGACCATGCCGATCCGTAAGCCTTGTCATAACTGCGTGAAAAATGCTTCCGTACTTTGTCTCGATTCTTATTGCATCAATTCCATCTTCGGCTGTTCCACGACCATAGGCTATTCTGCATTGATCTCCTTTTTGCTCCACATAGTGACTGATATCTGCTGCAATCCGACCTGTACTACCGACAGAACAGACAACGTTTACCTGATAGATTTTCATTCTTACTTACCTGCTATTTGTAACATTTCAGATGTATAGTTTTTCCACGTATAGCTCTCTACCGCTTTATGTGCATTATAACACATCTCTTTATATTTTTCTTCGTCAAGGCTTTCCAATTCTTTAATTGCATTCATAATTTCCTGTGCTGTATTCGAACATACATATTTTCCAAACGTTATCTCCTGTCCAAACATTTGCACAAAGTTGTCATTTGGCATTGTAATAATCGGATTATAAAAATACATCTCTTCAATCACAGAAGACATCGCAGCCCATTGGGGAGTAGTATTGACACATGCGAAGGCATCTCTCAATGTATTATAATATACCTTTCTGCCTTCTTCCTTATCCTTGGACAAGTAACCATAACACTGCGCAAAATCAGGAATCTCCTCTCTGCCTAATGCTTTACAAAGCTCTCTCTGTTCTACCCCGATTATCTGCACATTCCAGGAATCACCCGTTCCATTCAGAGTTTCCACTGCCTTTACCAATTCACATGCGCTACCTATATATTGTTCACGACCGATAAATACGATTGACTTTGACTTTCTTTTTAACGGAATTGATCTCTCATCCGCATCTTCCACCGCATTGATGACATTACCAAGGTATGCCGCCGATTCCACTCCGTGCATCTGCAGCCACTTAGCCGAATCCGGGAACAGTGAAATCACATAATCACACTGCGCTAAATATTCCTCTTCACGTTTTAATTCCCGCTGCTCAAACCAGTCCGGCTTTCTCTGTTTAAATTTTTCAAAGTAATAGCCATAGCTCCAATCACAGAACATCATACAAGGTTTCTCTGTATATTTCTTGGGATTCCAGCTATAGCTCAACGATAGGAACAAATCCGTATCCGGGTATCTCTTAACTGCCTGTTTCATTCGATGTTTGCATATTGCCTTGTGTAAAAAAGAACGTTTGAAGTCATAAGAAGTATCATGGTCAAATGCCACTCTCACAACACGTCCCACTGTTGTATTGAACAAATATTCCAGTCTTGGATCCGGTGCCATATTTATGCGATTTATCCTTGCTTTCCAGTCCTTCTCAAAAGATCTCGTCATAAGATACGGAACATTACTCCACGTAGATAGCAAGGAGGAATCTCCATCCGTAAAAACTGTTATAGTTCTGTTTGACATAATTTTCTTCCTACTATGCTTTCTTAAAAAGACTTGCCATCTTACTTTTTAAGGATCCTGATTGCACGAATCTATCTCTTAATTCATCCTGATATCGTTTCCCCCAAAACACATTATTTCTTCTATATGCTTCCTGCCTGCTCTGACTACATATATATTTCAAATAGCTTTCATATTCCTGCAATGGATTTAAGGGGAACTTTTCTCGATCTCCAATAGGTTCTCTTATGTATTGCTCAAATATTTCATCGTCTGCGTCAATTCTCCTGACTTGTTGCACTACTTCTTCAAAGGTAGCATATTCATGGCAATTAATAAATGCTTTGGAGTTAAAATCCTCTGCCACTCTGGGATTACCCCAATAAATGGGAATCGTTCCTGCTGCAAAAGCCTGCAGTATTTTCTCCGTGGTATATCCACTCGTAGATGAGTTTTCAAAAGCAATCGTAAATTTGTATTTCTTTTGAAATTCATACTTGTCTGCAACAAGTTGTCCATCCATATTATTCAAAAATTTACCGCCGGAATCTACCCTTTTGTATTCAGACAACGCGTGAAAGAAATCTTGTCTTTCTCTCCCTGCATTGGCATTAGAATATATAAAATTACAAAATCTATTTTTTTCTACGATCTCGTCTTGTGCAAGTAAATGTTTATTTATTGCTCTCTGATAATCAATATCGTAGAAATAATACAGCGGTATCCTTTTATATCTGTCTTCAAACTGAATATGTCCGAATCCTATCGCATAATCACATATGTTAAAATCAGGCTGTAAATTTTCACCTGTCCAAAATATTCGAACGCAATCATATTTTAAATGTTCATGCCCAAAAACAGAATAAAATAAGAAATCAGGATCATCACACTCTTGCACATTTCCAAATATTTTTTTTAATATCGGAAGTGTAATATTCCGCATATCATCTGCAGGAAAATCTACAAATTTGACCTTTAACATTTTTTATTTTCCTTTTGATATCTTTTCCAATTCTTATATCAATATCTAACTTTCTTATAAAATATATTGTATATTCTTTTTTCTACTCGGCTTATTACAAGATAATACAATAAATATGCAGACACCATGCAGACTATATATAAACTAACTGCATGAGCAATATTATTTTCAAAACCTAACAAACGCCAAATTATGATTTCAATGGCCATAACAGTAGGATGTGTTAAATATACCGTAAAACTTCCATCACTTATCCATGATATTACTTTACATATTTTGGGGTTTTTAAATATTGCAGGTATCTTTACTGCAATCGCTATCATTAATGCGAACAATAACTCATAGGAATACCATTCAAAAGAAGATATCGTCATAATTACAGGTATCAAAAACAAAAAATACTCTTTCCGTCTGTCTATTATAAAGAATAAAAAAGCTCCTATAAGAAAGCAATACAATTCCGATAACGGATTCATTGAAGCAAACCACTCTATATGTGCTTCTTCTGGATATCCAGCTAATACGCGTTGTACAAAATCCACTAACCATGGCGTACTCAGTAAAAACATAATTAGCATTGA
The DNA here is from genome assembly GCA_945929965.1 of uncultured Lachnospiraceae bacterium. Taxonomy (GTDB): domain Bacteria; phylum Bacillota; class Clostridia; order Lachnospirales; family Lachnospiraceae; genus Acetatifactor. Next base: position 85,965 of record CAMEOT010000005.1, read on the forward strand.
CAAGCCCACATAGAATTTTTTCATTATCTTATATAAAAAAGGGGCAAGTATATAAAAAAAGGCAAAGCAACTCATTGTCCACAAGGCACGATGATTATTCCAAAGATTCCAATTATCTGTAGGAGTAAACATTTGCAAAAAGAAAAAATATCTTAGAAACTTAAAGCCACATTGTCCAGCAAATATTCCATCAAGCGATAATCCTTCCCATATTCCCAAAAGGATATCCCCGACATATACGAGTATCAAACATATCCAATAAGTGGGAAGAATACGAACTATTCTTTTCTTATAATATTCTATTGCGGAATCTTTTCTACTTAAAGATACAAATGTTAAATAACCACTTAAAACAAAAAAACATTGAACACCCTTCGCTCCAACCGAAAAGTCAAATCCTGCCACCTGACAAATATGAACCGACAACACCAATAATGTGGCAAATATTCTCACAACATCAATATTAACATTTTTGCTCATCATCAATTATCCCTCATAGAGTTTCTATTTTGTATATACTAATGCTCCACTCAGTAACGGGTACCATTCTTGTACAATTTTTTAATCAATATTTTGATTCTATCTTTAAATTTATGTGTAGCTTCATAAGACATCTTGCACACTCTATGATACCATTTATTCGAACTTGTGAGTTGAAATATATACTTTATGTCCCCTCTCCTATGTGATTCTATTATTTGAGGATATGTACTTCTATTCAATACATCTTTTGCAAATTCTTGATTATTTAATCCAAATTGTGATGGATCCCTATATGGAAGTATCCTTTTCTTCTTACAAAGCACACTCCAAATACTTTGATCGTGTCTATTATCTATAAATTCCTCATAATTATCTTTGCCCATAACATTAGGATCGTCTGTAACCATACGTGGATCTTTTGCTTTTTCAAGCCATTCAGAAATAATTTCCATAGATTTTTTTGTTTTTTTCACAACAATATAACTACCGCAGATTTGTGCACTATTTAAAATCCAAGGCTGATCAGCATCCATCAAAAGTAATATGTCGCGTTTGGTCCACTTTATTTCTTGTTGATTTATACAAAATGGCATAATATCAATATTATCTCTTTTCATAATATCAATCAAGAACGTAATTTTGTTAACATATGCTGCCCCCGAATCGGAATAAATCAAATAATCTTCTTCCTTTATTTCCTGCAAGGTTTTTAATATAAAATATGGTTTCCACAGCCAATATCCCTGTCCGCGAGGTTGCGATAAAATATATTCATTGTCCTTTCTAAATATCTCGTCAATATCAGCAGGCGAATATTCGATTACTTTATTTGCTCCCCACTTTTTTGCCGTTTTAGAATTTAATTTTTGTGCATTACTATACTTTTCATCCGCAAAATTAACTGCTACTATCATTTTTTCTCCCTTTAGAAACGTAAAAATTCCTTCATTCCTTTAATTCTACAACTTTTTAAATACAATTATCTTTTGCATTTGATAACTTATAAAAAAGAGTATTGTATCGACAATAATTTTTATTATAGTTTCATTTGTCTCTCCAAACATTTTACATCCCAAAGTTACTAGTAATGCACTACATATCATCTGAATTATTGCTAGAATGAAATATTTGATTCCAGCTTTCACTTTACTTTCTTCGCTTTTAAACACTATTCTATAGTTGATCGTATAATTATATAGTGCCGAAGTCGTTCTCGCAACTATTGTAGATATAATGATATAGCCTTTCGAAAAATCTCCCTTTAAAATATTACAAAATAATGTAAACAAAATAATATCTAAAATAAAAGAAGAAAGAGAAGATAACATAAATTTTCCAAATTTATCAAATAATATCCTATAAATTTTTATTGAATCTTTTACAGGATCAAAATGTGTTTTATGATTTTCTCTTGAATCATACACAGTTTCAATATCTACTTGCACAATTGGATATTTTCCTACTGTTTCTAGTAGCATTTTCGTTTCAAATTCAAAACGATCCCCCTCTACAGAAAGAAGTTCCTTCATAAATTTTCTATTTATACCCCTTAAACCTGTCTGCGTATCTCTTATATCAAGTCCTGACACAAGCTTAAACACTTTTAATGTAAGATTATTCCCAATTTTACTTTTCCAGGGTATGTTGTCACCATCAAACTTCCTCACCCCTAATATTAATGCATCTTGGTTCTTCTGTAACTCTTGTTTTATTTCTTTTATACAGCAAGCTGTATGTTGCCCATCTGAATCTGCTGTAACCACTCCGACTGCTTCTGGTATATTGTCCAAAACATACCGAAAAGCTGTTTTTAATGCCCTTCCTTTCCCTCTGTTCTCTTTATGTTCGAGTATAACGCCTCCCAAATCATTTAATAATTCTCTTGCTATAGAAAAAATATCTTCATACTCTTTTCCACTTCCATCATTGACTATAATTATATTTTCTATGTGTTCTTCTTTTAATGACAATAGCAAGTCTATTAATCTCTTATCGGGTTCATATGCTGGGATAATTATAGGAATCATTCTTACTCCTCTATCTTCTGTAAATATAATATTTCTCGTATTCACCAACTAAAGAATACTCTTTTAAATCACATAAATCTTTATCATCAGCTACAATGTAATATGTATTATTTCCAAAATCGCTTGGTAAATCTGTTCTGTAATCTACACTAACATTATACGGACAATACTCATACGTAACCAAATGAGATATTTGTGCTACATCTGCCTCTCCAATCCACAAAATTGTACCTCCCCCATTTTTGTATTCATCTATAGTTGTCTGATATATATAATCAACTAACATTTTTCTTTCACTTAATTGACTAATATATTCATTGTTCTTCGAAAAGCATATATAGGCGAAATGTAAATTAGCTGCAACTACTAGCAAACAAATTATTTCTACATAAGAAAATATTATTTCGGATTTATTATTTTCCGCATAATCTTTTGTGCAATTAAGCAAAATAAAAAGCGGATATACAAAAAATGCTGCAAAATACATTATTATATATCGACTGAAGGCAGATAATATTGCTGTTTCGTTCTCACTAAATAGGTACAAATACAATGCAAGATGTCCTGTCATATAAAAAATCATGCCTATAAATAGAGTGGCAAATGATAGTAATACCATCTTTTTTTCTTTCACAAAATTACTTGCTGTTAATAATATGAAAACAATCATCGCAAAACATACTGTAAATGGCACTCCCCAATTAGAACTTTCATCAAATTGAAACCCTATCGCTTTCGTTGATAGTTCATTCCAATAATGTGCTGAAACTTGGTAAGCATTTTCTTTATAATTACCATATCTATAATCGTCTGCACCCATAAAGGCTTTAATAGTCCACAGAACAATAACACTCAGGCAGACAATACACACTATAAAGTGTTTATTACGAGTCATGTTTCTACAGCTGTAACCATAAAATAGTGCCACTAACAATATTATAATACCATAGAGCATATATATAGGTATAGTATGCACTAATAAACTAAGCGACTCTATATACTGTATAGGTCTTATTCCTGAAAAGCCTGTTGAAATATATGATGACAGTTGATTAACAATACAAAATCTACTCCATGATTTTCTAAGAGCAAACGCAAACAAATACATTCCTAAAACAGTTGTTATTTTCCACATTAAAGTGAAATATTTATTATAATATTTTGATATAACCAATATGAGATTTATAATAAGACAAATTATAATCATATATAATGTGGTTGATTTTAAAAGTACAATGAACGAAAGCAAAATTCCTCTTTTTATAATCAACCACTTATCAATTATATATCTCTCATCACTTAGTTCAGAAAAAATACTCAAAAGTATCTCTATAAACATTATTCCCACTAATCCATCAACCTTCAAATTAATAAAAGAAAAGTTACTGATTACAGCGGGAAGCATAAGACCTGACAATATTAATAATGCATTTTTCCATTGTGAGTTATGACTTGAAATTTTTTCCCATATAAAAGAGCAGTTTAAGCCAATAAGTCCCCACCACGACATAAATAATATTCCATCATGAAAATATTTAAAATCCGATTCAAACCAGTAGAAAAATAAAGATTGAATAGGTAAATAATCGCTATAATTACTAATTGACTCACCATTGATTGGTATTCTGTTAATATAAAATAATTGTTTTGGAAAAAGAGCCCAATGTGAAACATCATCCCAATCTATAACACTATGACTACGAAAACATATAAAAATTATTAATAAATATATGAAAAAATAGATTTCAGATTTTCCAATCGTATTTTTTATAATATATAAAAAACTTTTTTCTCTAACCTTAGCCGCTATCACGATCATGATAATTGCGATAACAGTCATAAAAAACTTAAAATATTTTACAAAGTATAGTTCTCCCCCCATAATAATCATTAGAACATAAGTCATAATCATTACACCCATGACAAAACAAGGTGCCACATCAATCCATTTCTTTTTTAAAGCAAATGCCGCTGCACTTGATCCCAAAATCAAACAAATTACCGACATTATTCTTCCTCGCATTTATTTTTTTAATCATTTATGCAATAATTATATAGTTTATTATTCCTGCTCATATACTATGCTAACTTGCTAACTTTTTTCCAATACTGGCTATTTTCATGTTAATGATTTTAAGTAATTTATTAGCTTTAGGTATTACTATTTTGTCTACCATATAAAACCTACGAAATTATTTTAATATTTAATTATCGTGTAATAATGGTGGATTATCTGAAAGCTTTACAACAATTACATCATTAATTTCTGCTATAGAATTTTCCGCCGGATACACTCCCATTTTTTCAAATTGTTCACTATGAATAGCTGACATATAGTCATCTTGACTAAACTCCATCTTGATTCCATAGTTATACATTATATATCTAGGCCATGATATAATTCCATAGTATCCATCCCATACGACCGTGTGTTCAGGAAGATTAATAGCATATTTATACATATCAAAGTTATTACGCAGCTCAGAGTCGTCTATAAAACCAGCAAACAAAAACTTATCACCCAATTCATATTCTGGCATAGTAATAATATTATTAATAATGGAAGAAGTCATCGCATGTACATGTCGGTTAGATAAATCATACGCTCTGAATGTCATATTTGCAGAAATCATGTATGTCCATCCTAAAATAGCACATAATATTCCAAGACCACCTCGCATAATATAGAACATTTTATTTTGAGCTGTTTCCACTATTGCAAATCCAAACGGAAAAATAAACGCAATTTGATACATCATAATATTTCTGATATCATCTGTAAGAATAAATGCAACGAAATTTAAAGTTGCTGGTATGAGAGTCACCATCACTCCAATTATCAATGCATCCTTCCACTCTCCTTGCCGCACCTTATTTACTATTACAAATAATACAGCTGCCAAAAGAATCGCAATTGACACTGCATAAAAGTATTTTCTCATAAGTTGATCATCAAGAACATAGCTTGCGAAAGTCAAATATGTATATTTCAAACGCTCCAAAATCATCCTGCTCATCTCTAAAGGATGAAAAGCAGCTACTCTGGAAGCTGTATAACCGTTGTTGAAATACTTAATGTCTAATGTCATTATTCCCCAATATAATCCACAGCCAACCACACCTCCAATGAAATATCGCATCAACGCGATGCCCCACTGCTTATCGATTCGCTTATGAACAGCCTGAATAATTAATGTCATTATCACTAAACTAACTGCACTTCCAATATATGACTGGTATCCTCCCAAAGCTATGGAAAGACAACCTGCTCCTATAGCGACAGAGCAAATGCTCCTCCCCATGCTTATTATATAAACATACAATGTAGATAGTAAAAGTGATACACCAAATGCTAAAGCCATATACATATATGTAAAGTGCTCTATAATAGCCGGAGATGCCATTAGTACTACCGTAATTGCCACAGCAGAAAATCTGCCCGTTATTTTCCATAACCGAAGTAGCATCATCACAGTCAGCACCACACATATCATATATCCTAAAACGATAAATAAAGGTATTACCAAATTTTCTGTACACCGATTAATTAATTTTACAAGCCATCTGCCACATGCTGAAGCCCAGTTTGCACTAGTATATTGATAATAGCCTTCGCAATATGCATCTGGACAATAATATTCTAGCGTGATGGTCAAATAGTAGCAGAGTGAAGTGGTTATCATTGCTGTCAGTAAAACCAACTTATTTTGTTTACTTGTTAAGCGTTCTCTGACAAGATTCATTTTTTCTTTATAATTCATGCCGTGTTGCCCTTTCCTGCGCACTTCATCCCATACATTACTTCTATTCAACTCTTATAATTTCAGTTTAATATTTTTTTCATTGTGTGTTTAATTCTTTCTCTTATATTATTTGCTTTTTCAGTATCTTCTAATTGTTTCTTTCTTTCATCTTCACGCCTTCTAATCAAGCCTTGCTCTAAAGCGTAACATCTTCCACTCAAATTTCTTCTATATGCCTTATCGTAATCTTGTTCCACAATGTGAAGCAACCACTTTCTAAATTCTTCCTTAAGAATATCAATTCTTTGCTGATCTGCCGCGGGTTCTTTAAGCATTGTCATGTATAGATTATCATTTTCGTCAATTTCTTTGATCGCATCAATTGTTTCATCAATGCTATTATATTCATTACAATTAATAAAGGATTTACTGTTAAATTCTTTACTTACACAAGGGTCTCCCCAGTATATTGGTACCGTATTTGAAGCAAATGCCTGCACTATTTTTTCTGTACAATATCCAGGATGCATGCTGTTTTCAAACGCAAGGCAAAATTTATACTGACTCTGAAATGCTATTTTATCAGCCACTCCTTCCGGAAGACCTATATTGTTTAGAAACCTGCCACCGGAATCAACTTTTTTATATTCCGATATTTTTTCGAAAAACTCTTTTCTGATTGGATCAGCATAAATTGAGTTTGAAACTACCATAGAACAGAACTTGCGCTTAATATTTGTTTCGTCAATACTTGTATGCTTTTTTAGCATATTTTCAACATCTTGACTGTAAAATGCTAAATACAAAGGAAATCTGATATATCTGTCTCCCATTGTGCAATAATCAAATCCTATTGCGTAATCACATTCATTCATGTTTGGGAAAACATTTTCTCCTGTATAAAAAATTCTTATGCAATTATAGTCCAAATAATCGTCCGAAAAAGCTGAGTAAAATAAATACTCAACCTCATTTTTTCTATTCTTGTCTTTATCAACGTCAATCACAAGGACATCGTACTTTTGCCCAAGTATTTCTGTGAAAAAGTTGTTAACCTTATCAAATCCCGGCCAAAATCCTACAAAAGCAATCTTAATTAATTTTTTATCCATTCAATTCTATTCCTTCATTTAATTTGGGGTTTCGAGAAACTTCATATGACAATAGCCAATTTCCTTAAACTTACCTCTTATTTTTCAATCGTCAGGCTATTAAGTTGAATATTTCCCCAATATTTATCTTGCCATTCTATTTTGTGATTATCTATATCATCAACATTAAAGCAAAAATGTTTTAGTGGATAATCATACGACGTATAAGTTCCAAACTCATTGCAAAATACGACATCAACATCAAAATAATATGCTCCTGCAACAATATTGGAAATATCAAACACTAATACAATTCCATCTTCTCCATTTTTCGATGTGACATCAAATTTTTCAGACATAGCCATGCCAACCGCACGATCATCCCTAGTTTTCACAGTTAGTAAAAACCGCAATTGATTAATTTCCATACTGGAATGCCATCTGATTCTTATCCTCATGACTTCAGCATTCTTAAATACCGCATCCTTTTTACCCAAGAATTCCAACTCTGTAAGTTTCAGTATTCTTCCATGATCCAAAGAAGGTCTTTTCACCTGTTTTAAATCATAATAACTTCTTGTGGTATCGCCATCCAATCCCTCATAGATTTCTATTGCTTTTTCAACTGTTCCATCATATATAATCTTACCGTGTTCAAGCACAATACACCTTGTACACAGTTGACGTATAGTTTGCATGTTATGGCTCACGTATAAAACAGTTTTTCCCTCTGTGTTAGCCGCATCTTCCATTTTCCCTAAGCATTTTTTCTGAAACTTTACATCACCTACCGCAAGCACTTCATCCATAACCATTATGTCTGAATCTAAATGTGCCGATACAGCAAATGCCAGTTTCACATACATACCCGAAGAATATCTTTTAACTGGGGTATCAATAAATTTTCCGCACTCCGAAAATTCGATAATATCTTCTATCTTGGCATCAATTTCCTTTTTACTCATTCCAAGAATTGCACCATTCATATATATATTCTCGCGACCAGTCATTTCTCCATGAAATCCTGTTCCAACTTCAAGCATACTTACTATTTTACCCTTGAGATAGATATCCCCTTCCGTTGGAGCAGTAACTCGGGATAATATTTTTAGCAGAGTTGACTTTCCTGCACCGTTCATGCCTATAATTCCAAGTGCTTCTCCTTTTTTTACTTCTAAATCAATGCCATCTAAAGCCCAAAATTCCTCTTTATTCGTATACTGCTTTTCACCTATCTGCGTATTAGGGTCATCTTTCCCCCTCTTTCGCGCCCACCAACTTTGTATATCCCCAGATAATGTACCGCCGCCTATCGCTCCTAATCTATATTTTTTCTTCAATCCTTGAATTTTTATTACTGTCTCTTCCATTTGTTAATTTTCTCCCTATACTGTATCCATAAATGTTTTTTCAACTTTATTGAACAGTAAAACTCCTATGAAAAACATTACTATTGTAATGCACCAGCTAATTCCCCATGCTACAACAGGTATTGTTCCTGTTCCCAAAAACGCATACCTCCAGATTGTTATAATGGGTGCTAACGGATTTAAAAGATATATATTTCTCCAACTTTCTGGTATTTCCGATAGTGAATATACTGTAGGACTCGCATACATCCATAATTGCATTCCAAATGAAACCAAAATTGTCAAATCTCTATACTTTGTAGTTACAGAAGAAATTGTTATCCCCACTCCCAGTCCTAAAACAGCCGTCTGAATAATTATAATAGGGATCATAAAGAGCCATCCATTTAGTCCCACCTGAACGCCTTGGATTTCATAAATAGCAATCATAACCAAAAACAGCCCCATTTGAATAAGTAAATCAATTAATCCGGTAATTACAGTGGCTATGGGGACTATCAATCTTGGAAAATATACTTTTCCAAACAATCCGGCATTTTCTGTAAAAGTCACCGCTGTTTTGTTAACGCAAAATGCAAAATACGTCCAAATGGTATTACTTGCCATGTAAAACAATAATTGTGGGCTTCCGTCCGTAGATAATCCCGCTATACTTCCAAATACAAAGCTATGAAGCAATACTGTAATTAACGGTGTTATAAGAACCCACAATGGTCCTAGTACTGTCTGTTTATACCTCGTTACAAAATTTCTTTTTACAAGAATCCATATTAAATCTCGATATTTTAATATTTCCCTGATATCAACCTCAAACATACCCGTCTTTGCTTTTATATGTGTTGTCCAATTTCCTGTCATATTATTTTTCCACCATTATTTTTCTTTTATCTGTCGAACTATTATCCCTTTGATCATTTCTTTTTTTGTTCAAATTTCCTTATCTTTTTAACTATATCCGGGCTGATAATCCACCACTTAACGTATATTTTCTCTTTTCTATCAAGGCACTTCCATCTAGCATCCTGTATAGAAGATTTCAATTGTGCTTTCAGATAAGATTGTATCTCTTTATAAACATCTTTCCCTATTTTCTGTTCCTTATATTCCTCTTCTGCACATTCCTCATATCGCTGCACCATCCAGAACCACATTTTCCATGCTTTGTGCTCATATGATGTTTCACCAACTGCCCTAAAAAAAAGCGCTCTTTGCTCAAGTGCTACAGATGCATCTGCCACACGGTTTAACGATACTTTACTCGTGATAGAATCCTTCCTTTGAACGTAATAATATAGTTTACAGGATGTATACACTACCCTTTTACATTGATATAATAACTGATGAATGATATATTCATCCTCATGCACATGACCTTTAGGGTATTTTACTGTGTCAAATAGTTCCTTTTTATACAACTTATTCCACGCAACTACCATAACACCATTGTTTTCATACAATTGATCTAATATTTTGTGTCCCTCGTATATATATACTTTATTATATAGTTCTTGTGGGGATTTTATCTGTTTTTCATTAACTTGTAAATAATCACATATTGATATTTCCGCATTGTTTTCTAACAAATTTCGAAATAATATTTCTATATAATTCTTATGCACATAATCATCACTGTCTACAAATGCAACATACTCCCCAGTTGCACTACTTAATCCACAATTCCTAGCATCTGACAATCCTCCGTTTGATTTATGTATAACTTTAACCCGTAAATCTATCTTTTCCCATTCATCACATATTTCTGCACTTCCATCCGTAGATCCATCATCCACTAATATAATTTCGAGTGCTGTATATGACTGATTTACTATTGACTCCACACACTCATTCAAATATTCTTTTACATTATATACTGGTACAATTATTGATATTATAGCATTCTGCATACACACTGGTCCTATCTTCTAAACCTCATATATATTTTCAATACGTTCTGCATACACCACACTCTAAAGTAATCATTACTCAAATACACATTTCTTATAAGCCGATTCTTTTCATTCTTATTGATCCATTCTTTTAGTTCTTCTTTTTTTAGAATTAAATTATTTTTTGCTATCTTTTTAAAAAAGTCACTTTTACTTCTCATATTATATTCCAATGTTAAAAATAAAAACAATCCATATCTATCATTGAATACTTCCATATCCTCCTGCGGTGCTTCTAAATCCAACGCCACCTGTCTAAGTTTCAAATATTGAGCATTTTGCGTCTCATAATAATTATCATAGTATTTCCGGCTTAACGACTCCTCATTTCCCTGCCTGTAGTAATATTGCAGTTCCGGTAACACGCTAAAGCCGATTATCTCACCTGTTGCAATGTAGTTCAAATTAAATACCAGATCCTCTCCCAGTGAGATATCCTCCGGGAACCGTAGCTGATACTTTTTTACAATATCCGCACGAAACAACTTATTCCATGGCGGATTAAGTAAGTCTCCTGCGTATATTTTTAAAATATCTTTCTTTTCCAGAAACACTACCTTTGCTTTTTTTTCTTCTATTTTGTATAGTTCTTCATCACAGGTAAATTTTTGTAATCCGGTAATTACCTGGATTTTATCTTCCGACTGCGACTGAATCTCCATGATTTCTGATAAATAATATGGAGGAATATAATCATCACTATCCATAAAAAACAAATATTCACCACAAGCCTCTCTTACTCCATAGTTTCTTGCGGAAGAAACACCCCCATTTGTCTTTTGAACCAGACGTATTCGTTCGTCCTTTTCTCTATATCTTTCTATTACCTGTGCACTTCCATCCGTGGATCCATCATCTACAAAGATTACCTCATAGTCCTCAAATGTTTGTTTTTGTATACTCTTTATACATACAGCCAATGTTTTTTCACTGTTATACACCGGGACAATTATGCTTATTTCTTTCATATATTCCTCTTACTTATTCTATATTTCAAGTCCGTCTTCAATCCTATCCAGCCATATTTTTTGCATGTAGTCTGTACTTCTTTATCCCTGATCCACTCTCTATCTAAATCAAGTATCTGTTTCATGCATTCTTTCATTTGAGAGTTCATTTTAATTTGGGTTTTCAATCCACCGTCAAAATACAATGCCATTACTCTCATATACATATGCCTCAAACGTAAGTCCAAACATTCCTTTCTTGTGTCGTCATTTTCGTATATCTTATATAATTCTATTAACTGAGATATAATAAAGAGTAATGAATTTCCTTTCTGCACAATATTTTTTTTATCATGCATAATAGAATTTTCCCGCACGCGATAATAATAGCATGTATGGTCCACAAGCGCAATTTTTTCACATTGCAGCATGTATTGTAATGTAAACAACTCGTCTTCATGCAAAATTCCTCTTTGAAACAAAAGATGAATATTTTTCAAAAACTTGCAATTAATCATATATCCACAAGCCATAGCCTGATACTCTTGCGTTTGTAATAACTTTCTCAGTATGTTTACCGCCTGTCGGTTCCCTCTAAAATCTTCTTCTTTATACTGTGCATATATTTTTGTTTGCTTTGACAAGTCATCAAATTGCGCCATTTCAAATAAAATGCAATCTGCCCTTTCCTCTCTGGCGGTTTCTATCATATCCTGTAATGCATTATTTGATATATAATCATCACTATCTACAAAAAGCAAATACTCCCCTTTTGCATTTGCTATTCCGGTGTTACGGGCACCGGATAATCCAGCGTTATCTTGATGAATAACCCTTATCCGGCAATCTTTATTTGCATAGAAATCACACATTTCGCCACTTGTATCGGTCGATCCATCATCTACCAGTATCAATTCCCATGCATCATATGTCTGCCGTAAAACGCTGTCTACTGCCTCTGCAAGATACTTCTCTACATTGTACACTGGCATTACAACACTGACCAAGCTGTTCTGTTCCATAAATGTCTTAGTTCCGTCCTTTCAACAATCGGTATAAATATGCATATATGCTATATACTCTTCCCTTCATCCGATCTGCCCAAAATCTTATTCTCCATTCTAGTAATAATCGTGTTGCCATCGTCCGGTCTGATGGGAGACATTCTTTTATAATTTGATTTCTCGTTGTGATCAATTCCGTTCTTTTTCGGTTGGATAGTCCGGTTCCGGTTTGTCGATAGGCGCTGCCAAATTCTCCTGTACACAAGAATTCATATTTCATTGAAAGCTTTATCAACAGTTCCAAATCTTCATACAGATTCCTGCTCTCATTATACATTCCACTTTCGATCACCATGTTTTTATCCACCACATAGTCTCTAATCATTGCATCTAATGAAAATCTTCCCGTTATCAATCTCTTATATATGTTGCCTTCAATATATTTTTTTCGATTAATCTGCGGGTATTGAACATTATCCTCCTCATCTGCTAAAGCTAGTTTTGAATAAGCAATACATCCTTGATTTTTCTCTATAAGGTTCCACTCATTTTCCAACTTACCTCTATTACCATAAAAATCATCAGAGTCCAAACAGGTTATATATTGGGTTTTAGCCTCCAGTATTCCTATATTACGTGCCTTGCTGACGCCCACATTTTCTTTCAAAGGAATCACACGAATAATATTTTCGTTATCTTCTATTTGAAATATTTTATCTATCGAACGATCCGTCGAGCAATCATCAATTATTATAATTTTTTTCGGTAATATAGTCTGTTGTAATACGCTCTCTATACATTTAACAATATATTTTTCCTTGTTATGATTTGGTATGATCACCGTCAAATCAATTTTTTTCCGCATTTTCTTATCCATAAACTATAATAATTTTGCAAAATATTTTGTAAACTGATAGCTTCCTTTTTCATTTAAATGGCACTCATCATCAAACAATTCATAATTATCCCGGTAAGTCTCAAATTCATCCCATATATCCTCACTGCTAATACCTAAATTGTCATAGAATATTTTTTTCATCTTCTCTATACCGGTCTTTTTACTTCTGATAAAATATCCGCAAAAAGGAAACACACATACCTTTATCTTTATATTGTGTTTAACCAACATCTTTTTAATCTGAGACCATATCTGAACATTTTCCGATATGGTCTCTTCACGGATCTTTTCCCAGACATGTAGGTTAAGGGATTCTATCCTTGCTATTTCCTCGTCTGTCCATATATGAGGCTTTTTATTTTTTAGGAGATATCTCAATTTGTAGTATAGCTTAAATTTTTCACATTTTCTTCTATGCTCATTCCTTGTTGTAGAGTATCGGTTATAAATAGGAGGCACAAACATAAGATTCGTCTGTTCAAACTCATCTACCCTGCGTTGCTCCTGCTCGGAATATCCATAATGATGATAATCTTCTAAATAATAATAAAAATTCATTCTTTGCTCAAACACTGTAGGACACTTGGATATATCATAGTTAAATACATAATAGGGCATCTCAAAGACAATCACTTTAACCGTATCCAGATTATAGGATTCCTCCAAATGCTGTAACACCATATAATGGTAAAACAGATCCATGCTGGGTGCCGCGAATTTATAAGTTTTTCCCGGCAATATTTTTTCTATGATTCCTCCATATGCATGGGACATTCCAAATATAAATCTATCATATTTATTATGACTATTATATTTCCAGAACTCTTCCTCTGGAATGACTGCTGGTTCTTTGACCAGTGTACTGTACCGGTATATTCTATCCGGGTTCACACCATATGACACAAGTACCTTCTCGCATTTCTCTGTTACTTCAGAATCTCTTGTAAAAATAAGTATTCTGTCAAATTTCAGTATCCCAATATCTGCTATTTTATCTATAGAGCAGATATCCACCTCATATCTTTCCTGTATATGTTTTGTTTTATCCGATATGATTCCGTCACATGTTATAACTAATAGTTTCAATTTTATACCTACCAATAACACCTTTCTTCTACGCTAGATGCTTTCTTCGGCTTTTCATCATACGAAGGCCGTTTTCAATACTATTTACAATTCACTTCCCCTTCAGCTTTCTAAGTAATCTACCTGCATGCCCATTTCTAAAGTTCATATATTTTTCAATGATCCTGCTCTCGCACCGCTTACGATCCAGATACTGTTCTCCCCAAAATCCAAGATTTCTTCTATAAGCCTTTTCCAACGGCTGATCCATAATATGAACCAGATAATCCTCCAGTTGTTTGAGCAATTCCTCTTCAAACACTTTTCCATCAGCCGGATTACTTATCAGTGCCGGCTCTCTCAGTATCTCCAGGTATTTATCCTCATTCTGATCCAACTCTTCTATTGCTTTTAGCAGATCCTCTTCTGTCTCGTAATCATCCGCATTAATAAACGCTTTTGAATTGAATACTTTTTTCACTTCCGGATCTCCCCAGTAGATAGGCACTGTTCGTGCAGCAAAAGCTTCTGCCAGTTTTTCGGTATGATATCCCGGATGTGTTGCATTCTCACAGGCAATAGAGAATTTATGTGAACACTCGAAAGCAAACTTGTCCTCCACTCTTTTTCCGTCCGGCATATTATTAAGATAAGCTCCTCCTGCATCTACTCTACGGTACTTCGACAATACATGAAACAATTCTCCCCTTTTAGGAGCCGCAGCTGCATTAGAGTAGACAAAGCTGCAGAACGCTCTGCTTGCCATATTTTTCGTAATGTTTTTATGCTTGTCAGCCATTTTTTCAGCAAGTCCCGCATAGAAAATATAGTTTGGGAATCTAAAATATCGATCTGCATAGTCTATATATTCAAATCCGATTCCATAATCTGCCAGATTGAAATCAGGTGTCAGTGCTTCTATAGTACAGAAGATGCGAATACAGTCATATTTGTAATAATCTGCTCCATCCACACTATAGAATACATAATCCGGGGCATCTGATATCTGTACATCGTAATGTTTTTCCAGCAGGTGCAATATCAGTTTTGCTTCCCTATTGTATTCCTTGGTTCCGGGAAGGTAAAAACCATCAAATTTAATTTTTTTTATTTCCATACTCTTCGAAGCAGTCTCTTCCATCTTTCCTTATCTCTAACTTTAGTCCATAGCGAAGGACATAGAAAACGAAATGATTTTTCTTGATATTTTCGATTTGCTCTGACTTCCGGTGGATCGATCAATGGGGTTTTTATTTCTTCTGTTTTTCCGTCGTAACCTTCTATTCCATCTTGTGTATGTGTGGCATCCATGGAAAAACCGCAGTTGCAGATCAGGTTATTGCATGGCACAATGCTCACTTTGTCCTGAAGCATCATGGAAATAATAAAATTATAGTCCCATGGCAGCATCTGCCCTGACTGTTTGTAACTTTCCAGTAACTTTATTTTGTTTCTTCGCTCTGCATAAGACAGTTGTTTTGTTTTCTGCAACATTTGACATGAACGATCATAAGAAGCCATAATATCTGTCTGAGCTTGCCATGCTCTGCGCCAGGTTGCCCATCCCCATGTCCATGCACACATAATATAATCATAGCTATATTGCATCCTATAATCCCTGATCTGATTGCTTCCTGCAATATAGCTAATACTTTCATTTTCCTTATACTTATCCAATAAATACCGGCAGTATGGGAAAAAACTCTTATCGGCAATACAGTCATCCTCTAAGATAATCGCCTGTTCTTCTTGTTGAAATACGAGATCTAACCCGGTCTTAACCCGGATATCGCATCCCAGGTTTTCCCTCTCATACACTGTTACCGCATCGCATTCCCAGTCAATTTGCTGCCATATTTTCTTACATTCGTCCAGTTTTCTACTATCTTCCTGATTACGCGGTCCATCCGCAATCAAATATAGTTTGCGACACCGAATCTCTCGCATCACTTCAAACTGCTTTCGTACCGCATCCGGACGATTAAAAAATATGATGACTATTGGAACGTTAAATCCATTGTTCATTTTTAATTATCTCCGGATAATATTTCTCCCAGGCATGCACTCCCCATGGAATTCTGCCTGCTGTGATCAGTTCTCTGGCATTACTCTCCAACGCAAACTTTTCTGCTGCTTCTACCGGTGCCACACAGAATCCGATGTCATTCTCCTGCCCATAATAGGCGAAGAAGCAGTCTTCTCCGGTGTTCCAACATTTACGGTATTTCTCATATCTGTTCAATAGTTCTATCGTCTTAGGAATATTCCGCAGGCTTAAGCCCCCGTTTCCTACATAACAGATTCTTGGGCTTAAGAACTTCTTCATCGCTGACACTCCCTTGAACATCCTGCTGTACAGTTTGGTTCCATCCGGCCACGGTGCGCCGATATAGTCATATTTCTGTACCATCTGCTCCAGTTCGTTATCCCAGGGACGGAGCAACAGTACATCCGTCTGGCAGATGATCATGGTTTTAAATTCTTTGAACTCTTCTCTTCCGTAGAATTTCGGATCCAGCATCAGTTTACTATAGCTGTCGGTGCTTTTTAACCACTTGGCATCTACATACACTGTAGCATATCCATATGGTTCATAGGCTTCCATATTAAGTCCAACAGGTGCCAAGAAACGCACCTGCTCCCGATATGGAAAATACCTCTGCACTCGCTGCAGCATTTGAATCTCTGTTGCTGATGGAGATTCCTTGTAGACGGGAATGACCATACACGTTATTATATCACGGTTCTGTATCTGTGTCACCTTTGCAATTCCTCATCCATTCTATCCATTAGTGTTTTCTTAGAAAAATGCTTTGTACTGTAGTCCACAGCTGCCGTCCGCATCTCATTTCTATCGTCTGCAGGCAATTCCATAAACCTCACAATAGCATCTGCCAGGGCCTGAGGCTCTCCCAGTTCACTGCAGATACCGCACCCTGCTTCCTGTAGAATACGTGCCGTCTCCCCTCCTGCAGCTGCCAGGATCGGCATACCGCATGCCAGATATGACTGCAGCTTTGCCGGTATCGTCATCTGGAACAGTTCATTATCCGTAAAGGAGATAAATGCGGCATCCCCATACGCCAGGTATTTCGGCACATCTTCCGCAGGCTTCCTTCCCAGTAATCGGAACATATCTTCCACCTGCTCTGTCCGAATCTCTTCCTCCAGTTTCTCCCGGTATCTTCCGTCACCCACTAATAAAAAGCAGCATTCTCTTCCTCTGTCCTTCAGGATCCGAGCTGCTTTGGGCAGAATATCCAGTCCCTGCGCATAACCGATATTTCCGGTAAAAATGACCTGAAATCTATTATCCTCCAACGGCAGATCCGGCAATTCTTCTTTTTCCGCCGGACGGTAGAACTCCTCCGCGTACTGTGGCCAGTACTTTACCCTGCTCTCACCGTCTGTATAGACAGATTCCCGCTCTTCCAGTCTCATTACAAAGGAAGGCGATGTTGCATAGATTTTATCACACCTTCGGTAGATACCGTCTACCATTTTGTCTATAGCTCCCAGGATATGTTTGTTATGCAGTCCTGTTACGATCTCCACATTTTCCGGCCACAGATCCTGCACATAGATGGAACAGGGGATCCTGCGGTGCTTCGCATACCATACTCCCGGCAGCGCCTGCGTCATGGGAGATACTTCGCATATAAATACTCTGTCTGCCTTAAGACCGGTGAAGGTCTTCCAGAACCACCCGGAGATGACGAAAGAGACATAATTCAACATCAGCATCAATGCGTTGTGTCCTCTGGGGATCAGCGGGATACGGATAATATCCATTCCTTCGTAAGTCTCTCTTCTCCCACGGAACCAGCTATAGCCCTTATAGAAGCTTCCCTGTGGGTAATTGGGAATTCCCGTGAGGACAGTCACCTTATATCCTCGTTTTACCCATTCCTTACAGATATCATTAATGCGGAAGTTCTCCGGATAAAAATATTGAGAGACTACCAATATATGCTGCTTCATTGTTCTGTCCTCTGTATGGATTCCTCCAAGGAATACACCCTGTATTCCTGTGGATATACGCTCATTTGCATATCGTAGGACATATTTCCGAAAGCCTTATCTGCTAATCGTCCAAACTTCCCACCGATCTTACTCAGGAGAATCACCGCCGGATCAAACAGCTTTGTCAGATGGATTTTCTTATGATGAGCCGTAGCGATCATCTGTACCATATGGCTGGTCTGTACATACTCCGCATTCTGCGGGAAGAAAGTTCCCTGCTCTTCATTCTGAAGTAACAGGCTGACAAATTTGCAGAGATTTCCTATATACAGCATGCTTCTCTCATTTTGGATATCCGGGAAGACCGGCAGCTTTGCAGCCATTTTCGCCAGGATCGGGTAGTTACCTTTAGACCCTTTTCCATAAATCATTGGCGGGCGCAGGACAACTACTTTGAAAGTTTCATCGTTTAATACCCGGATGCCCTCTTCCGCCTTCAGCTTACTGTCGCCGTAAAAATTCTCCGGATCAGGCTGGGTATCTGCTGTAATTCTTCTGCTTTTACCCAGTTTCCCACTGGACCCGTAGACGATCATGCTGCTCATGAAGATGAACTGCCCCACGCCATCAGCCTTTGCTTTTTTTGCGCAGGCAATCGTCAGATCTGTGTTCACTCTGTAATATAATGCCTTCTGTTCTTCCGTAGCATTTCCCACATCGGCATGGGCGATACCGGCTACGTGGAAGACCGCATCGTATCCGTGAAAGTCATATTCCTGCCAGGCATCGGACTTCATGTCCAGCGTATCTATGGAAAACATCTGTCCATGTTCATTATTCCATTGTTCAAAAGATGTACCGATATAGCTGTTCGCTCCGGTGATCAGCACTCTCTTCATCATTTCTTCTGCTCCTTATGTAGTTCCCCGGTTCCGCCTTCTACGACACCGTCCTGTCTGGCTACGGATACCACAGTTCCCAGGATGCATCTTAAGTCCATCCCGAAGCTCATCTTCGCCACATAATCACCGTCCAGCTTTGCCTTGACCGGAATCTCCAGTTCGTCTCTACCGTTGATCTGTGCCCATCCGGTCAATCCCGGGAGAATATCATTAGCGCCGTATTTATCCCTCTCTTCGATGAGGTCATACTGATTCCAGAGAGCAGGTCGGGGGCCAACGATCGCCATATCCCCTTTCAGGATATTGATGATCTGCGGCAACTCATCCAAGCTTGTCTTACGTAAAAAACCACCGACTTTTGTAATATACTGATCCGGATTTTTTAACATATGCGTCGGCATGTCCTTGGGAGTATCCGTACGCATCGTCCGGAATTTGAGGATTTCGAAGTGCGTCTTATGAATTCCCACTCTCTTCTGGCGAAAGAAGATAGGTCCCGGCGAATCCAATTTAATAGCTACAATGAGGACCAGGAATAACGGTGACAGCACGATCAATCCAATAAACGCAAGAACTCTATCTATTATTTTCTTCACTGCTACATACATCTTCCATTCCTCCATCGCAGAGAACATTTCTCGTCAGAACAAAAAGTACCGGAATCGTCAGGCTTCCCACTCCCCAGCAATATTCAAAGATTCCGAAGACACAGGGTACGAACAGCAAAAACAGGCTTCCTGCTGCCTTAGTATTTCCATCCTTCCAGAACTTTCGGATTGCAATGACAGCGCCCCATCCCAGTAATATCATAAATAATATCATCGCAATGATGCCAAAGTCCGTGCCAAACTGCAGATAGATATCATGTGCATGACCGATCCAATAGCGGGCTGTCATTTGAAATCCCTGTTCTGAATAAGGGTGCCCGAACAGATTCAAATGCTCAAAATAGTATTGATAAATCGTCTTTCGTATGGTAAATCCATCCGGAGCTGCTTCAAACATCGGGATTTTATTGGGTTCCGCTGCATATGCCCGAATAGCAAAAGGAGAACTGCTGAAAAGCTCCGAGACGCTGATGGCAATTCTTCCGAGTGCTGTCTCCATGAATTCATTCATATCTACATACTTCCAGGAGTCCCAGGGATCCCAGGCATGAACTCTATCCTTGTCCCATTCTCCCCAGAACCATACCGGATGATGGAATAGTGCCGGAGTATATCTCACGATACTGAATACCGGCACGAACAGAATGCAGGTACATAACAACAATGCAATCCCGTTCCGGATAAAATTCTTCTTATGCGTCAGGTGTGCAATGAAGATAAGTGCCAAAATACCCGTCAGGAATCCAACGATCCAGCCCAGACGTCCGATCGTCATGAATAACAGGCTATACACCGCTGCCGCAAAAATGAGATACCACACCTTCCAGATCCAGTGTGCTTTTTTCTTATATATCTGCATGATTTTTGCACCAATCACAGCTAATACCATGCAATAAAAAAGTGCCGCATGATTGGAGTTATTAAAGATTGCTTTGTAACGGTTATCCCATGGGTCAAACGGTCGGAACATGCAACAGTATGCCTGGAATACAAAGAAACTTAATATGATCCCATCCAGCATTCCCTGATAGATGTCATCCTGTTCCTGCTTCGTATAATCCGTCAGATAAAAGCATCCGAACATTATAAGAAATGCCAACGGCCAGATATACGTACTTCTGGACACCACCATCAAAAGCATCATTACCAGCCACAGGATCGCATATTTCTTATTCAGCTTCGGATACTTTTTCTCTATAACTACGCTAATGAAAGTATGGATCACAATATAGCCATACAGAAAAACCTCCAGTATTACAGTAATCCTGTCATTTGCGAAATAGATCAGATCTCCGGAGAGATTCCAGAACAAAATTCCACCCAGAATTCCCACACCGGTCCAGATCAGATACGGGATCTTGTATTCCCGGAAGTCTTCCCACTTATAATGAATCACGATCATCACAGCAATCGGCACTCCCACCAGATCACGGAATGTCTCTACGATTCCATCCAGTCCGGAGCCGGTATGATATCTCTGGTTAATGATATTGATCATTAAAAAGCAAAGTGCCACGATTACCCGCTTCCAGGGTACCTGGATTTTCTTTGTTCCGTTTATTGCCATCTGATCGCTCCTTTTATATCTTTTCTATACTGTTTCCTGATAAGTAGGCACAATGTCTTTGATCTCTTTGCGGATATCCTTATCTTCCTGCTTTGCGTGGAGGATAAGTTCTTCCAGTTGTTTTTCAAATACTTCTGTATCAAAATCAATCGGCTTACCGATGAAGATCATCTTGTTAGCAGTCTTTTTCAGACCTTCTTCGTCCATGAGAAGCTCCTCATACATCTTCTCTCCCGGACGCAATCCCGTGAATTGGATCTCGATGTCTTCTCCTACTTTATAACCAGACAATTTGATCAGGTTCGTTGCCAGATCCAGTATCTTCACCGGTTTACCCATATCCAGTACGAAGATTTCTCCGCCGCGGGCATAAGCTCCCGCCTGAAGTACCAGAGACACCGCTTCCGGAATTGTCATAAAGTATCGAATGATCCTCGGATCCGTCACCGTGACCGGTCCACCCTCTGCGATCTGTTTTTTAAACAGAGGAATTACGCTGCCGTTACTTCCCAGTACATTTCCGAACCGGACCGCCACGAAATTAGTCTCTGACTTCTGGTTCATCATCTGGATCACCATCTCACAGATTCGTTTGGAGGCTCCCATAACGTTCGTCGGGTTCACCGCCTTATCTGTGGAGATCAGTACGAATTTCTCTGCTCCGTATTTATCTGCGGCTTTGGCAGTCTTGTAAGTGCCCATGACATTATTCTTGATTGCTTCGTTAGGACTTACTTCCATCAGGGGCACATGCTTATGTGCTGCAGCATGGAATACGATATTCGGTCGATACGTTGCAAAGATATCATTGATCCGGGCTGTATTGCGCACCGATGCGATCAGCACCTGCAGATTCAGTTCCGGATGCTTGCGAATGAGCTCCTGTTGTATATCATAGGCATTATTTTCATAAATATCCACGATAATCAGCTGTTTCGGATGATGTCCGGCAATCTGTCTACACAGTTCGCTGCCGATAGATCCACCACCACCCGTGACAAGGACCACTTTTCCACTGACATAATTCAATACTTCTTCGGTATTGATCTCGATGGGATCTCTTCCCAACAGATCTTCGATCTCTACTTCCTTCAGCTTGGATACGGAGACATCTCCGTTGATCAGCTGGTAGATACCGGGCAGAGTACGCAGTTTACATCCGGATTCTTTACAGATATCCAGAATCTCTTTCCTCGTCTGTGTGTTGGCTGAAGGAATGGCAAATATAATCTCGTCCACCGCATACTGTCCTACAGCGTCAATAATTTTAGCTCTCCCACCCACGATAGGTACTCCACGTAAGAATTTACCGTGGCATCCGGGATTATCATCAATGATACATTTCACATTCAGGTTCAGGTAGCTGCTGCTTTCAATTTCCTTTAAGATAGCATTTCCTGCTGCTCCTGCACCGATCAGCAGGACATTGTTGCGATTTTCCTTATCCACACGGTCTATGCGTTTAGAGTTGATCAGGCGTAAGATCCGATAACTGAAACGGATCACACAGCACATACCGAACAGCAGGAACCAGTAGATCATATAATAGCTGCGGGGCATCTTCTGGTTCATGACATTGCAGAGTATGATCTGCGCGATCGCCGCACAGGTAGTTGCAAATACAATATTCAAAAGCTCCGTGGCACTGGCATAACGCCACACACTCTTATACAGCTTCCACAATGCGAAAAACAATAATGTCAGTAAAATATTAAACGGAATAATACGTTCAAATTTCATCAGGTATTCTGCCGGAATCCCCGCAAAACTGAAATCGAACCTGACATACAGCGCGGCAAATGATGCCACCACGATGGACATGATATCTAACAGGATCAACGCAATAATGCGATTGATCGGTATTTTTAAGAAAGGTGTTTTTTGTTTCATTCTCTGTTGTCCTTCCGAGCATGCCGCTTTTGGGCATAATCGATTATATTTTACCATGCATGCATAGAAAAAGCAAAAATATTTAATTATAAAAGGCACCGATATCCTACCGATGCCTTCCCTACAATACAATATGTATACTCTTATCTACAATTTTTTCTGCTGCTTCTTCACATTTTAGGGTAATCTCCTGGGTGTTGATATCATAGATTTCAGTTCCCAGGATCTTAATCATCCCATTGTTACCTGCCCTTAAAAGTGGCAGTAAATCTTCCACTCCTGTTATAATTCCTTCTTTATACAGTTCCTGTGCCAGTTTCGGTGTGCTGAACAGAATAATCCGTTTTCCCTGGTGTCCACGATTCGTTTTTCGGAAAGAAGCATCTATTTTACCGGCTGCGCCTTTATCATCGGTAATGACACAAAATTTTCCATCCGGCTCCGGGAGATTGGATAGAATATGAAGACAAATAGCAAGCAATTCCTCCCCCAGGTTATCATTCTCTTCTTTCTTGCTGCGAACCTTCCGGAAAAAGCGGGGATAAAAATCTTTCGGATTCTTATTTTTTCCGTCTACTATCTTCTGCAATTCCACATTTTCCTGTAAAGCAATCTCAATGGAGCTTATAGGGTGTCTGACCATTCTGACTGCCCACACCAGATAATCGTTCACAAGCTGCCTGGATGCGAAGCAGATATCCATGACATCCTGCAGTTCCTCTTCATAGATTACGTACACTTCAATTCCGCTGTTATATATACGTTCCAAATATCCCACATAGCATTCTTGCAAAATGTGACTATGAGAAGCCAGCTCCATAAGAATGCCTCTGGTAATGATTATAATCCCATTCTGTCGTAGAATGTATTGTAGTAACTTGTCAGATGCCTCTTCCTGCATATTTGCATGATAGCGAAAGGAACAGGTATCATAAAAAAAGCACCTTTTCGCCGCCAACACACTCTGTATCATATTCCCCTGATTTACATAGGGTGCTATTGCCGCCCAATTTTCCGGAATGTCCGAATACCCCTTTGTCATTTGCGTTCCCCCTTTATTTCTTTATAGAGGGATCGCATATTCAACACTGCCTGGTAAAGTGTCCTTTCGTTCAAGTAACCATCTTGCTGGAACTGCGCGCCAACTAATTGTACCCATTTTTCCAGTGCATTATAGTCATCCTTATTGCTGGCATCCAAAATGGTGCTGTCCAGCCATAAGCTTTCTAATTTTTCCCTGATGGTCTCTTTATCCAGTGCAATCAACTGCTGGGTCTGGGTCCACTTTTGTGTCAGTTCCAGTTCATAGCACCGGATCAGTGCCGCCATGTAAGGTACCTGATAGTAATTCATCAGTCGAATGATGGTACTTAATTCATCATTATCGGACTGTTCCAGAAATACTCGGTACATCTGCCTGAAACTGCTCTCCGGCATCAGCAGCATTCCCGCAAATATATTTGCCTCATACTCTTCTTCATGTTCAAAATAATCATCCGTAAATTCAGCTTTTGCCTTAAATTCATTTTGAGGATAAAATGCATGATAAATTTCATGACAGATTGCAAAATTAGCATTTACCTTCGGCAGCGATGTGTTAATTAGGATATACCCCATAGCATCTCCCTGGTAACATAACGCACCGATTTCTTTATCTGCAAACGGCATCTCAGCAACAATATACCCCTTCTGGCGCAACGCAGGTCTGACAATCTGAAGAATATTCAACATGTCTTTGTCTTCACTGATTCCGGTAAAAGAATAGAATTTGCTGACCTTGCCATCCATCTGTGATCGATATCGTTTACTGTATTCTATTATTTTCCGTAATCGTTCAGCCGTCATATATGTTACCTCGATATGTTCAGGAATCGTCCCTTCGCACTTATCACTTCATCAATGTTTTCCAACAGTTTTAATAACGTATTCGCTATTTTCTCCTGCTCCTTTGCAGGCTCACCGGCATAAAAGGTAATTTTCTCCGGTTCCTGTTCAAATTCTTCCGGAACCCGGAAATTCTCCTGCAAAAAGTATTCTGTGTTTTCTCCCAAAGCTTCCGCAATTTTATCCATGTCGGTTGCCGTAATATCTTGTACACCGTTTAAAATTCTGGACATCTTCTTGGCGTCAATTCCTGTTTTCATACTAAGGTAATTCTGTTTGATCTTCCTTGCATCTAAATACAGATTAAGGTTCTCAATATATTTGGTCATTCGCTCCAGTCCTTTCCCTTTGCATTATGTCCGGTGTCTAATATATTATACACTTTTTGTTGCATTGTGCAACATATTTTTCTCATTATTTGACATCAAAATATCCGTTTATGAATTTATTGCTATTGTATTAGCGAATTATATTGTTCGTTCTCTCAATATATGACTTTAATTACTCACTATTGTTATAGAATCTTTTCCATAGTAATCCGCACATACAACATTCACCCACGTATATCCATCCTCCGGCTGCAGATCCGCATACATGATCAGCTCCACCGGATACAACGGAGTGAACACCACATCCTTCACGGAGTCATCTTTCAATACCTGGAATCTCTCTTCCCAGCCTTCGCCATACGCCTGTGCCCAGCCGTTTCGCCACATGCGGTAAGCGCGATAGCTGCTGGTCTGCTGTACATTTCCGAAGAATACTGCTACCGCTAGGAGCACTCCTACAACGCCACAATACCTAAGCAGGTACTTCTGCGCCAAATCATCCACCTTCTCGCTCTTTTCCGGTTTCAGGATTCTCTTAGCGACCCATCCGCACCAGTAGATCTCATTTGCCACGATCCACAGCACATAGAAATACCACAGAATTGCGCCCTGTCTGCCGCCGCCCATGTTGTTATCAACATATAGGGTAGCTGTTGCCTGTGAAGAATATACACCAAAGGATAACGCGGTAAATACTATCGGCATCCGGAAAGAATAGTTCATTCTTCTGACCGCTTTCCATATAAACGGAAATACCAGTACCAGTAGCAGAAGCATCTTAATATCTGTCCAACTGATAATATTCAGAAAAGTTCTTTCAAAGGACAACCATATTGCCATCAACGGAGTATTGGCTGTAGTCCCTCCAAAATTCGCGTTAATCCGAGTAGTTGTAAGCGGCGATGTCACGCACATAAGTACGCTGATCGTCTCCAGTAAAGTTACAATCCAGGTTCTTCGAAATGCATCCTTATGATATATCAGGAATATAATCTGCAGGCAGATCAATGTACACATCATAGATACGCTGGTGGAGAAATTATTCCCTCCTACCAACACAGCTAACATGCCCGCAAAAACTGTAGCTGTAATCCTTTTTTTCTTGTTCATCTCTTTTAGCGCTATTCTTAAATATAGTGCTAAAAGTATCAGTGACAGGCTATATACAAAAGTGTAATTTACAGATCCATTGTACCAATAAAAGCTTTCCGTCGGATATGGGCAATAAAGTATCTGCAGAATTGTTAAGGGAACACAGATTGGGACCACAAACCATTTATTTTCCTCATTTTGACCGGCAATACATTCTTTTACAAGCAATAGTTGTGATAATATCACTGAGCCAATCATTAAATATGGTGTTATCCGATAAAACTGTTCTCCGAATGCTGCTGGCTGAAGTGCTGATAAAATCAAAATAGAAAATCTAGCTTCCCATACATTCTCAGATATCGTCTGCCATATTGCATGAAACACCCCGGGAATTCCCTCTCCCACCTGCATTGCACGATACATGTATATTCCAAATGACCAGTCATCAGCCGATGGATAATCATATTTTGCAATTATCAGTAGCGGCCACAGGATCACAGCCAGTGCGATTACACATGCAGCGCTGATCAGCATAAGTTTCTTTTTCTCTGTCAGTTTGGTCAGTTTCACTTTGATTATTCCACCTTTTCTTTGGTATAGGGCTCCACAACGTAATAATTATTATAGAACGAGGTAATATCGTACTCTTCTTCATCAAACAGGTCGATCAGTTCATAGTTCACCACGTACACTACATCTTTCCCCTGATTTTCCCGGATGGTATCCTCTGTCACGTATTCAAAATGATATTTTTCCGCATAGGGCAGCTGTTCTCTGCCGTCCTGCACGTTGCTGACGCCCTGGAAATACCGGGCATCGATCTGGTGACTATACATGGTAAGGATCTGTCCCACCATATACTCGCCCTCGCCCATGGGATCCGGGTCTATGTAATACTCATCGCATTCTATCGTATGTGCGTAATCCAAAGCATTCAGATAAGGTTCATAATAGTAGATCCGGCTTAAATCCGCCCATTCTCCAAAATAGGTGCCAGCAAACATCACTCCCAGCACACCATATAACGCTGCTATGGGGATTGCCGTGATCTTCCACTTTTGAATGCATGCCGCCATGCCCACAGCTGCCAGGATGATCACCGGGTAAAATGCGATGTTGATGCGGTGCAGCACCGGATATCTGGTAATGGCACCGATGATCACTGTAAGTCCTATCCATGCGAACAGGATAAACACAGGGGTCTTGTATTTCTCCGGCAGTTTCTTTTTTTTCCAGTTCCAGATTACTGTGATCAGACCGATCAGAAAGAAAATATCCGTCACATAATACACCGGTCCGAATTTGGCTACCGCACTGGGCACTGCCTGATCTCTTCCGAAAAATATAGTCTCTATCATGCATACCAGATTTTCCTTCAGCTGATACCAGGAAAAGTTGGCAAACAGTACATCTTCTCCGCGCACGCTGTCCTGAAAAGAGGGAATCGTAAATAGCGGTGTCTCGATGGTCTCTTTTCCCAGCACTGTGATCAACATGGACAGGTACTCCGGCAGCACGATCACCGCATAGACTGCAATGCAGCCCAGGAGTTCTTTCCAGTTGATCTGTTTTTTCTTAAGCAGGTAGATTGCCACTACCAGCAGGAAAACAGGTACGGAATAATCCGATACTGCATAGCAATAACAACACAATCCGAAGAACACCATGGACACATATAAGAAGACTCTGTTCCACTTTTTCCCTTCTATTCTGTGCAGTCCTGCCAGTAAAAAGCAGACGGCAAACAGGAACATATGGGGGAACATGTTACAGTCGATGGACCAACGGCTCTGCATGTAGTGCCAGGGGCAGATCATTCCGAAGAGCAGTGCGATCATAGCTGTCCATTTACCTGCCAGTTGTCTCGTGAACAGATACAGCGCAAGGAGCCCCAGACAGCTGGTGATCAGGAGCGGCAGTCGTATCGTAACTGTGGAAAATCCCAGTATTTTAATAAGTGGGACCATACAGTAGGATAAAAATACGCTCATCTGGCTGTGTTTCCACGCTGTAAAATGCACCGGATACCGCATACCGTAACGGTCTGTTCCGTATTCCGCCAGCGCCTTGGCATCCACCGCCGCCATAGCTTCGTCCTGGTGCACGCCGATGGGCGGTGCACCGAAATGGTATGCCCGGACGAAGATTGCGGCGAGCAGGATTACTGCTACCAGGAATATTTCCGTCTTTCTTGATTCCAACAGCGTCTTGATTCGCTTATTGCCTGTGATTGTCTGTGTGAATTTCATTCTCTGTCTCTTACCCTTTGTCTTGCTTAAGCTTATCTATCATCTTAACTTCTTAATTTACATAATATCCGGAGACCAGTCGACATCTACGTCTCCGCCGGAGCTTCCGCCGCTGTCGGAACCACTACCGCCTCCGGAGCTGCTTCCACTATCCGAGCCGCTGCCGCCTCCGGAGCCGCTGTCGCCTCCGGAACTGCCACTACTGTCAGAACCACTGTTGCCTCCGGAACTGCTTCCGCTGTCTAATCCGCTGCCTCCCGAGCTGCTTCCTCCACCGGAACTACTATTGCCTCCGGAGTTCGTGCTTCCACCGGAACTACTTCCGCTTCCGGAACTGCTACTGCCTCCGGAACTGCTTCCGCCGCCAGAACTACTGTTTCCGCCACTAGAGCTGCTTTCACTACCCAAACTACTTCCACCTCCGGAGCTCGTACTTCCTCCCGCGCTGCTACCGCCTCCGGAACTGCTATTACCACCCGAGCTCGTGCTTCCTCCTGAGCCGCTGCCGCTTCCGGAACTGCTTCCCGCAGTATTTGTCGTCGATGACGGTTTGTTCGTTGTGGAAGGTTTGTTCGTCGTAGACGGCTTGGGTGTTGCCGCGGGTTTCGCCGTAGTTGTCGTGTCGGTCTTATTTTTATTATCCACAGCCGGTTTATTCGATGCAAGTGTCACTGTACCGGTATTCTTATTCCCGGCAGCCGCCTTGATCTCTCCTATGGAACTGCCGTTTTCTCCCGGTTCTCCCGGCTGTTCCCCTTCCGCAGACTGCGCTGATGCCACCTGCGTTCCGGAAGCATTTTCTCTCTCCTCATATGCCAGGAAAGGATCCTCCTGTATGAGATCCGCCGCTTTGCCGGCACTTACCCAGTATTTTCCATCGTACCACTGGATCTCTCCGTCGAACACTCTCACTCTGGCGATGCTGTCTGCGGTCTCACTGCCGCCCGGTTCTATACTGCCTTCTTCTGCGCCATCTGCTCCCTCGACAGACTCTTCCGCATTCTGTTCTGTCATAGGCTGCGCCTCATACGGGGTATACTCAGGCACGCTCTGTAATCCCAAAATATCACCCCCGAAGGAATAGCTCTCCACTGTTGCATCACTATCCAGGCCCTGCCACAAGCATCTGCCGGTAGACGCATCGTAGGCATACAGCACTGCCTTTTGGTATCCGCTGCCTTCTAACAGCTTCTTAAGTTCCGCCTCACCGGGCTGTTCCAGCAAGGTTTTCCCCTCATCATCGAATTCTCCCTGATAGGTGGTATATTCCAGTTCCCCACGGCTGTTCCACAGAGAAGAAAGGTCTACACCGTTCTCACCGGAAGAAATGTCACAGGTATATTCTCCTGTCAGGACATCATTTTTCATCGTGCCCTGTTCCCTGGTAATGCTGCCGGTTCCGGCATCCAGGTAGTAAGACGCTATCGCGTCTCCCGTGCAGATCACGATCTTCAGGGTATTTTCTGTATTTTGCAGGAAAATACTTCTCCCGCCGGCAGTATACCACACCTTTGTTACTTCCGCGCCATCTGCTCCGTATCCCACCTGAAAATAGAGTTCTCCGTCACCGTCCAGGTAATAGCTTCTCTGT
Organism: uncultured Lachnospiraceae bacterium; assembly: GCA_945929965.1. Classification (GTDB taxonomy): domain Bacteria; phylum Bacillota; class Clostridia; order Lachnospirales; family Lachnospiraceae; genus Acetatifactor. The sequence continues at coordinate 116,614 of CAMEOT010000005.1, forward strand.
CCTTCTCGCAGCTTCGGCATCAGTGTATGGAACCATTCTTCACCGGTCAGAGCTTGTATTACCTCTCCCACAGTATCATCCTGCGTCAGATTCTCTGTCAGAGTCTCAGCTGCCTGCCGGATCTGCGGCTCTTCTTCCACCAGATTTACCGTAAGGGTCTGCAGCAATTCAAAAGCCTCCGTATCGTCGTAGAGACGGTAAGACTGCTCCAGCAGGTCTCTCTCTTCCCGCACGCGGCCGCTTTCGCCGTAATCTTTTGCCAGTGTCAGGTATTCTTCTCTGGTCAGCTCGCCCTTGCGGTACTTGGTCTCCATATTGACGATCTCCACTTCCAGTGAGGACAGGATCGGCTGTGCTTCCAGGGTTCCCACCACATGTTCCTCCTGTGTGCTGCCATCACCGCAGCCGGTAAACGCTATTGCCGCCCCGGACAGTATTCCCGCCGCCAAGAACGCTATTTTCTTCTGTCTGTTCTGCCATTGCTTCATAAATTTATTATCCTGCTTATCCTTTATTACTTATCCTATTGTCTTATCCTATTGTCTTATCCTATTGCCTTATCCTATTGCCTATCCTATTGCTTGTCCGCATCCTGGATCAGTTTCCGCAGATACAGGTCTGCGTCTGATCCTTCTTCATATATTTTCATCTGTAACAGTTGTTCCGCCAGGGAATAAATATTTTTTGCCACGGTCGGTCCGTAGATCGTAATATCCCGTCCGTCCTTGGTCAGGATCACATATCCCCGGAACGCATAGTCCACTTTATACTGGCTGGCAGGCATTCCCACCAATACGGAAGTATAGCGGTATCTGTTATCCACGGTCTCATAGATGCTGTCCTTAAATGTCCCGGAAGCATCGGTTCCGTAAGCCATTCCCTGCAGCACTTTCTGTCCGCCCACGATCATGGGATAGGTTTTGCGGTTGGCATCGGTCATAATCAGGGTGCCGTATTCCTTCAGCCGGTAGCCGTCCACACCATCCTTCTGTAACAGCTTTTTACGCAGGTCTGCACTGATTCCGGTTTTAAAGCGGATTCCGGACTTATCGGTAATACGGATGGAAAATCCATGGTAAGTCAGCAGGTCCGTAAGCTCCGGCTGTGCTGTCACTTCGTAAGCATAATCGTGATATTCCAGAGTCCATACGTACATTCCCACGGGAACTCCCTTGGTATTATAGCGCATAACCGTCGCACTTCCCGCCGTGTCATCCGGCAGTTCCAGTGTTACGATACCGTTCTTCGCCTGTACCGCATATTCTATGCCATCTATGTACACGATCGTGTCATCATACCCTTCCGGGATTTCCAGGGTAATCTTCGTGGAAGGTACCGGAGTGGGTGTGGGTACTGGGGTCGACGTGGGCTGCGGAGTTGGTGTCGGCACCGGTGTCGGATCCGGCTCTCCCGGCATATTTTCATAGACCGGAATTCGGAATACGAAGGAATTACCCAGCGCATTTGCCGAACTGTACAGTCTGAATACACTGGCTGCCTCGGAAGTCGGTGCGGAGATATTCTGCATGTACTGATGCTGGTACAGTCCGTAGGCACTGTTCTTATTTACATTAAACTTCTGCAGATACAGGGTATCCTGCCCCTTATTGATGTATTTGTCCGCGAGGAGATTTGCACCTCCCAAAATGGAAAAATACGCTCCCTTCCATTCATGCGTTTTCGCGTATTCCAGTCCGCTCCGGATGATTTCCTCGGTGCTTTTGCCATTTGCTCCCACATTAAAATAGTTGTAATAGCCTTCATATCCCTCCACGGTACCGGAGATAATGGGAGACGTTCCTTTTCCCTGCTCCTGCAGGACTCTAGCAGCCAGATGGAAGGGACTTACCTTTCTGCAATCTTCTTTTCCGATCATATAGAAGATGTATTCAAAAGTCATATTGGTTCCGGGAGCATTTGCACTGCTGTTCATGAATGTATTATCCAGAAAGCTTTTCAGTGCTGCCTCCGTATGATAAGTCTCATTGTAAGTTAACTGCTCGAACTGGAAAATCGCGCCTTCCCGCAGGGCATTCCGGGGATCCATATAGGCTTCCAGTGCCTGTCTGGATGCGTTATACCATCCGGCACCGTAAAAATCTCCCTTCGCCCAGTCCGGGGAGCTTGCACTGACCAGACTCCTGCCGCCCTGCATTTCATTCGTCACTGCGGTGTTCCAGTCCAGTTCCGTATTGTATCTGACGAATATCCAGTTGGGATATTTTTCCTTAAGTGCGGTTAATGCCGGCTGATACCCTGCCGGGAACTGTTCAATATCCGCATAATTCCCCTGTCCGTCTGCGGCAAGCATAGCTGCGCCGCCGGGATTCATCCCGTAGTATTCTTCCCATTCCAGAAATCGTTCATCGGAGCACGCCAGGTAATCTCTGCGGACATATCCTATGTAATCGGTACCGCTCATGTCCGTGGACACTTTTTCCCAGACCTGTCCGTCTTCGTCCACCGCCACATCCAGGATCTCCACCATCTGTCCACTGGGCACCGTCACTACTGCCGTACTGTCTCCCGACGCATCCCTGCGGAGCTCGTATTCGTCACACAGGTAGACTAACGCCATAACCTCTCTGTCTTCCACGATCTCCCGCAGTGCCTGTCCCGCTTCCGCGATCCACGCCAGGTCCTCTTCATCCAGCGCGTGTGTCTGATAGGTATTGCCCTCGTAGGTAAATATGAATGCCGCCAGGAGTATTGCTCCCAGAATCGCCAACTTTCTCTTCATTTACTCTATATGCTTCACTTTCTTATGCAGCACCCGGATTCCCCTGGGTGCTATGGTAAAAATCATATGATAACACTTGTTTTTTGGGGTAAGATACGGATTTTTCATGGCTCTGCGCCAGGTTTTCCGCATGTATTTTACCACATTCCGGTAAAATACGTTATCCTTTGTCATCTGTTCTGTGGGAATATGCAGCAGGTAATCCAGTCTCTGGAAGATGCCAAAGCGAAATGCGATATCCGCAAGTTCCTTATCCTCCGGCCAGGTATCCGCCACCAGCTTCTGCACCATATCCGCATTGTCCACATTGTCTGCGTAGACTCTGGAAAATCCGGTCTGCTTTCTGGTATTGCTGTCCGGGCGGTAAAATACATGGTAAGACTGTCCGGGATCGCAGACAATGCCAGGGATCGCCGCACCGTATCCGCTGCGCCGGGTCAACAGCTTCACCAGCAGATGAAAGTCTTCATTTAATACTCCCACGGGGAATCCCTCTTCCTCAAACAGATCTCTGCGTACTAATTTGGTACAGAAGGAGCAGTCTCCTCTGTGCATTAACAGCTCCCGCAGGAACTCTTTCGCCGGAATCTCCTGTCTCTCCGTTACCGGTTCGCAAATATTCGGTAGTTTCTTCCCCTCCGGGTCGATCTCGTCCCTGCCGGTCTGGGCAATGGGCAGATGTGTCGTCTCTATGGCTTGAAGCAGTCTCTCATACATATCCGGCTCCACATAGTCATCGCTGTCTACGAAGCCGAGGTATTCACCCGTTGCTTCCTGAATTCCCAGGTTCCTTGCAGAAGAGGATCCGCCGTTCTGTTTATGGAAGACCCGGATCCTGACATCCTCCGCCGCCAGCTTGTCGCATAGTTCAGCGGTGCCGTCCGTGGATCCGTCGTCCACCAATAGGATCTCGATCTTGTCGTAAGTCTGCTTCCGCAGGCTTTCCACGCAACGGGGCAGGTATTCTATAATATTGTATACTGGCACGATAATACTTATTGTTGTTTCCATATATCATATCTTCCTTTATGCATCTGTTCCGATCGGGCAGATCCTGTCCATATATACTTCATGTACGTAGAATATCTATCAATGTACCTAGAATATCTATCATTCATAATAATATTTGACATGATTTAGACTGTGAAGTAACCACAGGAGTTCTTGCCACATCGGATGGATCAGATCTTCCCCCGCTGCATCTCCCGGTACATTTTCCGCTCTGAAATCACCGGTGCCACAGAACAGGGTCCGCAAGTCGGCAGGGTATATCCGGCCGTCTCATCCGAAACCGCACCTTCTAATGTCGTATCGGCTGCTTTCAGGAAGCCTTTTCCGACGCAGAATTCCGTAAGGCTCCTCGCCGCGATCTCCGCATTCCATTCTCCCGCTATCGTGGCATAGGCATTTCTGCCGATGCGATGGCACAGCTTGCGATCCTGCAGGAGGCTTCTGACGCTTGCAAGCAGCTGGTCCTCTCTGCCGGTCTCGTAGGCATACCCGTTCTTCTCCGGATGGATCAGATACGGCACCGCTCCGATCATGGCATCCGCCACCACCGCACAGCCGCTGTTCATGGCTTCATTGACGACCGCTCCCCAGCCTTCCTTGCGGTCACTGGTGACAAGATAGATCTCCGCCCGCTCCATCGCTTTCCGTACTTCGGCAGGTTCCCGGAATCCCGGCAGATCAACTTCCGCTTCCAGTCCGTATTCTGCACGCAATCTACGTACTTCCGGTTCCATTTCTCCTCCACCGATCATCTCCAGGTGGAAGGGAATCCCCTGCTCTTTCAGGCTCTTCGCCAGACGAAGCGGCAGTTCCGGATGCTTCCAGTCGATCATGCGGGCTGCCCACAGAATCGTGGCAGGCTCCTTCTCCGCCATCAGCCGGTCCACATCATAGACCTTTTTCTCAGGAAAATATCCCCATTTCAGCATTTTCTCCGGATATGCCCGTACGATATGGAAATCCGACGGCACATAGGCTCCGGCGCACAACAGATAGACTTCTTTGTTTCGATAACGCGTGTGATCTTTGTATTTTTGTACCAATCCTTTGGGGGATACAGCTTTCCACTGCGCTTCCTTATACAGTCGTTCGCTGTAGCGGATCACCGGCTTCCCCTGATGCAGTCTGTCCTGAATATAGCTTTCATCATCAGTGCCGCCGAACAGCACTACATCCGCCTGTTCTATGAGCTTTCTGCCCTTTTCCGGTTCTTTATAGTAATGCACCAGATACGGGTAGTCCGCTTCCTTCCATCCCATGCGGAGTCTCTCCTCTTCCACCGGTTCTGTCTGCAGAAATGCAAAGCTTCCCCGAAGCAGTTCCCCCATGGCATTACAGAAGGGAATCTGGTGATGATTCAGATAATTAGACACCATTACAAATTTTTGCATAGATTTCCACCATTTTTTTATAATTTTGCTCCGGATCGTGATTTTTCTCTGCATGTTTTCTTGCATTTATGCAATATTCCTGCTCTTTTGCAGGATCACTCCACATCTGAATACATGCGTCTGCAAGGGATTTGGAGATATTTTCCAGTGCTTCATTTTTAGAATCACAGTCGTTATTTTTAATTATGAATCCCGGATAGAGGATTCCATCCGCTCCACCGGTAAAAATACTGGCGATTCCACCCACCTCGGCACTGACGCAGGGCATGCCTAAAAGCATCGCTTCCCCCAGGGAGTTCGGCGAATTCTCAATACTGGACGGGCATACGAAGAGGTGGCTCGCAAGATACCTCTCTTTCATCTGCGTTGCAGACAGTCTGCCGAGGAAATGGATCCTTTCCTCCAGATGCCCCTCTTTTAACAGCTTCCTGAGGTATCGTCCATAGGCGGAGATCTTAAGCTTCTCCTTCCATGTACCGTAAGCCGTCAGGCTGTTGCCTGCCACATAGACTTCCGCATCCGGGAATCTCTCCAGGATCCGCGGCATGGCTAAGAGCATATAATGCAGTCCCTTAATGGGATAATCTCCCTGGCTTAAGAAGATGGAATGGGGAATGCACTGCTCCCTGCTCCACTGTCCGGTATAGAAATTGCTCCGGAGCGTTTCATTCATGGGATAATAGGTCACTCCGGGGTGCCACTCTGCTGTGTAATGTCTGTCCCACGCCGTCCTTCCGGTAACATTTCCGGCAAGCCTTATGGCTTCCATCTCCATCTCCCCACGGCGGGCGAATTTCTCCTGCTGGAGCTTTAATGTATCCTTTTTCACCAGATCCCGGAAAGTCACGGAATTCACAACCGCTTCCGGCAGATCCGCAAAATAGCACTTCGCATACACTGCACACAGCCCCTGTATTCCGACCAGGATCCGCTCTTTTCTGGGGAATACTCTGCACATGGCTAAGGTGTGGGGGTATTCCGTCCCGAAACAGTGTACCACATCCGGTGCAAAATCTTCGCAGATCTCCCGCAGTTCCTGTTCCAGCGCCGTATCATAGAGGTCCGGGCGGGTCGTATCTTCCACAAAATCATAGGCGGTAAAGGAAGTTTGAGCGTTCTCCCCACAGGAGATGCGTATGCCCCGGTCTCTGCCCCGATGTCCGTCAGAATCTGTTCCATCGTAGATTTTCCGATCCTTCTCGCCGTCTGCCGCGTCTACTGTGCCGATACCGGTAGCTTGTAAGCGGTAAGACAGTCTCTCCGCCACCGGGAATGCCACCGCCAATTCGATGCCATTACTGTCACCGTGGCTTAACACCGCCGTTAACAGCCCCGACAGCCAGCCCTCCTTGTTGGAGCTCTCTCTATGAAAATGTTCTGCCACCGCCGGCAGCATGATATTACACAGCCACAATACCTTCATACTATCTCCCGTTATACTATCTCCCGTTCAAACAACTATCGGCAAAATAATTATCTGTTAATTAAAAATCCAGTTCAAATACGGCAACAGCCGCACTTCCACATCGTACATACCCCGTAGCAGCAGGGCGAAATATAATAAGAATGCCGCCACACATCCCACCGTACACAGCAGGCGGAACCACTTTTTCTCGATCCTCTGTAGTGCTCCCGGGATCAGGAATACCTGCGTCGCGATCAAATAATACCCCACTCTGGACACTTCCGGGATGAAGGATCCGCAGCAATACACCACAAGTCCCATCAGGTTCAGGTAGAAATAATACCGGTATCTACGATCCTCGCGGACACATTTTCGGTAGCAGAACAGACACAGCACCAGGGTGCCGATACATTTCCCGATATTTGCCCAGGAGATCTGTCCGTTATCAAACATAGAGTTTTCATAATACGGGTAAAAATAAAATATAATTCTGCGATAAATGTCCTGCCCGAAGATCAGTGATAAGATCAACAGTACACCTACGCCGTAATGCCATTTTTTTAAGCTTGCCCGCGACAGCAGATCCGCAATGATGTATGCCGGAATGACTAACAGCACCGATTTATGGATCGTAGCGCCAAGCAGCACCCACAGGATAAATTTGCCGTATTCGCCCCGCAGTACGTATTTCTGTGCATACATCGCCAGCGCCAGTGCAAAATAGTAGCGCACGGAATTCATACTGTTAAAATAGAACCCTTCCGTCAGCAGCAAAAATAACGACATGACATACCAGTCTGCCTGATCATGCAGGGATTTCAGGAAGAAAAACACCGTGATCAACGCGAAAAAGCCAAAAATCGGAAGATACGAGCCTTCCCCGAAGATCAGATGGAAAAATTTCACCAGAGCTACGAAGCCCTTTTCATAGGAGACATGTCTTCCCTGATCGATCAGCTGGAAATTCAGCCAGTAGACCCAGTAATCACCGCCTACGGCGATACGACAGGCAGATACCCCGGCAAGCAGCCCGAAGATAGCGATCTCCGCCACCAGGTTCCTCGCCTGCTGCCTGTCATAGCCCACACAGGTACCGGGCAGGCGTCTGCCGGACAGATATCCCGCCGTGTAGGCACTGTTACTCACGAAACAGCCAAAGACAAACGTTACCACCGTCAGTACGATATATACCAGTGCACTTTTCTCCATGTGGGGTTCCTTTCTTCCTGTCCGGATATTTTCTCAGGATATTTTTTGTTCTATCTGCGTTTCGCCTCGCGGATGCCTTCCCGCATCCAGCGTTTTGCCTGCTTCAGGGGCACATTGGCGCATAGTGTGCTCTTATGTGCATACAGGAAACGCAGTGCCAGGATCCACTCCAGTCTGCCGTACAGGTAATGATACAGTACGCCTCTGTCGTGGAAAAACTTCTCATTATAGCCCCGGAACCAGCTGGATTCTCCCGCTTCTTCCCTGCCGATGGTCACCGGCGCGGTATAGACGCGGTATCCCTTTTTTATAAATTCTGTCAAAAACAGGCTGTCCTCGCCGTTGCTGTATTTCGAACCGCCGCCGAACAACAGGGAAAAAGTGATCCCGGATTCTAACAGGCGGTCTCTCCGGACAGCAAAGCTTACCGCCCCATAACGGCCACAATTGTACCAGTGGACACGTTTCCGCTCCGTAATGTGATACGTCCTGCGTTCTTCCTCCACGGTAATGTTGAAAATGATCATATCCGCTTCGGGGTTCTTCTCGAATTCTGCCAGAATCGCCGCTTCATAGCCATCTTCATATACGATGTCCGCATCCGAAAAAAGGCAGATATCGCCTTCTGCCCGTAGGATCGCCTCATTACGGCTTCTGCCGATCCCTCTGTCCGGGAAGCTTAAGAACCGTATCCGGGACTCTCCGTTCCCCGAAGATATCTGCATTTCTTCACTTGACATTCGGTCACACTGGTTGATGATCACCGCATCCGACTGCAGGTTCATATGTTCCACTGTCTCCGGGAGTGTGGTATTCATCACAGATGCCAGAACTTCTACCTTCATTCCTGTCTTCCTCCCGGGAGAAAATAATATCTGCGGATCAGTCTTTCATCCGCATTCCATAAAAAGGCTCCGGTCACCGGGCAGTCCTGCGGAATCAGATATTCCAACACTGCCTCTAACTGTTTGCCCACGTAGTCTCCCGCGGGCACCGCCAAAAGCACTACATCTGCCTTCCGCAGAGCGGCACCGCTTTCAGGGCATAACAGAGGGCTCAGTACTGCCAGATAAGTCACGCCGGGCAGTTTTTTCTCTAATACTGTCACGATCTCCTGCGGATCTGCCTCCGGCAGTGCACCGCATACTGCTACAGTAATTTCCTCCGTCTCCTGTACTCCCTTACGCTCCGACGCCTTCTGCAGCAGGTACTTTACATTTTCCGTAAAACCTGTACTGTTCACCGTTCCCAGGCTGTTCAGCCCATAACGTCTGCGCAGTGTCGCCGGCAGCCGGATACTGTCCCTGGACAATTCCCACAGAAGGAATACCATCACCGACAAAAATAACGATACGACCGCCGCCAGTATTACGGCGCGGAGTGTCCGCACATCCGGCACTACCGCCTCCGCCCGATTGCCATGATCCAGCACTTTGATCAGCCGGATCTCCGCTATGGTCTCTGCAAATTCATTACACATGGTCTCTTCCACCGCTGCTGCCAGTGCCACGCTCTCCGCAGGCTCCTGCAGGGTAGCTTTTGTCACCGGAATACTGAAATCGGAAGGAAGTGTGGCGGAAAGTGCATTGGAGATGCTCTCTCTTCCCATCGCCAGGACCTCTGCTGCCTTCGTCTCTCCCCGGTCAGCCGCCTCCTGTAAATGAGTCTCCACACCGTCCAAAAACTCTCCGGTATGGATCAGGCTGTTCCAGGTAGCCGCGTTGATATAATAGGCTCCTGCCGCATTGGGGTTCTCAAAATATTCTACCTTATAAGTGGAAGAAGCCGCATACCCGGACCTAGGCTGCAGCAACACGTTTTTGACATAATAACCGCCGCCGAACAGTACCGTTCCCAGTACTGTCACCGCCAGTATTTTCCACAGATTACGGCATAAGCACAAGATCGCCAGCCGCAGATCAAAGGGTTCCTTCCCATAGCTTGCTTCCATGGTGCCTCCTTTTTCCTTCTCAGTTGTCATCTTTTTCCGCACGGCCATCATACTCTGCCTTGAAGGCTGTTACCTGTTCGCTCTCCACACCCTCCGTGCTGTCCGGCCAGAACAGTACCTTCAGGGTCAGAAGCATCAGCTTCAGATCCAGCCATACCGAATAATTCTCGATATATGTTAAATCCAGTTTTAATTTATCATAAGGAGAAGTGTTATATTTTCCATATACCTGGGCGAATCCCGCCAGTCCTGCCTTCACCTTCATACGGAATGCAAATTCCGGCATGACTTCGGTATACTGGGCAATGATCTCCGGCCGCTCCGGTCTCGGACCGATGAATGACATATCTCCCCGCAGGATGTTGATCAGCTGGGGCAGCTCGTCCAGTCTGCACTTACGGATCACCTTGCCTACCGGTGTGATACGGTTGTCATTCTTCTGTGCCAGGCGCGCCACGCCGTCTTTTTCCGCATCGGTACGCATACTGCGGAACTTCATGATGTAGAATTCTCTCTGACCGATGGTACAGCGTACCTGCTTATACAATACGGGACCTCCGTCGTACAGCTTGATTGCCAGTGCTGTCAACAGCATCAGCGGAGATGTCACCACCAGCAGAATCAGGGAACAGATCACATCGATGGATCTCTTGATAAACCGCTGTTCCATGCTTAAGGAATATTCCCTGGTCAGCAGGATCGGGGTATCAAATACGTGCAATTCCTCGGATCCCACTAAAATAACATCTGATATTTTAGGCATAACATAGACTCTGATGGAACGTGCGTAACAGAATTTCAGGATCGTGTTGCGGTCTTTCTCATTGATATCCCAAATGACTACCGCGGTAATCTCACCGTTCTGGTAATCCTTTAAAATCTCACGGCACAATTCTTCCGGACCCTTTTTGATATGTTCGCATTTTGTGATCTTGTACTTATCCTTACGGCTCTCGAACTTTTTACAGATATCCTCAATGGGACGATCCCCGTGAATCAGCATCAGTTCTCTGGGAGGGAATGCCGTCCGGTAAATCTTGTTCGCAATATTGGCATAGATAATGACCGCCATGATCTGCAAAAATACCATCAGCAGGAACATATCCGGCGGGAAAACGCTTCGCGCCATCATACACAGCTCCGCATAGATCAGCATGTCCGCCATCAGAGTGGCAAATACCTGGGAGAAGATGATCTCCGTATTCTTCAGGTATCCCAGCCGCATGCCGCCGTAAGTCACGGAGAAAAAGATCAGTATCACGCTGTAGATACCGTTCTCCAAAAGGAACCCTCTGTACCAGATCTGCTGTAAGGGATCTACCAGCTGGAACTGGAAATGGAACTGCCACATATAAGCAAATAACGCGATCTCCAAAAGCAGGCAGATCGCTGACAATCCTATATTGATCAATCGCTTGAAGGATTCCCTTCTCCGCAATCTGTTAACATAAAAATTGTTTGTATCCAAGACAAACTCCTCCTGAATGTTCACACTATATTCTCCGCTGCACTGCCCGCACCGCCCAGAAGCAGAAATGCCACGCACTGTTTATCACGGACATTCCTTCTGCCTTGCGGTACAGATTCCATATTCTGCGCAGAGCTTCCAGTTTATTGGATGACAGGGATTTCCCCGCTCTCCGATATTTTACCAAATTTTCATCCAAACCACAAGCTACATAACCCTGCCGCAGTATTCTCCACCACAGAGCGGTATCTTCGCTTTTGATCTGCGGCATCTGCAGCTGCTCTTTTGAAAGTTGTTCCATGTCAAACATCACGGTGCTGGTGAAAATGGTAGTATTTTTCAATGCTTCTTTATACGTAATGGTAGCAGGGACATGAACCACCTTTCCGGTTCCCTTGCCATTCTCGTCCGCGAACTCGTACCCGGTGAACACGAAGGCAGCCTGTCTCTCTTTCAGAAAAGCAAGCTCCTTCTCCAGCTTATCCGGCGCCCACAGGTCATCCGCATCCAGATAGGCCAGATATCTTCCCCTTGCCTCATTGACTCCCAGGTTCCGCGCTCTCGCCGCCCCCAGGTTCGTCGGGTGGGTCAGTAGTCTGATCCTGCCATCCCCGGTGCGCTGTATATACTCCTCGATCCGCTGTCTGCTCTGATCCGGACCGCAGTCTTCAATGAGCAGCAGCTCCCAGTCCGTATAGGTCTGGGCGCGCACACAATCCATGGTCTCTTCAATATATTTTTCAGCCCGGTACACCGGCACCACAATACTGATCATATCCTGTTCCATGAAAATACCAATGCCTTTCAATGGCCTGCGTGCTTTCATCCGCAGGCAAAATATTCTTACAAGTTCTAGTCTCCATCACTCATCTGCTACGACCGCTCACTTCTGCATCGTCAACAGATAGTATCCGTCCAGAGGCTGCAGCTTACTCCCGGCAGTGTTTTGCAGTTCCGAGAGTGTCTCCTCGGGCAGATTCCCCGGGAGCAGAACGATATCCACATTTTTCTCTGCCGCATATTTCAGGCAATCCGCGAAATCGATTGTCCGCGCTCCGGTACTCTCATCCATACGCACATATTCCGTCTCTCCGGTGGCTTCCAGATGGCTCATCCACAGATACAGATCCTCCTGTCCGGTCGCATAGGTGTCATAGGAATAGCTTCCCAGGGAGGCATCCCAGATGCTCCTGCCGTACACCGGATAGATCTCCGCGCTGTACGCCCTGGCGGCTGCCATGATCTCCTTCGGTGCCCACAGAGTAAAGCTGCCTTCTCCGCTCTCCGTCAGCCGGTATTCCGTAAGGCTTGCCAGCGTCTCCCAGGGTGACGTTTCGGGATTCTGTTGTATCGTCACATCCATGACAGGGATCTGTGCGGTCTGCTCTTTCGTCCATTCCGATACCGGATTGCCGCTTAAGAACACGATTCCCAGCAAGATCACCGTTGCCATAAGATTCGTAAGAGTTCTTTTTTTCCATAATCCGCATAAAAATTCTGCGGCAGCCCATGCGATCAGCGCTGTCTGCGGCACCACTGCCCAGATCCATACATACGAATAAAATGCGGTCTGGTATTTCATCAGAAAAAGTGCGCTCAACGGGCAGATGCATGACAATGCCGTCAGCCCGGTATACAGCCATAATGTCATGGTTGTCTTATTGCGATCCTTGCTGCCCGCTCCGGCATGCAGGGCATTCCGCCTGCGGATCGTATATCCCAGGTACAGCATCGCCACCAGCAATAGTGCCGCGAATTTTCCATGTTGCGTATAATCGGTCCAGCCGTTCAGGGCGGTTTTTAATAGTGTCATCCTGCCGCCTCCTTTTTCCGTCTGCCGGGAAGCAGTGAAAGCAGCTTATGAAGCACGACCCAGCCAAGCGTCACAAGCAGGCAGACTCCGGCACCGTACAGGGTCCACACCATACAGGCTTCCGCCAGCACACACAGGATCACGCCGAAGTACTTTCTCTCCATCAGACAGGCGATCAGATACGGAAGTAGTACCACTGCCCGGATCGTCACTCCGCGGAAGCCTCCGTAGAAAATATCAAAGCCGTCCATGCCGGGCATATACGCTCCTGCACAAAACAGTATTCCCACAATCAGCAGAAAGGTCTTCCTCTTCGTCCCATCTTCTCCGAAAATAACGGCTCCCAGCCTGCCGTAAGCCACATATCCAAGCAATAATGTCACGCAGGGAATCAGCCGGTATACCACATCCGCTGCGCCCATCCCCGTCCATCTGCAGACAGCCCCGTACAGGGTCGGAAGGCACAGTATCCGAAGTCTCAGTGGCATTGCTGCGGTATAGGGAACTCCCGTCAGGGGATCCACGGTATAGATGGCATTCTCCTTAAGGAAGGTATTCACCGTCTCCAGTGTCATATCTCCGTCCAGCCATGCCCGTTCTCCCGTAAGGATCCGCAGGATCTGCAACAGTATGAAAAACGCCAAAATCCCTGTCAGAATCCGCTGTGTTCTTAACACTTTTTTCTTCTCCGGTGCCGTTTTACCGGCTATAACGATGACTGCCACCGCCTTTTTATGTCTGATCAGACTGAACAGGATTGCCGCGATCACCATAATCACGATCTCTGCCAGCATCAGATCCATCACAGTCAAAAAAGACCACCCTAACAGGCAGCCTGCCAAATGGGCGACTTCCGTCAGCCCGATGATGATCAGGCTCACCCCGATCAAAATATCTGATGTCCGAAAAGTCATTTTATCTCCCAACGCCCGCTGATTGAAACGCAGGCTTTTGTACATCTTATCATATTTATAGGAACTTGACAAATATTACGTTTCAGAACGTACCATAAACGTACCATAAAAAAGCCACATACCGAAACTTCCCCTTTCGGTACGTGGCTCCTATCAGTCTGCCGGGGAGAATACTGCATCTACATGATCAACACTCCCGATCTCTACAACAAAAACAATATGTTACATAGCCTTATAATCCAGTCGGATGTTATCCGCGATACGGGCGATATACTCGCTGTTCGTAGGTCTCGTCCTTCCGGTAGCTACAGAATAGCCAAAAATCTTCTCGAATGTCTCGACATTTCCTCTCGACCAGGACACTTCAATGGCATTCCTGATCGCTCGTTCCACCTTCTGGTCAGTAGTCCGGAAATGCTTCGCGATCGTAGGATATAACAGCTTGGTGACGCTGCTTACTACCTCCATGTCTTTTCCTGACAAAATGATTGCATCCCGTAAATAGTGATACCCCTTCAAATGAGCCGGAACCCCTATCTCCAACATGATTTTGGTTACATATCTCTCTAACTCTGAATCTTTTACTGCAACAATATCCAAAACAAGTCCCCCTTTTTACTTGTCGAGTATTGCTCCCTGGCAGTGACTGATAGAGAAATAGTATCATAGCTGTCGATTTTTGAAAAGACATTTTCCCGTTAAAATATAGTTAAGAAATTAAAAATGTTACATTTTACCCCTGTTTTGTAACATTTTTTCACTGAAAAAGGCTTAAATTTCTTCTTTTACCAGATAAATCGGTCTGTGTTTCACTTCCATGTAAGCTTTTGCCAGATACTGTCCCAAAATCCCGGTGCAGAAAAACTGTACACCGCTGGTCATCAGGATAATGCATACCAGTGAGGGCCAGCCGGATACCGGATCTCCGAAGATCAGCTTCCGTACGATGATGAAAATGATCATCAGAAAAGCAATCACGCAGAACAATACGCCGACAAACGAAGCAATCAAAAGCGGTGCCGTGGAGAACGCGGTAATTCCGTCCAGGGAATATAGAAACAGCTTCCAGAAATTCCACTTGGTCTCCCCCTTGGCACGCTCCACATTTTCATACTCCAGCCACTTCGTGTTGAAGCCTACCCAGCCGAAGATCCCCTTGGTGAAACGGTTGTACTCCCGCATGGACAGAATGGCATCCACCATCTGACGGGTCATCAGGCGATAATCTCTGGCACCGTCCATCATCTCCGTCTTGGAGATCTTCTTCATCAGATGATAGAATCTTCTGGCGAAAAAGCTGCGGATCGGAGGTTCTCCCTTACGGGTCACACGCCTCGTTGCCACAGAATCATAGCCCTTCCAGATCCACTCGAACATCTCCGGAAGCAGAGAGGGGGGATCCTGTAGATCCACATCCATCATTACCACATAGTCTCCCTTTGACTTCTCCAGGCCGGCGAACATAGCTGCTTCTTTTCCGAAATTCCTTGAAAAAGAGATGATATGGACCCGCGGATCTGCCTCGATCAGCTTTTTGACCTCTCGCACAGTGTCGTCCTTCGATCCGTCATCAATGTAGAGTAACTCCAGTTCGATGTCTTTTTCTTTGAAAAATGTATCGTTCTTCGTCAGCTCCTGATAAAACAGGGCAACGCTCTCTTCTTCATTATAGCAGGGTACTATCACGCTCAACAGGCTCATCCCATAAGTCTCCTTATATATCTGTATAAATCATCTGATATATTGTCTCCGGTTATCGTCCGGTATATCATCCGGCTATATCATCTGCATATATTCCCGGGAATAATTCATCTCCGGATGGTTTCATTATACTATCCAAATGCACATCATTTCAAGGTCAACACTGTACTTTTTCTGCTTTATGGATTATACTAAGCTTATGTATGTCCATCTGTGGGATAAGGGCATACCGGAAACGAGGTAAATAATGAACTTTTTTCAGGAATTTTTCAGTAATCATATTTTTCTGACCGCTGCATGCGGCTGGCTGGTGGCACAGGTGCTTAAGACCATCATCCATCTCATCGTCTCCAAAAAATTCGTAGCGGAACGTCTCGTAGGCAGCGGTGGCATGCCCAGTTCTCATTCCGCCACTGTGTGCTCTCTGGTGACGGCGGTATGCTACGAATACGGTGCCGGAAGCTTCGAGTTCGCCATCTCCCTGATTCTTGCGATCATCGTAATGTACGATGCCATGGGTGTCCGCAGAGAGACCGGTATTCAGGCTCAGGTATTAAATGAGATGCTGAAGGTATTTGAGGATATGGGGCGCAGTGAAATATCCGCCCACGATAAATTAAAAGAATTCGTAGGACATACCCCCTTGCAGGTATTGATGGGAGCCATTTTAGGAATTTTCTGCGGTGTGATTCTTTACACTTTTGTATTTTAAGATTTGTCCATTATACTTGACAGAGGTGACATTTGTATGTGTTTTTTCAAAAGCAGAACTAGGACACTGTTAAGAGCCACCGCGCTTTGCCTGTCCGCTTCTCTCCTGTTGACCGCCTGTGGCCAGCAGAACAATAATAACGATATATTGAGCCCGATCCTGCCGGAGGACAGCCCGGCTTCCAATGCAACCTCCGGTGAAAAAATGCCGGATCCGGTGACGATCGTGGTGGAGGACGACACCAATCCGCCTGTGGAAGGTATGGTACGCAGCCGTCTGACCAATGAGTGGGTGGATGCGGATGTCGCAGCAACCCGCCCCATCGCAGTCATGATCCCCAATGAAGCTTCCGCGATTCCACAGTACAGTCTGTCTGAAGCTTCCATTATCTATGAAGCCAATGTTGAGAACCGTATGACACGCATGATGGCAATCTATGAAGGCTGGGAAGATATGGACAAGATTGGTAATATCCGTAGCCTGCGTGATTATTACGCTTACTGGGCATTTGAGTGGGATGCCTTTTTAGTACATTTCGGAGGACCTTTTTTTATCAACGAGCTGATGGCAGAACCGGATACGCAGAATATTGACGGTACTTCCGGCACGGACGACGAGGCCTTCTTCCGCACCAGTGACCGCAGCAAGCCTCACAACGCCTATGCTTCCGGTGCGGGACTTAAGAAAGTCATTGAGAAAAAAGGGTACAGTCTGAATTACCGTGGTCTCACCGACGAGAATCATTTCCGTTTTGCCACGAAGGCAGAGCCGAATACTTTAGGGCAATACGGTTCCCAGGCAAAAGATGCCACATACATCGATATGTCGGGATGTTATCCTCTGACCCGGTGCTATTTTGAGTTCAATGAGGAAGACGGGCTTTATTACCGGTCCCAGCATCTGTCCGGCAGTTCCGACGGTCCTCATATGGATGCTGTCACCGGAGAGCAGCTGTCCTTCAAAAATATTTTGGTGCAGAATACTTTCTACGAGGAGCTGGGCGAAGGGTATCTGGCGTTCCAGTGTCATGATACTACCAGAGACGGATGGTTCTTCACGAATGGGCGTGGGATTCATGTCAATTGGGAGAAGGCTTCCGATTACGGTGCGACGAGATATTACGATGACAACGGTGATGAGATAGTGCTCAACACCGGCAAGACCATGATCTGTATCGTGGAGGACGGAGATTCCTTCACGTTCCATTAAAGATGTGAATTGAGAGTTACGAAAGCATAGCCGCGCATAGGCAAAATAAGAACCGTGATTGGGAGCTTGCTCACAAATCACGGTTTTTACTTTTACCGTGATGCGACGAACGCCCGCCTGTGCCCCTTCTTCCGCCTCAGCGTGGGCACAGGAGATAGGAGCAAGCTTCTCTGTACCCTTAAACCAAGGTACGGGGTGTTACACACAAGATTTAACGATTACCCCCCGCGTAATGAAAGCTATCGGGGCTTAATTGACTATTATTGATGATTACGCCCCGCATATCGTAAACCACCGGGGCTTAATTGACTATTATTGATGATTACGCCCCGCGTAATGTAAGACTACCAGGGCTTAATTGACTATTATTGATGGTTACGCCCCGCATATCGTAAACCACCGGGGCTTAATTGACTATTATTGATGGTTACGCCCCGCATATCGTAAACCACCGGGG
>CAMEOT010000006.1 GCA_945929965.1 uncultured Lachnospiraceae bacterium
CGGCAGCCCTTTCTGCGTGGATTTTAGAACAACTATTTCACTAACTCTCAATTTATATAGTATAAATAAAAATACCGCCTGAGAAGATATGCAATCTCTCAGGCGGTATTAGCGTGGTCCGAACGCGGGCTACGGGAATTCAATTCTACTGTAAGTTCTTTTTGCGAAGCGCATATCCGGATACTACGAAGAGAACAGCAGCACCTGCCAGGTAAAGAGGAAGCGCGCTCTCACCGGTCTTGGGCACGTTGTCATACGCACCGGAAGCGGTAGCAGACTGTGCGGGAGCAGTGGCGGTGGTGGCAGCGGGAGCAGCGGTAGATTCCGGCGTTACAGCTGCTGTGGCGGCGGGAGCGGTCTTGCTGTAATACTGTTCCTCAGTCTTTACAGAGCCATCGTAGATATCCAGTTTATTTTTTGCAAAGTTATAATATTCAAAATAAGTACGTTGATCTACGTTATCTTTTGCAATCAGATGATTTACGGTACCCTGGCATCCGATGTAAGCATGCAGGTTGTTCAGCCCGGTGCCCATACCCAGCATTTCCAGTGTATCTACATTATTAATGAAAGTAGCATGTGCGGAACCGTATACATAAGCATGTGAAACATCGCCGTTGATGGAAGCGGTGGAACCGTCCAAAATATATACGGAATCATAACCCTTAGCGGTAGGTACCACAGTGGCTGTGGTATTTACAGTCAGATTACCCAGACGAACCGGGAAATTCAGATCGAAAGTAGGAGAGGAAGCATCGGTTTCGATGACTACATAATCGCCATCTTTGATGTCCTGCATCATGTAATAGGTCTCGCGATGGAAGGCATCGTCATCCCATGCGGAAGCTACCTCAAAGTACCAGCCGTCGCTGTGGGTATTGGTGCTTGTCAGATATCTGACAACATAGGTAGTGGGTTCAGCAGCCTTGACAGTAAGCTTGCCGAAGCCGGGCGCAGACAGACATACCGCTGCCAGCGTGAGCAGTGTAACAATTTTTTTCAGTTTTTTCATAAGAAAATCCTCCTGATAGTTAGTGGGTTATTCCTGTACGGGGAGATAGTGGTCACCGGGTTCCACCTCTTTGGCGACGACTACGAACCGCCCCTGTTCTACATGGTAGACGCAGGTAGACAGGGTCAGGAAATGATCTCCGAACTTTGCCGTAACGCCGGTGTCGTACTGGGATAACTGCTTGATATTGTTATAAAAGTCATCAAATTCTTCCTGAGTATCTGCCTGGAAAAATTTGTAGAACTTAAATACCTGATCTGTTTTCCGATAGACCTGGGAACGGAACACAGCAATGACTTCATAATTGCGCTGGCATTCCTCGGTGTACAGGATGATATTTTTGTGTTTCTCGTAGAAATCCTGATTCTCGTAGTCGGTCAGATTGCCGAACATAGCGCCGGACTTCATATTGTGACCGTGGATGATAAGGTTGGTCGTCAGGGGATCCACACAGCTCTCATCATCGAGAAGCAGGCAGCCGTTTTTATTCTTACTACCATCGAAAGCACGGTAGAGATAATAGGTCTCGTCCTTGGGGGTCCACATGACCGGATAGTCGATATTGGTATCCGGGATCTGCAGCCATGCAGCCATGTCGCCGTTGGCTGCAAAGCTGTCGGCATACGGATTGGGAACGCGGTCGAACTCTTCTGTGGGAACGGTTGTTTCTTCTGCTACGGCTTCTGTGGAAACAGAAGTGACAGCCTCTGTGGCTTCCGCAGAAGCATTTGTACTGTCTTCGGTAACTGCCGTGGGACGTAACTCGTCCAGAGACTCCTCCATACGACGGTCCGCCATATGACCTTTTACGAACAGAATAACCGCTGCCAGAATACATATTCCAGCAAAGATAAATAAAATTGTGGATAAAATATTTTTATTAGATTTCATACGTTTATTATACGCTGAATCAGTGACAGGATGCAATAGGGGAAAACAAAAGGATTTCTTAATTTTCGGAAGATATTTCCATAGAAGAAAGCATATAAAATCATTGAGATATAAAATTATGGAGACCGGGATGGAACAACAGAAAGCGTTGCACGCCGTTATGATATGTCTGCTGCTGATTGCCATGGCGGTGGTGGGCAGGGAGACAGCGGTGTATGTGGAGACAGTGAATGCGGTCAGTGTACTTAAGGAGGAACGACATACTCCGGGTGAGGAATCCCCTGTGGTAGTGATTGATGCGGGGCACGGCGGGGATGATCCCGGGAAAATTGGAATCAACGGAAGCCTGGAGAAGGATATTAATTTAAATATTGTAAATAAACTCGCGGGATACCTGGAGGCGGAAGGCGTGCAGGTGGTACTGACCAGAGACACGGAAGAAGGTCTGTATGATGCGCATGCATCTAATAAAAAGGTACAGGATATGAAGCGCAGGATCGAGAAGATAGAGGAGACGGATCCGGTCCTTACAGTAAGTGTTCACCAAAACAGCTACCCGGAGGAGTATGTCCATGGAGCCCAGGTATTTTATTATAATGGAAGCAGCGGTGGGCAGAAGCTGGCGGAGCTGCTCCAAAAACAACTGACAAAAGACCTGGATCCGGAGAATCACAGACAGATCAAGGCAAATGAAAGTTATTATCTTCTGAAAAAAACAAAAGGAACCATCGTGATCGTGGAGTGCGGATTTCTGTCGAATGCCGCAGAAGCAGAAAAACTGTGCACGGAGACATATCAGGACAGAGTGGCATGGTCGATCCATAAGGGGATTTTACAATATATAGCACAACTGGAAAATCAAAACAGGGAAAACTGATAAGAAACAATCTTTCCATTTTATATCGTATATGTTATACTATATCCAAATGCATTATAATGATGTCGGGGGCAAAATCCCCTGACATTATTATGATGAGTGCCGATAACAGAAGGTAGAAAAATGGATACTGAAATCATAAAAATTCATCCCGGAGAGGGACCTGTCAGTGAAGAAGATGACAGGAAACTGCAGGCTGCGGGAGAGATCCTGAAAAGGGGTGGACTGGTGGCGTTCCCCACAGAGACCGTGTATGGTCTGGGCGGAGATGCGCTGAATCCCACATCCTCTCAGAAAATTTACGCCGCAAAAGGCAGACCTTCCGATAATCCGCTGATCGTTCATATCTATCGATTTGAAGATATAGAGAAGATCACGAGTAAGGTACCGGAAGAAGCAAAAAAAATAGCAGATGCATTTTGGCCGGGACCGCTGACCATGATCCTGCCGAAGTCTGATGCGGTACCGCGCGAGACTACCGGTGGGCTGGATACGGTAGCGATCCGGATGCCGTCACACCCGGCGGCACAGAGGCTGATCAAGTACAGCGGCGGCTATATTGCAGCCCCCAGTGCCAATACTTCCGGCAAGCCCAGCCCTACTGTGGCGAAATATGTGGTGGAGGATATGATGGGGCGGATCGATGCCATCATCGACGGCGGAGAAGTGGGAATCGGACTGGAATCTACCATCATTGATCTGACGGTGACACCGCCGCAGATCTTAAGACCGGGTTATATTACCCAGGAGAAACTCAGCGAAGTACTGGGAACCGTGGATACAGATACCACGATCCTGCGGGCGGACAGCGGACAGGCTCCCAAGGCTCCCGGCATGAAATACAGGCATTACGCACCGAAGGGAGAACTCACCATCGTAGAGGGAACACCCGAAGAGGTCAGAGAGTATATTAACCGGGCCGCAGCCACAGATCATGCAGCGGGCGAGAAGACCGGCATCATCGGAACGGAAGAGATGCTCTCCGGCTATACGGCAGATGTGGTAAAAAGTGTCGGCAGCCGTAAGGACGAGGACAGCATCGCCAGACATTTATATACCATCTTAAGAGAATTCGATGATGAAGGCGTAACGAAGATCTATTCCGAAGGATTTTCCACGGAGGGTTTTGGTCAGGCAATTATGAACCGTCTGTTAAAAGCAGCAGGACATAAAGTGGTAACGCTGTAAGTGTAATACAAGGAGGACAAATAAAAATGATAGCAATCGCAAGTGATCATGGTGGATATGATCTGAAAGAGAAAGTTAAGAAATATTTAGAGGAGAAAAACATTCCCGTTCAGGATTTCGGATGCGACAGCAAGGCAAGCTGTGATTACCCCGTATTCGGACATGCGGCAGCAAAAGCTGTGGCAGACGGTACCTGTGAAAAGGGCATCGTGATCTGTACCACCGGTATTGGCATCAGTATTTCCGCTAATAAGGTAGCGGGAATCCGCTGCGCACTCTGTTCCGATCCGCTGTCCGCAAAAATGACCAGACTGCATAACGATGCCAATATGCTGGCAATGGGTGCAGGTATCGTAGGCGAGAATCTGGCACTGGAGATCGTGGAGACTTTCTTGAACACGCCTTTTTCCGGAGAAGAGAGACACAGCCGCAGAATCAGCCTGATCGAAGAGATCTAAGGCGCAAGATACAACTAACAACACTAAAATACAGGAGGACAAGTATATGTCAAAAGTAGTAGTTATGGATCATCCTTTAATCGAGCAGAAGATCGGAATCATCCGCAGAAAGGAGACCGGCACCAAGGATTTCAGACAGAACATCAGTGAGATCGCAATGCTGATCGGCTATGAAGCTACCAAGGATCTGAAGTTGGAAGAAGTAGAGATCGAGACTCCCATCTGCAAGACTACTGTAAAGCAGTTAAAGGGCAAAAAATTGGCACTGGTACCCATCCTGCGTGCAGGTCTTGGTATGGTAGACGGAATGCTGTCCCTGATCCCCGCTGCAAAGGTAGGACATATCGGACTGTACCGCGATCCTGAGACCTTAAAGCCCGTAGAGTATTACTGCAAGCTGCCTGCAGACTGTGCAGAGCGTGAAGTATTCGTCGTAGACCCCATGCTGGCAACCGGCGGCTCTTCCATCGCAGCAATCCAACTGTTGAAGGACAAGGGCTGCAAGAGCATCCGCCTGCTGTGCATCATCGCGGCACCCGAAGGCGTGAAGGCAATGCAGGAAGCACATCCCGATGTGGATATCTATATCGGAGCAATGGATCAGAAGCTCAATGACCACGGATATATCGTTCCCGGACTGGGAGATGCAGGAGACCGTATTTTCGGTACCAAATAAAGGAGACACCAATGAGTGCCAAGCGCAGTGACTATATCAGCTGGGATGAATATTTTATGGGGGTAGCCCACCTGTCGGGGATGCGTTCCAAGGATCCGAATACCCAGGTGGGAGCCTGCATTGTCAGCCCGGACAACAAAATTCTGTCCATGGGATACAACGGCTTCCCCAAGGGCTGTTCCGATGATGAGTTTCCCTGGGAGAGGGAGAACGACAAGGATAGTAATCTGACAAAATATCCCTTTGTGACACATAGTGAACTGAATGCAATTTTGAATTACCGCGGAGGATCCTTGGAGGGCACGAAACTGTACGTGTCCCTTTTCCCCTGCAATGAGTGTGCGAAAGCCATCATTCAGGCAGGGATCCATACCGTAGTATATGACAGCGACAAATATCGGGGAACACCCTCCAACCGGGCAGCCAGGCGAATGTTTGATGCGGCGGGAGTGGAGTGCGTTCCATACAGCAGGACAGGACGTACGATACATATCGGGGTCTGAACGACAGATTAAAGGAGTATGAACGGTTGAAGCGCCTACAGAAGACAGCTGTACTGCTTGCAGCGGTGATCCTTGCAGGAGCATTTTCTTCAGAAGACATCAAAGTAGAAGCTACCAGCAGTACCTGGCAGCAGATTCAGAAGGAACAGCAGGAGAAAAATGAACTGCAGAACCAGTTGAATCAGGAAAATGATAATCTGGAGAACCTGAAGGGAGAGCAGAATTCCCTCAAGGGACAACTGAATAATCTGAACGGTCAATTGACGGAGGTCAGCAATAATCTGGCGGATCTGGAACAGCAGATCGCGGATAAGGAGAAGGAGATCGCAGATACCCAGGACAGTCTGGAGGAAGCGAAGGCAACGGAAGAGTGGCAGTATGAATGTATGGTGATCCGCGTCCGGGATATGTACGAACGGAACGAGACCAGCTATATCAATGCGATCCTGAGTGCCCAAAGCTTCGATAAATTGTTGAATGCTGCGGATTTTTTTGAACGGATCGCTGCCTATGACCAGAAAAAACTCAAAGAATTCGAGGAAAACCGCCAGCTGATCGAAGAGGAAGAGGCAAGGCTTCAGACAGAGAAGGCAGAGCTGGATGATCTGAAATTAGAAGCGGAAGCTGAAAAAAGCAAGGTATCCGGTCTGATCAGTCAGACATCCAACAATATCGCCAGATATGCCGGAGACATCTCCGAAGCGGAACAGAGAGCCCTGGCATACGAAGCGGAGATCAAGAAAAAAGAGGATAATCTGGAAACCCTCAGGAAAAAACTTGCCGAAGAGATCGCTATGTCCCAGAAAGCGGCAAATGCCACCTGGCGGGATATTTCCGATATCTCTTTCGAAGAGGGAGACAGGTATCTGTTAGCAAATCTGATCTACTGTGAAGCGGGAGGCGAACCCTATGACGGTCAACTGGCGGTAGCCAGCGTTGTGATCAATCGTGTCAGAAGTTCAGTCTATCCCAACACGGTGGTGGGTGTGATCTATCAGAACAAACAGTTCTCACCGGTAGCCAGTGGACGGTTGGAACTGGCTCTGGCTGCGAATAAGGCCACGAGCCGTTGTTATCAGGCGGCGGATGAGGCAATGTCCGGAGTGACGAATGTAGGCAATTGCGTGTATTTCCGTACCCCGGTGGAAGGACTGACCGGCATCAGTATCGGTGGACATATATTTTATTAAGGTGAAAGTGATAATCCATGAAAATCAACATCGTAGAACGAGAAGGGTATTCCAACAGAATTATGAATTGGAAGATCTATGTGAGGAAGGATCTGACAGTTGCTAAGGCATCGGAATATTACTATGAATTTATAGAGGAAAATTCCTTTCGTCCGGTGAGTGAACTGGTGCTGCCGGAGGATGGTGAATTGTTGAAAGAGGCTGTTGCGGCGGAATTGCTCACTCCACTGGAATTAATGACAGTTCTCAGCAATCTCAAAGATAGTACCCGGAATGTGTATCTGCGTATGGAACAGAGTGAACAGACAGAGGACGGAGTTCCTTTGTATCAGATCACACTATCGGATCTGCATGATCTGGAGAATAGAACAGTACAGCTGGAACAGAGCATTTTAAAATATCGTCATTTTATGACATTGGAAGATGTTTATTACTTTGAATATCTGATCGACAGTGATCATATCACAGTGTATAAATATGTCAATGAACGGTCAATGAATCAGTTTGAGGGATCGTTGAAGGATCTGATCCGGATGGTGGAGAACGCACATACAGACAGTAACATTGCCGAAATGGAAGAACATCTGTGGGCGTTTTGTGCCCATTTGCGTAATGGCGAAGATTCCTTTGAAATGAAATTCAACGGTCAGGATGAAGACGAGAGAATGTGGACGGTGAGAGCCTCCCGGATTCCGAAAAACCGGAACATGCTGGCCGGTATCATAGATTCTGACAAAAACCGTCAGCAGGAAGCCTACTATCTGACTCCGGCAGCCAGGGATGCCGGAACAGGTCTGCTGAATAAGCGGGCATGGACGGAATATACCATCGAACAGCTGAATCGAAAGGATGGCCGGGTCCGCTGGCTGGTGATCATTGATATTGACGAGTTCAAGTATATTAACGACACCTATGGACATATCTTCGGAGATCAGGTGATCCGTGGAGTGGCAGAGATCATGCAGGAGCTGGTAGGACAGAGAGGTGTCATCGGCAGATTCGGTGGAGACGAGTATGTGATTCTATTAGAGAAGGTTGAGACCAGGGAACAGTTGAAGACCCTGCTTAAGACCATTGCGAAGGAACTCAGGCTGGCATTCGATCCGAAGATCCATGTGACGGCTTCTATCGGTGTGTCGGAATATCCGGTGGATGGAACGGAGTATGAGTATCTGATGCGCAAGGCGGATAAAGCTCTGTATCTTGCCAAGGAAAAAGGCAAGAACCGACATATTATATATGAAGAGCGGCTGCATGGAAAGCTGGAGACCGACGATATGCAGAACATGGCTATGGCCTATGCAGTATCCAAGGAGAAAAAACGGGAAACTATCACAGAGATGATCACAAAATTATGTGTATCGGGCGTGAACGCTATTGTGAAAAGTGAAGAGCGCCTGCAACAGATCCGCAGTCTGTTTGATCTGGATGGTATTACCGTTTTCTCAGACAGAGGAAACAGACTTGTCTGCAGAAACGGCAACTATATGGCAGAAGCTCCGGACGGTCGTCCCGGGTTTGAAGATGAAGGGTATCTTTCGCTGTTTGGTGATGATGATATTTTTGTAGAATCCAACATGATAAAACTTCGCTCCCAGAACCCGGCAGCCTATGCTGTGGCACAGGAGCAGGAGATTGGGGCTGCCCTTCAATGCCTGTCCAGAAAAGAAGGGATTCCTTATACAATGGTTAATTTTGAGGTGTTCAATCGTAACCGTAAATGGTCCGATGAAGACGTTACCCTGTTGACCTTGCTGGGACATTGCATCGGAGATTTGCTGAATTATTCAGAGTAAAGTAAACACATGAGCAAAAAGTAAGCACTGCAAGTGCGGTTTTGCGAATGCGTTACTCTGAATAGTTCAGTAATTACAGCCCACTTTTCTCCAGGGGGCTTTGCAGTCTGTCGAATTTGTCACGATAGATGATCGTGATCAGGTTATTTAACTGGCGCAGGCAGGCACTCATCTGCGCCTGTGTGATCAGACCTTTTTCCAGTGCCTCTGCCAGCTCGTCCAGGTCAACGACATGCATTCTTCCGTCGGGATAGAGGATAATGTCAGCCAGCAGATCGGTAACGATCAGGGCATTTTCCTCCGGACGGCGGGTGTATTCTACAATGTCGCAGTACCAGTACAGCAGAGACCCGTCATGACGGTAGAACTTGCTGATCTTGAACCCTTCCTTCAGATAATAGCAGGAACAGCCATGGGAAAAAGTAGTCTTGGGATTCAGTGTTTTCCATTTTGTCAGAATATAATCATCGTTCTGTTCTACGATAATATCATCTTTTAACAAAATACATTCTTCCGGGATCAGCCGTTTCCGGTAGATCTGAAGTTCGTTATTCATAACATTTCTCCTTTGTATCAATTTGATAGTGTTCAAAGTTCCGGGAAAGGAATAAAAGGTAGTGGCGGCACGGTGTGAGGACATAATGTCTTCTCCATCCAGATCATGTCATGCCATTCCCCCTGCTTGAAGCCGGAAGCATGAAAATGAGCAACGGTCTTGTAACCATGCTTCTCATGAAAAGCAATACTGGGCGGATTCGGATAAGTAATGCAGGCACATACATTGCAGATATGTTGTGCTGTCAGATATTCCTCCAACTTCTGATAAAGAAGGCTGCCAACACCACTGCTTCGAACATCCTGACTGATATAAATGGAGGTTTCCACAGACCAGTTGTAGGCAGCACGTCCCTTGAAGGCGGAAGCGTAAGCATAACCTATGGGAATACCGATTTTCTCGGCCACCAGATAAGGGTAACGGGCGAGGGTATGCCGGATGCGTTCGGCGAATTCCTCCACGGAAGGAACCGTGTATTCAAAAGTAATCGAGGTGTTCTCCACATAGGGAGCGTAAATGGCAGCCAGGGTTTCGGCATCTTCCGGTGTGGCGGTCCGGATCTTAATTTCATCATTGGCAGTGGCCTGCATTGCGGCAATCCCTCTTTCTGTGATCATTCATAATTTCTGTAAAATAGTTACTCAAATAGTACTTCCGAGAAAGTATCCAAGTCAATCTTTTTTTAGGTGGAATTTATATTTTTTTTACGATTTCAGCAAGGGGATTTTACTGGACAGAGTGTTCAGATTTCGTTATAATGACTATAGGTTTGTCTTGTGGGGACAAAATATACTTAAAAATGTACAAAAATATATGCTTAGAGCAGAAATCAACACGGAGAGAAAGAAGTGTCAAGAAAAAAGAAACCCTATGACAGAACCGTATTCCGTTCGATTGCGCTGATCATGCAATTCGGTATCAACATGCTGGTGCCAATCTGCCTGATGTCGGCGGTGGGTGTCTGGATGGACAAACATTTCGGAACGAACTTCTGGATGATCCTGCTTTTCTGTATGGGAGCAGTGGCCGGAGGGCAGAATGTATACCGTATGGCCAGGACAATTTATGATGACAGCGATGAGAAACACACTAAAAAAGATAAATAGAACCGTTTTGGAGATGGACTTAGGGATCCTGTTTCTGGGAGTGCTGGCACAGATCATCGGAGCATTTATCGCGAAGGATAAAATGGTGTATGCAGGGAGTCTGTGGCTCGGTGTCTTGCTTGCGCTTGCAGCAACATATCATATGTACCGTTCCCTGGACCTGGCACTGGATCAGCCGGAGAAGACCGCACAGAAGATGATCTTCCGCGGATATATCCTGCGTTATGTGATACTGATTTTTATATTGCTGGTGCTTATGAAGACAGAGGTGATGAATCCTCTGACCTTCTTTTTCTCCTATGTGATATGTATGAAAGTAACGGCATTTCTACAGCCGCTTACCCATAAATTATGCAATAAATTGTTTCATGAAACGGATCCGATTCCCCAGGCGATACCTAAGGAGACTGCCGGAGGCGAAAACGTCCCGGAGAATCCAGCAGGAGCTGAAAAGGACGGAGAAGTGACAGAACAACAGAATAAATAATAAGGAGGTGAAACAATGGAACATGGAATTTTGTTATCCGGTGCCGATAATATCGATTTTATGATACATGGCGTGTTTAAGTATTCTTTTTTCGGCCATGAGGTATGGATAACGACCACACATGTGTGTGTGCTGATCGTCATGTTGATCATCATTGGTTTTGCCATTGCCGCCAACCGCTGTATGGCCAAAGCCAGAGAAGTGCCGGAAGGCTTTCAGAATGTGGTGGAGCTGATCGTGGAGAAGCTGGATGCCATGGTGGATACTCCCATGGGCAAGGCGGCACCGAAGTTCTATAACTACATTGGAACGATCTTCATCTTCATTCTGGTGAGTAATATTTCCGGTTTGCTGGGACTTCGTCCCCCCACAGCGGATTATGGCGTGACACTGCCCCTCGGCGTACTGACATTTATATTGATTCATTATAACCAATTCAAGTACCAGAAGCCGAAGGAGATCTGGGAAGGCATGTGTTCTCCACTGCCGCCCTGGCTGCCGATCTGGCTGCCCATCAACCTGATCAGTGAGATCGCCGTACCAATTTCGTTGTCTTTGCGTCTGTTCGCAAACGTATTGTCCGGAACGGTAATGATGGCATTGATCTACGGATTGTTAGGTGTGATCGCCACGGCGTGGCCCGCAGCGCTGCATGTGTATTTTGACCTGTTCTCCGGAGCCATCCAGACATACGTATTCTGTATGCTGACGATGACTTATATCGCAAATGCAAGAGGAGACGCGTAAGCTTAAAATGCTAGAAAGATTCTGAAAGAATTTCAATAATAGGAGGATTTACTATGGATTTCAATGAAAACTTTATCTTAGGTTGTTCCGCAATCGGTGCAGGTCTGGCAGTTATCGCCGGTATCGGACCCGGTGTAGGACAGGGTATCGCAGCAGGACATGCTGCTGCAGCAGTAGGACGTAATCCCGGTGCTAAGTCCGAGATCACTTCCACCATGTTATTAGGACAGGCAGTTGCCGAGACCACCGGTCTGTACGGTCTGCTGATCGCTATGCTGTTGCTGTTCGTAAAGCCCTTACTTCCCTGATTAAACGAAAGGAATGCGGATGAAAATGATACTATTAACAGAAGGCGAGACCATGTCAAGACTGTTTGACCTGGACTGGCAGCTGCTGGCAGACTCCTGCCTGATGATCATTGCCATCTTCGTATTGTTCCTGGCGCTCAGCTATTTCCTGTTCAATCCGGCGAGAAAGTTCTTAAATGATCGTAAAGAGAAGATCAGAGGAGAACTGGAAGAAGCGAAGACCAGTCAGGAAAAAGCCGCAGAACTGAAGGAACAGTATGAGGCGAAGCTGAAAGATATCGACAAAGAGGCAGAGGACATCTTAAGTGATGCCAGAAGACGGGCTCTCCAGAACGAGGAGCGCATCGTCGCACAGGCGAAGGAAGAAGCAGGCAGAATCCTGGCGAGAGCACAGGAAGAAGCCAGACTGGAAAAACAGAAAATGTCCGACGAGATCAAACAGGAGATCGTATCCGTGGCATCTGTCATGGCAGGTAAGCTTGTGGGTGCGTCCATAGACACCGCCAGACAGAACAGTCTGATCGAAGAGACGCTGAAGGAAATGGGTGAGGACACATGGCAAAATTAGTTTCCAAAGTCTATGGAGAAGCCCTCTTCGAAGTGGCAGTCGACCATGGAAATGCGATCCAACTGATGAATGAGACCGCAGAACTTCAGAAGATCCTGGAAGACAATCCCGATTTTGACAAGCTGATGAAGCATCCCGGGATTCCCAAGCAGGAGAAACTCTCCATGGTGGAGAAGGTTTTCCGGGGCAGGATAAGCGACGATCTGACAGAATTTTTGAAGATCGTGGTGACCAAGGAACGCTACGGCTCATTAAAGGCAATCTTTGCTTATTTTACCGAACTGGTCAGAGAATCGGAAAAAATGGGAACTGCATATGTAAGTACCGCAGTGGAG
The DNA here is from genome assembly GCA_945929965.1 of uncultured Lachnospiraceae bacterium. Taxonomy (GTDB): domain Bacteria; phylum Bacillota; class Clostridia; order Lachnospirales; family Lachnospiraceae; genus Acetatifactor. The sequence continues at coordinate 12,699 of CAMEOT010000006.1, forward strand.
CTGACGAAGGAACAGAAACAGGCAGTGAGAGAAAAGCTGCTTCAAACGACTTCTTATCAGTCCTTTGATGTGTATTACCATGTGGATCCGACACTGATCGGCGGAATGGTGATCCGGGTAGGTGACCGGGTAGTGGACAGCAGTATCCGGACCAAACTCGAAGATATGAAGAAACAATTATTAAATATTCAGCTGGGATGACCGGCTGAGAGAAAGGTGCGACAGATCCATGAATTTAAGACCAGAAGAAATAAGTTCCGTCATTAAGGAACAGATCGAAAGATATTCTTCCCAGCTGGATGTCTCCGATGTCGGAACAGTCATCCAGGTAGCGGATGGTATCGCTCGTGTACATGGACTGGAAAATGCCATGCAGGGTGAGTTGTTACAGTTCCCCGGCGATGTATATGGCATGGTGCTGAATCTGGAAGAAGATAATGTCGGTGTCGTATTGCTTGGCAGTGCCAGCAATATCGAAGAGGGCGATATTGTCAAGACCACCGGACGCGTGGTAGAGGTGCCCGTAGGAGATGCATTGCTTGGACGAGTAGTGAACTCCTTAGGACAGCCCATCGACGGCAAAGGCCCCATACAGACTGATAAATTCCGCAAGATTGAGCGTGTGGCAAGTGGTGTTATCACTCGTAAGAGCGTAGACACGCCGCTCCAGACAGGTATCAAGGCAATCGACTCCATGGTTCCCATCGGAAGAGGTCAGCGTGAGCTGATCATCGGTGACCGTCAGACCGGTAAGACCGCTATTGCGATCGATACGATCATCAACCAGAAGGGTCAGAACGTAAAATGTATCTATGTAGCCATCGGTCAGAAAGCATCTACCGTGGCAAATATCGTAAAGACACTGGAGGAGTTCGGGGCCATGGCATATACCACCGTTGTGGTATCTACGGCAAGTGACCTGGCTCCCTTACAGTACATCGCTCCTTATTCCGGCTGTGCGATCGGTGAGGAGTGGATGGAGAACGGAGAAGACGTACTGGTAGTGTATGATGACTTAAGTAAACATGCTACCGCATACCGTACACTCTCCCTGCTCCTTCGTCGTCCACCCGGACGTGAGGCATATCCCGGTGACGTATTCTATCTGCATTCCAGACTGTTAGAGCGTGCGGCCCGTATGAGTGACGAATACGGCGGAGGTTCCCTGACGGCACTTCCCATCATCGAGACCCAGGCAGGAGATGTATCCGCATACATTCCTACCAACGTAATTTCCATTACCGACGGACAGATCTATCTGGAGACAGAAATGTTCAATTCCGGTTTCCGTCCCGCGGTAAATGCAGGTCTGTCAGTATCCCGTGTAGGTGGTGCGGCACAGATTAAGGCAATGAAGAAGATCGCGGCGCCGATCCGTACCGAGCTTGCTCAGTACAGAGAGCTGGCTTCCTTCGCACAGTTCGGATCTGAACTGGATGCAGATACCAAGGAGAAGCTGGCGCAGGGCGAACGTATCAAGGAAGTGCTGAAGCAGCCTCAGTACCAGCCCATGCCGGTACAGTATCAGGTTATCATCATCTATGCGGTGACCAAGAGGTTCCTTTTGGATGTGCCGGTAGAGGACATCACCAGATTTGAGAAAGAGTTCTTCGATTATCTGGATACCAAGCATCCCGAGATCCCCGCAGCCATCGCTGAGGAAAAGGTGATCTCCGATGCTACGGAAGAAAAGCTTGTGAAGGCACTGAATGATTTCAAAGCAGAGTTTCTGAAATAAGTGTGTCAGCCGTGACATACGGCAGAATGAGAGGTAACTATGGCATCAATGCGTGATATCAAGCGCCGTAAGACCAGCATTCAGGGCACACAGCAGATCACCAAGGCCATGAAGCTGGTATCTACGGTAAAGCTTCAGAGAGCCAGAGCAGGTGCAGAACGTTCTCAGACGTATTTTGACTGTATGTATGATACCGTAAATAATATTCTGTCCAGGGTAGGCCATCTGGAACACAAATATCTTGTTCCGGGTGCTTCCCCGAAAAAGGCGGTCATTGCCATTACCTCCAATAGAGGTCTGGCAGGCGGTTACAACTCCAACGTAGCCAAACTGATCACCGGACAGGAGGACTGGAAGACAGAAGACGTGGTAGTCTATGCCATCGGTAATAAGGGCCGGGAGATTCTGGAGAGAAAAGGATACACCGTGAAGGAATCCTATCCGGAGGTTATTGAGGAACCGGCTTATGCTGAAGCAATGCTTCTGTCACAGAAGCTGTTGACATCATTTGCAGCCGGAGAGATCGGTGAGATCTATCTGGCATATACACATTTTAAAAACACGGTGAGCCATGAGCCGAAGCTGTTGAAGCTTCTACCTGTGGAATATGATGCAGACGCGAAAGACTCCGCAGAGGGTGCTGACGCACTGATGAATTTTGAGCCGGAAGATGTGGAAGCACTGGATATGATCATACCGAAATATATTTCCAGTCTGATCTATGGTGCACTGATGGAAGCAGCAGCCAGTGAGAACGGTGCCCGTATGCAGGCCATGGATAATGCCACCAGCAATGCGGAGGATATGATCAGTGATCTGTCACTGAAGTACAACCGCGCAAGACAGGGAAGCATTACCCAGGAGCTTACAGAGATCATTGCAGGCGCAGAGGCGCTTTAATTATTGGAACATGCCCTTTAGTGGGCAGGAAAGAGGTAGAAATGGCAGGAGAGAATAAAGGAAGGATCACCCAGGTCATCGGTGCCGTACTGGATGTACGATTCGATGAGGGCAAACTTCCCGAGATCAATGACGCGATCCGCATCCCTACCAGAGATGGAGGAGAACTGGTAGTAGAAGTCTCCCAGCACTTGGGTGATGATACTGTCAGATGTATCGCCATGGGTACTACCGACGGACTGGTAAGAGGAATGGAGGCAATCGCCACCGGAGCTCCGATTTCCGTGCCGGTAGGAGAAAATACCCTGGGCAGAATATTTAACGTACTGGGTCAGCCGATTGATAACAAGCCGGTACCGGACGGGGTATCTTACGAGCCTATCCACCGTGCTGCACCGACCTTCGCAGAGCAGTCTACGGACACAGAACTGCTGGAGACCGGTATTAAGGTCGTTGACCTGCTCTGTCCTTATCAGAAGGGTGGTAAGATCGGCCTGTTCGGCGGTGCCGGAGTAGGTAAGACCGTATTGATCCAGGAGCTGATCCGTAATATCGCTACCGAGCATGGCGGATATTCCGTATTCACCGGTGTAGGTGAGCGTACCCGTGAGGGTAACGACCTGTATCATGAGATGCAGGAGTCCGGCGTACTGGACAAGACCACCATGGTATTCGGACAGATGAATGAGCCCCCCGGAGCGAGAATGAGAGTCGGTCTGACCGGACTGACCATGGCAGAGTACTTCCGTGACAAGGGTGGTAAGGATGTGCTGTTGTTCATTGACAACATTTTCCGTTTCACACAGGCAGGAAGTGAGGTATCCGCACTGTTAGGACGTATGCCTTCCGCAGTAGGATACCAGCCTACATTACAGACAGAGATGGGTGCGCTGCAGGAGCGTATCACATCCACCAAGAACGGATCCATTACTTCCGTACAGGCAGTCTATGTGCCTGCGGATGACTTGACAGACCCGGCACCTGCAACCACATTCGCACATCTGGATGCCACCACGGTTTTGTCCCGTTCTATCGTAGAACTGGGAATCTATCCCGCAGTAGATCCTCTGGAGTCCACATCCCGTATCCTGGATCCCAGAATCGTAGGTAAGGAGCATTATGAGACCGCCCGCGGTGTACAGGAGATCCTGCAGAGATATAAGGAATTACAGGATATTATCGCCATCCTCGGTATGGATGAGCTGTCCGAAGAAGATAAGCTGGTAGTATCCCGTGCCCGTAAGATCCAGAGATTCCTGTCCCAGCCTTTCTTCGTGGCAGGACAGTTCACAGGTCTGGAAGGAAAATACGTACCGATCAGCGAGACCATCCGCGGATTCCGTGAGATCCTGGACGGCAAGCATGATGATATTCCGGAGAGCTACTTCCTGAATGCCGGAAGCATTGATGATGTACTGGCAAAGGTTCATGCATAGCATGAGAGGGGAGTACAGATATGGCAGATAAAGAATTCACACTTCGTATCATAACCCCGGAAAGAGTATTCTATGAGGGAACTGTGGATATGGTAGAATTCAATACCACGGAAGGACAGATCGGTGTCCTTCCGGGACACATTCCCCTGACGGTGATCGTGAAGCCGGGTATCCTGCATATTACGGAGACGGACGGAGAGAAGGAAGCAGCATTGCATTCCGGATTCGCCGAGATCCTTCCCGAAGGGGTTACCATTCTGGCAGAGATCATCGAATGGCCCAATGAGATCGATGAGAAACGTGCGGAGGCAGCATTGCACCGTGCGGAAGAGAGACTGCGCAGCAAGACGCCGGAGACGGATATTGCCAGAGCAGAGACGGCATTGCAGAGAGCAATGGCAAGAATTGAGGTGCTGCGATAAGAATCGCGGCACCTATTTTTTATTCTGCGCATATGCTATAAAAAAGCACGAGGCGAAAAACTATGGTATCACGCCCATTTTTTATGACATTGCCCGGATATCCCGGAAGAATGGATGAGAAAGAACTATTAAGTGACCTGGAATATCTGCAGCAGACCTATCCTGGAGAAGTCAGACGCTGTCAGCGCAGAATTGCGGAAATATTGGACAAATACGATTATGAAGGAAGCATGATCTATGACGAATATCCGGACCGGTTAAGCCTGTATTGGATTGCAGATACAGTCGGTAAGATCCTGGAGCAGGAATCGGAAAAAGTCTCCGGGGATCTGATCCAGGTACTGGTGTGTGATGAGATCTACAAGAGAAGACACGGCGGAAGACGCGGAATGATTGCATTTTTATAGCAAAGAGGAATCATTTATGTTACAATGAACACTGTGAATTCATCAGGCATGAAGCGTATGGAAGCAGGATAAACTATGGAAGAATTGAAAATACTTTTACAGACAATTTTGAATAAAGACTTACAGCAGATCATCCTGAGCAACAGTCGTCATCCGGAACAGGCTCAGAAGGCGAAGATCCGCCCGGTACTGATCCGCGGGGAGCTGGTGTTTCAGGAGACTGCTTACAGAGGAACACAGGTATTTCATGAGAATTTTACGGCGGAGCAGATGACGGACAGAATCTGCACGGCACTGGCGGAGCAGTTCCGGCAGGGAGAATTTACAGCGAAAAGTTTACAGGCTACGGCGTTAGTCAGTAAAAAAGGAAAGCTGACGCTGAAGGTGAAAAATAACGGTGCATCAAAGGCAGGGAAAAGTACCGCTTCCGAACAGGAGGATCTGCAGGCACTTTCCCATAACCGCACCAAGCATTATATCTTAGAGGAAGGAAAGCCTGTGGATTTCCTGGTGGGGCTGGGTGTGCAGACACCGGACGGCCGTGTGACGAAGGCAAGATTCGATAAATTCCGCCAGATCAATCGCTATCTGGAATTCATCGAGGATGTGATCGACGAACTGCCCACGGACCGGACCATAAGGATTATCGATTTCGGCTGCGGCAAATCTTACCTTACTTTTGCCATGTATTACTATCTGCACGAATTACAGCGTAGAGATATTCAGGTGACCGGACTGGATCTGAAGACTGATGTGATCCGGCACTGCAATGAACTGGCGGAGAGGCTGGGCTATGACAGATTAAAATTTGAACGGGGAGACATCAGCACCTATGAGGGAACGGATGTGGCGGATATGGTAGTGACGTTGCATGCCTGTACCTGGCGACGGATTATGCCCTGGACAAAGCGGTAAAATGGGGAGCCAGAGTCATCCTGGCGGTACCCTGCTGTCAGCACGAACTGAACAGGCAGATCCAATGTGACTCCCTGAAGCCCGTGCTGAAATACGGGATTATCAAGGAACGTATCGCGGCACTGCTTACGGATGCCCTCAGAGCGAATCTCCTGGAACAGCAGGGGTACGAGACACAGATCCTGGAATTCATTGATATGGAACATACTCCGAAGAATCTGTTGATCCGTGCGGTGAAAAAGGGCAGCATGCGCCCGAAGCACAGTGCGGACATCAGTACAGTGGAGGAACTGCTGCATGTGGCACCGACACTGGACAAACTGCTGAATAATGAATGAGTGAAGAAGCAAGAATGAAGAAAACGATTATTAAAATTGCCGTATGCGTTGTGGTGTTTATAGCGTCAGCGTTTATCATCGGCGGCATTATGAATCAGGGACATAATAACATGACCATGGAAATGGCTCCGGCAACACTTCCCGTGATCACCATGGAGAGCGGAGGAGTGGCATGTAACGAGCTGCATGGCAACACGGTGGAAATGGATGTGGCTTACCAGAAGGACACGGTGACCATGCTGGGGGTGGACAGACAGGCGAATTTTACTGTGGATACCTATGGCAGAGAAGTTACGGGAATCTCCATGGAAGTCCGCAGCATTGACGGATCCCGCCTCATAGAGAATGGAGAAGTCACCGGATGGAAGGCGGGAGATAAAAGTCTCTCCGTCACACTGGCATTGAAGGATCTGATCAATACCAATACACAGTACAGTCTGACCCTGATCCTGGAACTGGAAGGGGAACAGAAGGTCTACTATTATACAACGATCCTGTGGAACGACGACCTGCATATCGCAGAGATCCTGGAGTTCGCCACGGATTTTCATGGGAAGCTCTATGATAAGGAAGCAGCGAAGGAACTGACCAAGTATTTAGAACCGAATTCCAAACTGACGGATAACGGCACTTTTCATAAGGTGAATATTCATAGCAGTTTCCAGCAGATTACCTGGGGAAGTCTGGAGCCGACGCAGGAAAATGCGGCTTCCATCCGCCTGGTACAGGTGAACGGCAATGTAGCATCGCTTTTGATGGATTTTGTCGTGTCCACCGGTGAGGGGAAAAATAAGATATATTATAGCGTGGAAGAATACTATCGCGTCAGATATACCTCGGAGAGAATGTATCTGCTGGATTATGAGCGGACCATGACACAGATCCCGGATACCGGGCGGATGTATGCCAATGATAAGATCCTTTTGGGGATCACGGACGAAAATGTGGACATGATGGAGAGCACCGACGGCAATACCGTGGTATTTTCCGATAGGGGACAGCTGCTTTGCTATAACGCGGTGACCAATGGGCTGACGGTGATCTTCTCTTTCTATGACAAGGACAATGCGGACTGCCGTACTCTGTATGACCATCATGATATCAAGATTCTGGATGTGGATGAGGGCGGCAATGTGAAATTCGCTGTATACGGTTATATGAACCGGGGAAGACACGAAGGGGAGACCGGTATTCAGATCTTAAGCTATGACAATTCCCTCAATACCATAGAGGAAGAAGTTTATATTCCCTATTCCAAGAGTTATGCGGTGCTGAAAGACGAGATGAATCAGCTGCTGTACCAAAACAGACAGCAGCATCTGTACTTTTTCCTGGAAAACGGGGTCTATGATGTGGACCTGGAGAATCGAAGTGCAGCGCAGCTGGTAAGCATACACCAGGATGACAGTCTCCAGGTATCGGAGAACCATGAGATCATCGTATGGCAGGAAGGGGACGATATAAATCACAGCAGCCAGCTAAATGTGCGGAACCTGAATACCGGAGAGCAGACGGTGATCCGCGCGGAGGATGGTGAGGCAATCCGCCCCTTGGGATTCATGGGAGAGGACATCATCTACGGTGTGGCAAGAGAGAGTGATATCCGCACAGAGAATTCCGGACAGATATTCTATCCCATGTATAAGATATGTATCAGTAATTCTTCCGGTGCCAGTCTGAAGGAATACGGGCAGGAAGGAATCTATGTCGTGGGATGTACGATCGAGGGTAACCAGATCACACTGTCCCGCCTGCAGCGGGCGGAGAACGGCAGCTACCAGGAGATCCTGGATGACCAGATCATGAACAATGTGGAAGAAGAAGCCGGACAGAATAAGGTGGTCACGGCAAATATCGATATTTATGAGCGCTATGTGCAGATTCAGACGAAATCTTCCATTGATACGAAGACCATCAAGGTGCTGAACCCCAAGGAGGTTGTATTTGAGGGCGGCAGAGAGCTGGAACTGGATGCGGTCAGCGAAGTGCCCCGGTATTATGTCTACAATGCATATGGCGTATGCGGTATCTACAGTGCTCCGGGCACGGCAGTGAAGGAAGCCTATGACACGTCCGGTATTGTGACCAATGACCGTGGAGTTACGATATGGCTCAAGGGAAACCGTGTCAGCAGGAACCAGATCATGGCGATCAAGGAAGAGAGCGTCACGGAGCAGAAGAACAGCTTGGCTGTATGCCTGGATAACATTCTCAGACATGCCGGAATCACCCGTAACACTGAGTACGACCTGGCGCAGGGCAAGACTGCCACTACGATCCTGTCGGAAAATATGACGGGAGTACAGGTGCTGGATTTAAGCGGCTGTACGCTGGATGCGGTGCTGTATTATGTGAATCAGGATATCCCGGTACTGGCGATCCTGGATGACGGGGAAGCAGTTCTGGTGACAGGATTTAATGAATTCAATGTGGTCATTATGGAACCTGCCACCGGAAAGCTGTATAAGAAGGGAATGAATGATGCCACAGCGTGGTTTGCTGAGAATGGCAATCATTTCATCACATACATGAGAACAGAGAATTAAATAGCTTATTTCTGTACATCAAAAATGTATTTGCGATATTTCTGCAACACGGTGCGAAGCAGCATGCCCAGGATGCCGCAGGAGATCACTTCCCCGATGCCTACGGTCAGCATGAAATAAGGAATACCACCTTCTAAATGATACACATAAGCCAGCACGAAAGGAACGATGATGGTGTTGGCGATGATGGGAGGCAGAGGAACCAGCCATTTGTTCTTATCACGCAGCAGATAAGTGCCAAAGGCACCGATCAGCGTTGCCAGGCTGCCGAAGATAATGTCAAGCAGCATGCAGCCGGTCATGGTATTGCTGATGATACATCCCAGGAAAAGTCCCGGTATGGCAGCAGGGGTAAATACGGGAAGAATCGTCAGGGCTTCCGAGAAGCGGACCTGAATGGCATAATTTGCCAGTCCCAGAGCGTTGGCTAACATGGTCAGCACAACATAGAGAGCAGCGATCACCGCTCCGTGTACGAGGTACAGTACTTTTTTGTTCATTTGTTTTCTCCTTTAGTTTTGTTTTACGAGTGGAAGGTCACGAACACTCGATTCATTTTACGCCGGGAATCGGCGAGCCCTGTAAGACCTTGTTTTTATGGGCTGTACAACTGTTTCAGTATAACAATAATCTGGGAAAAGTCAAGCCCTGTGTCAAAATATCCAATAGTTGCATTTTCTGCGTAAAAATGCGAAAATATAAGATAACGCATTGATTGCAAGAAAGTAAGGAGAAGTATATGTATATTATCGCAGGGCTGGGGAATCCCGGCAAAGAATATGAAAATACGAGACATAATATCGGTTTTGATGTCATAGACAGATTAGCAGAGGAAGAAAATATTGCTGTCATGGAGAGCAAACACAAGGCGTTGATCGGCAAAGGCTACGTGGCAGGGCAGAAGGTGATCCTGGCGAAGCCCCAGACCTTCATGAACTTAAGCGGAGAGAGCATCCGAGAGATCGTAGACTATTATAAGGTGGACGATACGACAGAACTGATCGTGATCTCTGACGACATCAGTCTGGATGTGGGACAGCTCCGCATCCGCAAAAAAGGCAGCGCCGGCGGGCATAATGGACTCAAGAATATCATCAAGATGTTAGGGCATGATACTTTTACCCGCGTGCGTATGGGTGTGGGTGAAAAACCGAAGAATTATGACCTGGCAGATTATGTATTGGGACATTTCCCTTCGGAAGAACGCACCGTCATGGATGAAGCGACGAAGACTGCCGCAGAAGCGATCCGCATGATCATTACCGAGAGCGCGGACGCAGCCATGAACCATTTTAACAGTAAGAAAGCGTAACGGTTATTAGCAAGAGGAAAAAGAAATGCAGGCACTACTTGCGCCATTGAAAGAACTGGCGGAATATGACGAGATCCGTAAAATCGTCAGACAGGGAAAGGGAACCATCGCTCTATCCGGCTGCGTGGACTCACAGAAACTTCATATGATCTACGGAATCAGCGATGGCCTGAAATACAAGGTCATCGTTACTTATAATGACTTAAAAGCCAAGGAAATCTATGAGGAATACCACTTTTATGACAGGAATGTCATGCTGTATCCGGCGAAGGACCTGATCTTTTTCCAGGCGGATATCCACGGTAATCAGCTGGTGCAGGAGCGGATCAAGACTCTGCGCAGAGTCGTGGAGGGCAAGCCTGTCACCATCGTCACCACCTACGCGGCACTGATGACACCCCAGGTATTGTGGCAGGAGCAGGATATTATCCGCACCGAACGGGGCGGAAGCCTGGATGAGAGCAAATTGGCATCCAGACTGGTTGCAATGGGATATGAGAAGGCATATCAGGTGGAAAGCCCGGGACAGTTCTCCATCCGCGGCGGCATCGTGGACATTTTTGATCTGACGGAGGAGAATCCCTACCGTATCGAACTGTGGGGGGATGAAGTGGAATCCATCCGCAGCTTCGATATCTTAAGCCAGCGTTCCATTGAGAAGCTGGAGAGCATCACGGTCTACCCGGCGACGGAGTTTGTATTGTCAGAGGAACAGATTCATAAGGGTATCGCGAAGCTGGAAAAAGAAGCAGTAAAACAGGAAAAAGTCTTCCGGGATGCCCACCAGCCGGAGGAAGCCCACAGAATCGTCACTCAGGTAAGCGAGCTGAAGGAACAGCTGCTGGAGTTCCAGAGCAAGATCAATCTGGAGGGTTACATCCGTTATTTTTATGAAGATACCGTAACCATGCCGGAATTGCTGGCAGATATGGCAGGACGATCTCTGGCTTTTTTCATTGATGAGCCGGCGCGAGTGAAAGAGCAGGCGGATGCCATCGAGCTGGAATTCAGAGAGAGCATGGAGCAGCGTGCGAGAAAAGGTTATGTGTTGCCGGGACAGATGAATATTCTATACAGTGGGGAGCAGGTAGCGGCAACATTAGAGAAAAATGCTGTGGTGACACTTGCTACTATGGAGACAAAGTACGGGTATTTCCGGACGGAAAAACATATGGATATTGCAGCCCGCAACATTGCCCCCTATAACAACAGCTTTGAATCCCTGGTCAAGGATCTGAAGAAATATAAAAAGAACGGCTACCGGGTGCTGTTACTGTCCGGCTCCCGTACCAGAGCAAAGCGCCTGGCGGAGGATCTGCGTAATTCCGAGGATGCAGGACTGACGGCGGTATACACGGAAGACCCCATGCGGGAGGTACAGCCCGGAGAGATCCTGACCTACTACGGTCATGTGAATAAGGGATTCGAATACCCGTGGCTGAAATTCGTGGTGCTGTCCGAGAGTGATATTTTCGGGGCGGAGAAGCGCAAGAAAAAAAAGAAAAAACTCTACCAGGGGCAGAAGATCAATGATTTTAACGACCTGAAGATCGGTGACTATGTGGTGCATGAGACCCACGGACTGGGGATATACAAAGGCATCGAGAAGGTAGAGGTAGACAAAGTTGTTAAGGATTACCTGAAGATCGAGTATCGGGATGGCGGCAATCTGTACATTCTCGCTACCGGACTGGATGTAATCCAGAAGTATGCCTCCGCCGATGCAGCGAAGAAGCCGAAGCTGAATAAATTAGGCGGCAAGGAATGGGAGCACACCAAGACCAAGGTGCGCAGCGCGGTCAGCGCCGTGGCAAAGGATCTGGTGGAGCTGTATGCGGTCCGCCAGCAGAGCGAGGGCTATGCCTTCGGAAAAGATACGGTATGGCAGCGGGAGTTCGAGGAGATGTTTCCTTTCGAGGAGACGGAGGATCAGCTGAATGCCATAGCGGATACCAAGGCGGACATGGAGAGCCACCGGATCATGGATCGTCTGATCTGCGGAGATGTGGGATATGGTAAGACAGAGATCGCCATCCGTGCCGCCTTCAAGGCAGTGCAGGAGGGCAAACAGGTGGTATACCTGGTGCCCACTACCATATTAGCGCAGCAGCACTACAACACTTTTGTGCAGAGAATGAAGAATTTCCCGGTCAATATTGCCTTGATGAGCCGTTTCCGCACGCCTTCGGAGATCAAAAAGACGGTAAAGGATCTGGAAAAGGGAATGGTCGATATTGTCATCGGCACTCACAGAGTATTGTCGGCGGATGTGAAATTCAAGGATCTTGGACTTTTGATCATTGATGAGGAGCAACGTTTCGGCGTCGCTCATAAGGAGAAGATCAAAAAATTAAAAGAGAACGTGGATGTGCTGACATTAACGGCAACACCCATTCCCCGTACGCTGCACATGAGCCTGATCGGCATCCGGGATATGAGCGTGTTAGAGGAGGCACCCAACGACAGACTGCCGATCCAGACCTTCGTCTGCGAATACAATGACGAGCTGGTCAGAGAGGCGATCGTTCGGGAGATGGCGCGGGGCGGACAGGTCTACTATGTCTACAATCGTGTGAACAATATCGCGGATATTGCGGCACAGATCGCGAAGCTGGTGCCGGAGGCTAACGTGGCTTATGCCCACGGGCAGATGAAGGAGCATGAGCTGGAGCGGATCATGTTTGATTTCATCAACGGGGAGATTGATGTTCTGGTGTCCACCACCATCATCGAGACTGGACTGGATATCTCCAATGTAAACACCATGATCATTCAAGACTCGGATAACCTGGGGCTGTCCCAGCTCTACCAGCTCAGGGGACGCGTGGGACGGTCCAACCGAAATGCGTATGCGTTTCTGATGTACAAGCGGGATAAAATGTTAAAAGAAGTAGCGGAGAAACGGCTGGCGGCGATCAAGGAATTCACGGATCTGGGCAGTGGTTTCAAGATCGCAATGCGTGACCTGGAGATCCGCGGTGCCGGTAATCTGCTGGGGATGAGCCAGCATGGACATATGGAAGCCGTGGGATATGATCTGTACTGCAAGATGTTGAATGAAGCGGTGCAGAACCTGAAAGGAGTCCACACGACGGTGGATTTCACCACGGTGATCGACTTGGATGTGGATGCTTATATTCCTGCGGAATACATTGTGAATGAGACGCAGAAGCTGGACATCTACAAGCGTATTGCCGGCATCGAGACCATAAAAGAGCGGGATGAGATGAAGGATGAGTTGTTAGACCGTTTTGGCAATATTCCCAAGGCAGTGGATAATCTGCTTCGGATCGCCCTGATCCGTATGGCAGCCCATGGTCTGGATATGACGGAGATCAAGGGCAAGAACGGCCGGATCACATTCAATTTCCGACCGGATGCAGGGATAGATCCACTGAAGATTCCCGCATTCTTGAAAAAACATGGAGAGAATCTTAGCTTTACCGCCTATGGCAATCCGTTTTTTACTTATAAATATAAGAAAACGGAGCTGGTGGAGACCGATGCGGAACTTCTGATGGGCAAAACAGAGGAACTGCTGGAAGAGATGAAATCCCTGGCGCTGGAACCGGAATCGGTGCAGAAAAATTAAGAGATTTTTATAGGACTGAAAAAATGATACCTTCTTATCAGAACAGTGAACAAAGGGATTCTGACAAGGAGGTATTTTATGAAAGGTTATGTAACAGCCAGCGGATATATGGGATATGTGGAGAACGAATATATCTTATTTGCCAGTGAAGATGATTATTTTGAATACGTGGATTCGTTAAATTTTTAATTAATGTCCAGCGTCTTTACCGCCACAGCCTATCTGTGATATAGTACAAATGTAAAGGAAAAATGTAAGGGGTTTCAGCACGCTCTGCGAGGAGCAATGGTGATACTCTGATAAAGCATTAGGCAAAATAAACAGATGGGAGTTTATATTATGGAACTGACTGAGAAGAAGGAATTTGATCTGCTCTCCCTGGGAGAGATTATGCTGAGATTATCACCGCCCGATAACGAGCGTATCACCAGAGGCGACAGCTTCAGCAAGCAGGCGGGAGGTGCAGAACTGAATGCCATCACCGGTGCGGCAATGCTGGGATTACGTTGTGGTATCATTTCCAAGCTTCCGGCCAATGACCTGGGTGTATATATTAAGAACCGTGTACGTCTCTGCGGTGTCAGTGATGACTATCTGGTATACGATGATGACAAGGATGCGAGACTGGGCGTGTACTATTATGAGAATGGTGCTTATCCGAGAAAGCCCCGTATCGTATATGACCGTAAGAATACTTCAATCAACAAGCTGACCGTAGATGACTATGACGATAAGCTCTACAGTGATACCCGCTGCTTCCATACCAGCGGCATTACACTGGCGCTGAGCCCTGAGCTGAGAGCTACCGCCATTGAGATGATCAAGCGTTTCAAGGCACAGGGAGCTATCATTTCCTTTGACGTGAACTTCCGCGGGAACCTGTGGACCGGTGCCGAAGCGAAGGAATGCATTGAATCCATTCTGCCTTATGTGGACATCTTCTTCTGTTCCGAAGACACCGCACGCCTGACTTTTCTGAAGGAAGGGGATGCCAAGAGCATTATGAAGAGCTTCACGGAAGAGTATCCGATCTCTATCGTGGCATCCACACAGCGTATCGTACATAGCCCGAAGCGTCATACTTTCGGTTCTATCATCTACAGCGCCAAGGACGACACCTATTATGAAGAAGCACCTTACACCGATATCGAAGTCGTAGACCGTATCGGAAGTGGTGATGCTTATATCTCCGGTGTCCTGTACGGATTGCTGGCACATCCCGGCGAGTATCAGAAGGCACTGGAATATGGCAATGCCATCAGTGCACTTAAGAACACCATCCCCGGTGACCTGCTGTGCACCGATCTGAAAGAGATCCAGGGAATTATCAAGGAGCACAAGTCCACCGGACGTATTGCGGAGATGGACCGCTAAAATATTAAAATACAGAGTCCTGCAGTGCATGAGAATGCGCTACAGGACTTTTTTCGTTTATTTTTAACAAAACTAAGCCTAAAATATATTAAAAAAGTAGATATACAAGACTAAATTAGTTTGCTATACTTAAAAACAAAGAATTAAAATGATAGGATAGCAGGTTATTGCCGGGGATCGGAAAGGAGACATAGAAAGCATGGAAAAAGAAGACCGCATGCGACAGAAGGAACAATGGAAGCAACTGTCTCCTTCCGAAAAATGGCAGTATTTTATAGACTATTACCTGTGGATCACCATAGGTGCGGTGGCGGGAATCGCTATCGTTATCTTCCTGATCGTGCATTTTGCCACCAAGACCAGCTTTGTCATGGGAGTCATGGCAGTGAATACGGACGGAGAGCACATCGAAGCCACCGGACCGGATTATTTTACGGATTTCCTGCGGGAACACGGTGTGACCTCCAAGCGTGACGTAGTGAATCTGAATTATACGATCTGGATCGATCCGAACTCGGATTCCGATGTGGATTCCACGAACCTCAGCACAATCCAGGTATTGTTCATGACCCGGTCGGTGGATGTATTTTTCTCCGACGAAGAGTTCTTAAAGCTCATGGGCGGTACGGATTATCTGGTAGACCTACGGGATTATCTGCCAGAGGATGTGTTGGACAGATATGAAGATCAGCAGATCAAAGTGTTAAATACCATGACGGGAGAGACAATTGTGGCGGGGATTCGGCTGGAGGATAATGCCTGGGTGCAAAAGACCGGCTGGTATAAGCACACAGCAGCAGTAGGTCTGGCGGATGGCATGAAGAATCCGGAACTGGCAGTGGCACTTTTGGAGGAAGTATTGAATGCGGAACAATGATGAAAAACATTACCGGGGCATAGAAAAGCTGACGGACAATCCGTTCCTGAACCTGTATCATATCGATGCACTGGGACGGGACGGCACACCGTTTCACTACTATTTTGCTTCCCGCAATGATGAGGATAATATCAAACATAAGACTCATAGCTTACGCCCTGAAGGTATGGCGGTCTATGCGGTAACGGAGGATGGACAACATCTGGTACTGGTGCGGCAGTACCGTTACCCCATGGACGATTATCTCTATGAACTGCCTGCAGGATTGATCGAGCCGGGAGAGACGGCTTCGGAGGCTGCCTGCCGGGAGATGATCGAGGAGACCGGTTGGGAACTGAAGGTATATGAAGGCGGAGAGCCGGCATTCCGCAGAGGCTTTTTCCTGGCGCAGGGGCTGACGGACGAGAGCGGTAGTATGATCTTCGGCACGGTGACGGAGCAGGTGGGACAGCAGATGGAGAACACTGAGGATATTCAGGTGATCCTGGCGGACAGACAGGAGGTACTCCGGATCCTGAGACAAGAGCGGGTATCCATGCGCTGCGGACTGATGCTGATGCAGTTTTTGAAGGCAGAAACGGAAGAACCGTTTGCTTTTTTATATCTGTGACAGATATATCAACAGAAAGCATAAAAGACAGGGGCGCACTTGCCGCTCGGAGAAGTTTGGAAATGACGATTTTGGGAAAGCGGATGCTGATTTTTAGAAAGATTTTTTATTCCGGAAAGAAAGAGGTAAAAGTATGGCAATCAGATACATAGAACAGGACAGAACCTTCTGGCTGGATACAGAACACACCAGCTACATCATGTCTGTTGTGGATGAGGAGAATTTTGTGGGGCATGTATACTACGGGCAGAAATTGCAGTATACCGAAGGCACACCGGCACCGGTATATCTGATGCGCACCGGAGAAGCACCTTTTGTTCCTTCCAAAAATAACAGAGAACGGGTCTCTTTTTTGGACTCTTTCCCTATGGAGTATCCGGGGAACGGGTTAGGAGACTACAGAGAGAGTGCTGTCTCCATCCGAACCGTGGGAGGACATGTGGGAGTGCAGCTAAATTACGTCTCCCATGAGATCGTAAAGGAGAAGCCCGCGCTTCCCGGGCTGCCTTCTACTTTTCCGGGAGAGGAGGATTGCGACACCCTGATCCTGCACCTGGAGGACCAGACGACCGGTTTGACGGCAGAACTGATCTATACTACATTTGAAAAAGTAGATGTGATTACCCGCAGTGTAATCCTGAAAAATACAGCAGAACAGCCGATTTATCTGACAAAAGTTATGTCTGCCTGCCTGGATCTGGATTGCACGGATGAAAAGTATGACATCCTTACCTTGCACGGTTCCTGGGGGAGAGAACGTCAGATGGAGAGGAGAAGCCTGATGCATGGTAAGCAGAGCGTTGGGTCTGTAAGAGGAGAATCCTCCCACCAGGAGCATCCGTTTATCGCATTGCTGTCAGAAAATGCGACGCAGGATACCGGTGAAGTCTACGGCATGCATTTTGTATATTCCGGTAATTTTCTGGCACAGGCAGAGCTGTCACAGTTCGACTCCATCCGTATGACTATGGGGATCCATCCGGAGAATTTTGTATGGAAACTGGAGCAGGGAGAAAGCTTTGCTGCGCCCGAAGTAGTAATGACTTATTCTTCAGAGGGGCTTAGCGGTATGACACATCATTATCATGATATGTACCGCGAGCATCTGATCCGTGGAGAATACCGGGATAAAAAGCGTCCGATCCTGATCAATAACTGGGAAGCTACGTACTTTGATTTTAACACCGATAAATTATTAAAGATTGCAAAGCAGGCATCAAAGCTTGGGATTGAAATGTTGGTCATGGACGATGGTTGGTTCGGACACCGTAATGATGACAGCACGAGCCTGGGTGACTGGAAGGTCAATGAGCAGAAGCTGCCGGGAGGTCTGAAACTTTTGGTGGATCAGGTAAATGCCATGGGACTTAAGTTCGGTATCTGGTTCGAGCCGGAGATGATCTCCCCGGATTCGGATCTGTACAGAGAACATCCCGACTGGGCGATTGCTATCCCCGGACGTGCAGGAAGCCTGTGCCGTAATCAGTATGTACTGGATCTGTCCCGGAAGGAAGTCCGAGATCATGCTTATGAGAGCGTGGCAACAGTGTTACACAGTGCCAATATCGAATATGTGAAATGGGATATGAACCGACAGCTTTCGGATCTGGGAAGTGCAAATCTGCCGGCAGATCGTCAGGGAGAGTTGTATCATAGATATGTACTTGGTTTATATGAGATGCAGGAGAGACTGCTTGCGGAATTCCCGCATCTGCTTTTGGAGAATTGTTCCGGCGGCGGTGCCAGATTTGATCCCGGTATGTTATACTATAGTCCGCAGATCTGGTGCTCCGATGATACGGATGCCATCGAGAGACTGAAAATACAGGAAGGAACGATGCTTCTGTATCCGCTGTCTACCATGGGCGCCCATGTATCGGATTGTCCCAACCACACAGTGGGAAGAGTCACACCTTTCGAGACCAGAGGGCATGTGGCGCTGGCAGGTACCTTCGGCTACGAGCTGGATATCACAAAGATCCCGGAGGAGGACAGACAGCAGATCCCCGCACAGACCGCCATGTATCACAAATACAACGATCTGATCCGCAGAGGGGATTACTACCGGATCGCATCATATTTGGAAAACGGCAGCTATGACTGCTATATGGTAGTTTCCAAAGACAAAAAGGAAGTGCTGGTAACCTATGTACATGTATTATCGAGACCGAATTTCCACAGCAGAAGAGTGCGTCTGAAGGGACTGGCACCGGAGAAACAGTACCGCACCCAGGAGACCGGAGAAGTATTTGGCGGTGATGTGCTGATGCAGGCAGGACTTTTGGTGGCACCTCTGTGGGGAGACTACCGCAGTAAGCTGATTCATTTGGTGGAGGTATAGAGACATGGCAAAAGCAGTAAAATTAGCAGATATCGCAGAGAGAGTTGGAGTCAGCACGGTGACCGTGTCCAAGGCACTGTCCGGACAAAAAGGCGTCAGCGAGGAAGTCAGAGAGAAGATCCGCAGCATTGCGGAAGAACTCGGTTACCAGCAGCCGTCGGCGGCCAGGAAAAGCCAGAATCAGAAGAGCTACAATATCGGTATTCTGATCTCCGAGAGATTCCTGGACAAATATGAATCCTTCTACTGGCAGATGTATCAGTCCGTAGCCACCAGAGCGACCGCCAAGGAGTGTTTTACCATGCTGGAGGTCATTGGGGCTGCAGAGGAAGAGAGCAGCAGAATGCCGAAGCTGGTGCAGGAACGTAAGGTAGACGGTATTATCGTCATCGGTAAAATGCTGGATGCTTACTTGCAGCATCTGAATGAGGAAGCCGGGATCCCTGTAATCTACCTGGACTATTATAACGGTAGAGAAGCCAGTGATTCCGTCATTTCCAACAGCTATTACGGCACCTATGAACTGACCTATTATCTGTACCGCATGGGACACCGTAAGATTGCCTATGTGGGAACCCTGCTTGCCACCGAGAGTATTACGGATCGATATTTCGGTTACCAGAAGGCACTGTTAGAGCTGGGATTGGAACAGAAAAAAGAATGGGTCATGGACGACCGTCACATTGAGACCGGCAAGATCGATACTGTGAACATGCTGCAGATCCCCAAGGATATGCCCACAGCGTTCGTATGCAACTGTGATCTGACTGCAAGCTTTCTCATCAAGAAACTGAGAGAGAACGGATATCGCGTACCGGAGGACATCTCTGTGGTAGGTTTTGATAACTACCTGTATCCCGGACTTAGCGATATCCGTATCACGACCTATGAAGTAGATATGGGAGAGATGGCGAGAAGAGCCATTCATAATATTATCAAAAAAATCACCAGTGATAATTATAAGGCGGGAGTTACCGTGGTGGAAGGTCGCCTGGTACTGAAGGACAGCGTGTCTCGCGTATAGATTGCGGCGCATTCTGCCTGTAGACAAAAGGCGTGACACCGGTGTGCTTTTTAAACAGGTGGATGAAATGGTTGGTATTGTCAATGCCCACCGCGGATCCCACCTCGTGAATCGGATCATCTGTAGATAGGAGCAGCGATTTGGCTGCTTCTATTTTTTTCTCCTGCAGATACTGCAGCGGAGAGATGCGGAAGGCAGCGGAGAATTCCCGGCACAGACGGTAGCGGCTGACACCTAAAGTCTGCTCAAAGTATTCAAGGGAGTGACTTTCTGCATAATTTTCCTCGAAATCCGCTTTCATGGACAGCAGATAGGCGGGGAGGGGCTTCGCATCCCGGGAGACAGACAAAGCGGACAGCATCAGTTCCGTGAACATTCCGGTCAGTTCCCTGTGAAGCTGCATCTGCTCTGCGGGGGTCGGAGTAAAAGGAAATTTCGTCAGCTGTTGCATCCGCTGTGAGACACAGGAACCGATGGGAATCGGATAACAACAGGAAAAATTAGCTTGAAATATGCTATAATAAGAAGAAAGCTCCAGCCCGCTTAGGAAAAACATCTGAAAACGCCATTTTCCCTGCAACAGCCGCAGGGAAAATCCCTGACTGCAGTCCAAAAACAGCAGGTGCTCATGATCCAGGATCACTTCGCTGCCCTGGGTGGTAAGGACGGCACTGCCTTCTAAGGTATAGAGCAGCAGATACGAAGGAAAGGGGTTCCATTCATAATAGAAAGGATCGGAGAGCCGGAATTCCCCACCGGCCAGAGGCAGTAAAAATCCCTTGTCTTCCAGGGATATCTTATAGATCTGTCCCAGGAGGATCTCCGGGGAACGCTGCCCCTCCATATCGGAGGAAGTGCGCTTCAATGCATTGAGA
This sequence comes from uncultured Lachnospiraceae bacterium, assembly GCA_945929965.1. Lineage (GTDB taxonomy): Bacteria > Bacillota > Clostridia > Lachnospirales > Lachnospiraceae > Acetatifactor. The sequence goes on from CAMEOT010000006.1 coordinate 33,406, forward strand.
AAAGTGGTGGAAATGTTCATAAAAAATTCTCCTGGCTTTCTTTTTGCAAAAATTAATTTAGCTTAAATACATTATAAACCATTATTTAAGCTGTTTCAATGACAAGAAAAAATAAAAGAGCAAAATTAGTTAATTAAATAAGCTAATTTAAGTAAAATTATCTGTTGCAGTAGTGCAAAATATACAAAACAGAGAGGAATAACTTGTGAAAATAGAAGATAATAACGAAAATGACAAGAATGAGAGATTAAAAACAAGAAAAGTTGATGCTTAATTAATATAATTATGTATAATTAAATTAAGTTACAAAACAGTAAACGCTATCAAATGTAACGAACAAAGTAACTCAAACAAGGAGGATATTTCTTATGAAGATGAAAAAGTTTTTAGCTCTTTCCACAGCATCTGTCATGGCACTGTCTATGGTTGCATGTGGAAGCACCGACAACGGCGCAGCTGAGAGCACCGCAAGCAACACACCTGCAACAGCAGAGGCTTCCACCGTGGCTGCTACGGAAGCAGACGAGACAACCGGTCTGAATTACGCAGAGCTTACTTTGGGTGAGGATTACACCGACATTACCACAACCATTAAGGTGCTGACCAACCGTACCGATCTGTTGGAGGATGGCGCAGCAGTTCCTTATCAGACTTATATCGATGCATTCAATGAGCTGTATCCCAACATCACTGTTGATGTAGAAGGTATCACTGACTACGCAAGTGACACACTGCTTCGTCTGCAGGGTGGTGACTGGGGCGATGTTATGTTTATCCCCGCAGTTGACAAGGCTGACTTAAGCACCTACTTCCTTCCTCTTGGAACTACTACTGAGATGGATGGCCAGTTAAACTACTACAATCAGATGTACGAAGGTGTTGTATACGGCGTTCCTTACACCGCAGGCGTTAACGGCGGTATCGTTTATAACAAGGCAGTATTCGAAGCAGCAGGAATCACTGAGATGCCTAAGACTCCCGAAGATTTCATCGCAGCATTAAAGCAGATCAAAGAGTATGACAGCTCCATCATTCCTCTGTACACCAACTACGCAGCTGGCTGGGCAATGGGCGGCCAGTGGGATCCCGCTATCAGCGGCAGTGCTACCGGAGACAGCACTTATATGAACCAGAAGTTACTGCACACAGCCAATCCTTTTGCTGATCCCGGCGACGGAACAGGCGCTTACAACGTATACAAAGTAATGTACGATGCAGTTGCTGAAGGCCTTACCGAGGAAGACTACTCCACCACGGACTGGGAAGGTTGTAAGGGTATGATCAACAATGGTCAGATCGCTTGCATGGTTCTTGGCTCCTGGGCAGTTCCTCAGATGAAAGAAGCCGGCGACAACGCTGACGACATCGCTTATATGCCTTTCCCTATTACCCTGACCAGCGGTAAGCAGGCAGCATCTGTAGGCCCTGACTACAGCTTTGGTATCAATGCTAATACCACCGAAGATAATCAGGCAGCAGCTCTGTGCTTCGTTAAGTTCATGGCAGAAGAATCCGGATTCTCCTATGACTGCGGCGGACTTCCCGTTGCTATCAAGGATACCAGATTACCGGATTTCTATGCAGCATTCAAGGGTATCGACTTCGTAGTGGATGAGCCTGCGATCGAAGGCGAAGAGGATCTGTTAAACGAGCTGAACGCTGAAAGTGGTCTTAACATCAACAACAACGGTGAGACCAAGATGCAGGAGCTGGTAGAGTGTGCAGCAGACGGTTCCAAGACCTACGATGAGATCATCGACGAGTGGAACGTAGAGTGGACTTCCGCACAGGAGAGCTGTGGCGTAGAGATCCAGTAATTCCTGAAAGCAGTAAATATTAAGCGACTAACTTAATCTTCTGAAGTAAGAGGGAACCGGACAAAAGGTTCCCTCTTATGTAAGAAAGAAGGGTATGGAGGTATTTCGATGAATGCAGAGACAATGAAGAAAACAAAAAAACCCTTCAGCATGAAAAAATGGGTAAAGAGCAGGAACGGACAACAGACCATCGTCATCCTGTCCTTCATGATCATTCCCCTGCTTTTGCTGTTCGTGTTCACCTATCTCCCCTTTGGAGAGATGGTAAAATTCAGTTTTTATAAAATGAAATATGCTACCCCGGTAGACAAAAGACAGTTTGTAGGATTCCAGAATTACATTGATGTATTTAAGAAAGATGAATGCTTCAGCGCTTTGAAGCTGAGTCTTTATTACATGGCAGGCGCAATGGTGCAGCTGGCACTTGCGTTGTACCTGGCAACGATCCTTAGCTTTAAGACCAAGTTTGGCAATATGTTCAAGGGATTCATGTTCTTCCCTTATCTGATCAGTGGTATTGCCATTGGATTTATCTTCAAATTCTTCTACACCAGAGGATTTGTATTCGATACAGTATTACAGTGGTGTGGATTTAACTTAGAAAGTCTTCCGTTCTGGCTGAAGGACAAGAGCGTTAACAATATCTCTCTGGTGGCTTCCTCGGTATGGCGTTATTACGGCAACAACATGGTACTCTTCATCGGTGCCATCATGTCCGTGGACTCCGAGATGTACGAGGCAGCAGAGCTGGACGGTGCCAATAAATTCCAACAATTTATACATATTATCTTACCCAGCATTAAGACCATCGTTACGCTGAACGTGATCCTGTCTATCACAGGTTCCCTGAGTGCTTTCGATCCTCCCTACGTTATCACCAAGGGTGGCGGCGGAACCGCAACGTATTTCGTATTGATGGATAAGATCGCACATACCAACCAGCAGGTAGGTCTGGCGTCTGCTATGGCGGTGGTGCTGTTACTGATCATTTTTGCAGCAACAATTTTACAAAAGCTTTTCTTCAAACTGGTATTTAGAAGCTCCGATGCGGATAATGAAGAATATACCAGAAGAAAACGGCTCAGAAGAGAGAGAAGATGGAAGAAGGAGGCGGTGTAAAATGGCAAAGATGAAAACCAACCGCAAACATTACAGCGCAGGCGCTGTCATCTGGATCGTTATTAAGTATTTTAGTCTGGTATTCTTCTCCTTCGTGGCACTTTTGCCCATCGTATCCTGCGTCATCACGGCGTTCAAGACCGATACAGAGTACCAGAGTACCAATGTAATGACCCTGCCGGAGAACTGGCTGAACTTCCAGAACTTTATTGACGCTTTTAACCGCGCCAACATGGGCAGAGCATATCTGAATTCAGCGATCATTTTGGTATTTGTACTGTTGGGCTCCGTCCTGGTGGGAACACAGCTCGCATATGTACTGAACCGATTCAAGTTCCCCGGCAACGGATTGATCCGCAGCCTGTTCCTGTTCGCAACCCTCCTTCCCGGAATTGCTATGCAGGTATCTGTGTACCAGATCATGAGTAACCTTGGATTTATCAATCATCTGTATGGTTATATCATTATGAGTATGGGTACGGATGTTATCTCCATCTACATCTTTATCCAGTTCATGGAAAATATTTCGGTGTCGTTGGATGAATCCGCATTTATCGACGGAGCCTCCTACTTTACCATTTACTGGAAGATCATTCTTCCGCTTCTGAAGCCCGCTATCGTAACTTCGATGGTGCTTAAGGGAGTAGGCGTATATAACGAGTATTATTGCGCCAGTCTGTATCTGCAGGACAAGAGGACTCTCGGTGTGGTAGCAACCTCCCTGTATACCTTCACCGGACCTCTTGGAAGCAAATACAATCTGATCTGTGCAGGTGTACTGATGTCTCTGCTGCCTGCCCTGATCGTATTCCTGCTCTGTCAGAAACAGATCTACAGTGGAATCACCTCCGGCGCTGTCAAAGGTTAATACAAAGGAGAGTGCGGAACATGATGAACACAGAAACAATGAAAATGCGGGAAGAAATTAAAAACCACCTGACAGAAGGGATCATTCCCTTCTGGAAAGGAATGAGAGATGACGAGTTCGGCGGCTATTACGGCTACCTGGATTATGATCTGAAGCTGGATAAAAAAGCAGAAAAGGGCTGTATCCTGAACAGCAGGATCACCTGGTTCTTCTCCAATGCTTATACTCTTTTGAAGGATGAGAGCCTGTTGGACGAAGCAAAGCATGGCTACGCTTTTCTGAAAGACTATTGTCTGGACAAAGAATACGGCGGAATCTACTGGTCCTTAAATTACGACGGAACACCGAAGGATACTACAAAGCATACGTACAATCAGGCATTCTGCATTTATGCACTGTCCTCTTATTATGAGGCAAGCGGTGACGCAGAAGCCCTGGAGCTGGCGAAAAAGCTGTTTACTCTGATTGAGACTACGTGTATGGATGAGGTGGGATATCTGGAAGCATTCACCAGAGACTTTAAACCGGAATCCAATGAGAAATTGTCGGAGAACGGTGTCCTGGCAGACAAGACCATGAACACCCTGCTTCATGTATTTGAAGCTTACACGGAGCTGTACCGTGTATCCGGTGATCTGAAGGTGAAAAGACGTCTTTTGTGGATCATGGATCTCTTCGGGGAGAAGATTTATAATCCGGAGCTTCACAGACAGGAAGTATTTTTTGACAAGCATTATAATAGTATTCTGGATCTGCATTCCTATGGTCACGACATCGAGACCGCCTGGCTGATCGACAGAGGCTGCAAGGTACTGGATGATCCGGAACTGACGCAGAAGATGTATGTCATCACCAAAGACCTGACCGCGCAGATCTATAAGGTGGCATTTGACGGACACTCTCTCGCAAACGAATGTGACAGAGGTGTCGTGAATGTACACAGAATCTGGTGGGTACAGGCAGAGACTGTGATCGGTTTCTTAAACGGCTACGAAAAAGAACCGGAGAAGATGGAGTATCTGGAAGCTGCTGAGAAGGAATGGGCATTTATCCGGGATCATGTGATCGATAAGAGAGCCGGTTCCGAATGGTTCTGGGAAGTGGATCCGGAAGGCAATCCGTACCCCGGCCGTCCTATCGTGGAGCCTTGGAAGTGCCCTTACCATAACGGCAGAATGTGCATGGAGGTTATGAAGAGATGTTAGAGCGTTATTACATAGAGAAAGAGAAGCAGGAGAAATTGCTTTCCCGTAAAAACATAAAGTCCGATTTCTACAACGGTATTTATGACCGTTATGAATATCCGGTTCTGACCAGAGAACATATTCCCCTGACCTGGAGATATGATCTCAACCCCGAGACCAACCCTTATTTCATGGAGCGTCTGGGGATCAATGCGGTCATGAATTCCGGAGCCATTGAATTAAACGGCAAGTATTATCTGGTAGCCCGTATCGAAGGCAACGACAGAAAGTCCTTCTTCGGTGTGGCAGAGAGTGACAACGGTATCGATGGATTCCGTTTCTGGGATTACCCCATTTTACTGGATGATACCTGCCCGGAAGAGACCAATGTCTATGACATGCGTCTCACCAAGCACGAAGATGGTTACATCTATGGTGTGTTCTGCTCCGAGAGCAAGGATACCTCCGTAAATGATCTGTCCGCAGCAGTAGCGGCTGCAGGCATTGTAAGAACTAAAGACTTAAAACACTGGGAGAGACTGGAGAATTTAAAGACCCTTCGTTCTCCCCAGCAGAGAAATGTGGTGCTGCATCCGGAATTTGTAGACGGCAAATATGCTTTCTATACCAGACCGATGGATGACTTCATCGAGACCGGAAGCGGCGGAGGAATCGGTTTCGGACTGTGTGATGATATTACCCATGCAGTGATCGACGAAGAGCGTATGACCAGTCTGCGGAAATATCACACCATTACCGAGGCGAAAAACGGTGCGGGAGCTACCCCCATCAAGACAGACAGAGGTTGGATACATATCGCACATGGAGTACGTAATACCGCAGCCGGTTTACGTTACGTTATTTATGCTTTTGCCACGGACTTAAAAGACCCGGCAAAAGTGATTGCAGAGCCTTCGGGTCTGCTGATCGGTCCCAGAGGGGAAGAGAGAGTGGGAGATGTTTCAAACGTAGTATTTACCAATGGCGCAATCGCAAATGAGAAGGGGGAAGTTTTTATCTACTATGCATCCAGCGATACCCGCATGCATGTGGCAACGACTACCATAGATAAGCTTGTGGATTATGTATTCCACACCCCTTCCGATCCCGGAAGAAGCGTGGAGTGTGTGGCACAGAGATGTGAACTCATCCGCAGAAATGAAGAGTTCTTAAAACAGGAAGCAAGATAAATAACGCAGAAATGAGGTAACTCGAATGAGCAAAGTTAAGATGATCAGCCCTGCAGTACCTAATGTACCCTGGCAGGATAAACCCGAAGGCCATACCGGAGCACCGGTATGGAGATATAGTGAAAATCCTATCATTGGCAGAAACCCCGTAGAAGGAGTAGCCAGAATCTTCAACAGTGCGGTAATGCCCTATGGCGATGAATTTATTGGCGTGTTCCGCGGTGAACAGGTCAACGGTATTCCCTATATTTATTTAGGACGCAGCAAGGATGCTATCCACTGGGATTTTGATAAGAATAAGATTCAGTTCGTAGATGAAGAAGGCAAGCCTTTCATGCCGATTTACGCATATGATCCCAGACTGGTAAAGGTAGAAGATACCTACTATATCATCTGGTGTCAGGATTTCTATGGCGCAGCCATCGGTATTGCGAAAACCACGGATTTCAAGACATTCACCAGAATCGAGAATCCGTTCCTTCCCTTTAACCGTAACGCCGTACTGTTCCCCAGAAAAGTACATGGCAATTTCATGATGCTGTCCCGCCCTTCCGACAGTGGACATACGCCTTTCGGTGACATCTTTGTCAGTGAGAGCCCCGATATGGTATTCTGGGGCAAACATAGACACGTGATGGCAAAATCTTCCGAATGGTGGGAATCTCTGAAGATCGGTGGCGGAGCGGCACCTATTGAGACCTCCGAAGGATGGCTGTTATTCTACCATGGTGTCAGCGGAACCTGTAACGGTTATGTCTATTCCATAGGTGGAGCAATCTTAGATATTGACAACCCGTCCATCGTAAAATATCGTTGCGAGAATTTCCTTCTGACTCCCGAAGAATGGTATGAAGAGAGAGGATTCGTGCCGAATGTATGCTTCCCCTGCGCTACCATCCATGATTCCGAGAGTGGCAGGATCGCCATTTACTATGGCGCAGCAGACAGTTATGTAGGACTGGCATTCACGACCATTGACGAAGTGGTTGACTATATTAAAGAACACAGCGTGGTCAGCACAAGTGATACGGAAGAAGGCAGAAGATAGAATCAAAGGGCCCGCGGAGAGCGGGTCCTTTGCGGTTTTGGAGACAGCGTATGATGGAAAAAGAGGAATTATATGCCAGAATCGAAGAACTGGAAAGAGAACTGGCAGAAGAACGTATCAGGAGGAAGATTACCGAGGACAATTCCGACTGTGCGCTGTGGGAGTATGAAATTGCAACAAAAAGATATGTGCTTTCGAGAAAACTCGGGGGAAAATGGAGCACAACAAATATGGTCATCGAAAATTATCAGGAGCAGATGCACAAATGGGGATTTGTACATCCGGATGACTGGTCTGCTTTTGATGCCTTTTGTGAGGCAATGGACCGCGGCGATGAGCATATTTCCTATGAAGTCAGACAAGTCAGTGATGAATCGGTATTTGTCTGGTTCCGTTATGTAGGGATTCCGGTCTATGATAAGGATCATAAGCCATATAAGATCATGGGGAAGACGCTTGATATTACAGGAGAAAAAAAGAACCAGGAGCTGCTGGAACAGAAGGCAGAGAGGGACTCCCTGACAGATCTGTACAATAAGGCGAAAATGCGTAAGCTGGTGGAAAAGCATATCCAGCAGGCCGATGACACAGAAGGAGCTTTTCTCATCATTGATATTGATGACTTTAAAACGATCAATGACACTTGCGGACATTTATACGGTGATGAAGTATTGATCAAAATTGCCAATACGATTTTGATCAGTGCAGGCATGGAGGATTATGCAGGCCGCATCGGTGGAGATGAGTTTTGTGTATTCTGCCGTGGGAAAAATGTGGGACAGCATGCTGTGGAGACAGCAGAGAGAATATCCCGTATGGCGGATCAGATCCAGCTGTCAGGCAGACGAGTGACTTTAAGTATGGGAATCTCCCGATATCCGGAGGATGCTTCCTCTTATGAGGAACTGTATCAAAAAGCGGATCAGGCGCTGTACCGGGTAAAACGAAGCGGCAAAAATGCATTCAGCGTGTACGACAAGAACTATAATTATGTCGATTATACCTTAGAACGGAAAGGAACAGACCGGGAGACCGGTCTCTGGCAGGAGCTGGAGAAATATTATAAAGGACGTCAGTGGACAGAAACGGAAAGCGAAATTCTGTCTACTATGACGCGGATGATGGAAAGCTATCTGAACCATGAAGAATATGCAGGGAATGTCAGGGAGCGGGAAAAGGATACAGAAAAGGATACAGAAAAGCCGGAACCGGACATTGCCGGAATGGAGACAACGGAAAGTTTTTCGATAAAACTGGAACAGATCCTGCCCTGGCAGGACGGTCAGTATGCAGAGGTATTTCTGGGCATCCGGGATTACGATGAGATTTCCGCGAAGATGAGTGAGGAAGTGAAAAACAGCCTTCTGTACCATCTGGGGACACATATTCAAAAGCACCTGAAAGGACAGGAAATGGTGTGTCATTTGAAAAAGGATGAGTTCCTATTGCTATTGGATAATCATGTGGAAGCAGCACCGGAGAAGATCGGTCACATTATGATCATGTTTGAAGCCATGATCGGGGATAAATATCCGGATGTTCCCATCAAGCTTTACGGTGGAATTTATTATCTGGAATCCAGGGGATACCGTCCGGAAGAGATTTTCCGGATCAGCAAGACATTGAAAAACAAGGCAAAGCGTTATTGCACCGTGGAAAACAGTATTTATGAAAACCGAAAAAGTGCGGGAAATGTTATTGATAAAGAGGCCGGTATACTGAACAGGGGGAATCTGACGCGGCTGAAGAGCTTCCTGAACCGTGCAGCCAAAGGGGAGAGATTGACGGTGGGATTCATCGGCGGATCCATCACGCAGGGATTCGCAGCGACGGAGCCGGATCAATGCTATGCTGCAAGAACTGTTGCATGGCTTCGGAAAGTGTTCCCCAATACGGAATTCGATTACGTGAATGCGGGAATCGGAGCTACCAATTCCCAGTTTGGTGCGGCGAGAGTGCAGGAGGACCTGCTGCGCAGACTGCCGGATCTGGTCATGGTGGAGTTCTCTGTGAATGATCACTGCACACCCCATGATATGGAGACGTATGAAGGACTCATACGGCAGATTTACGGCAGCAGAAGCTGTCCTGCAATGGTATTGTTGCACAGTGTTTATTATGATACCGGTAAAAGTGCGGCATACTATCATGCGCAGATCGGGAGACATTATGATCTGCCCTGCATCAGCATGCAGAACAGCATCTATCCCGCTGTGGCGGCCGGAAGACTGCCGGCAGAGAAGATTACGGCAGATTTCCTTCATCCCAATGATCTTGGGCATGAATTCATGGCATCTGTGATCACGAATTTCCTGGAAATGGTAATCCATGATAAGACGGTAGAGCAGCGGGAGATTTTCCCGGTCCCGCTGACAGAGAATGCCTATGAGCATTGCGTGAGACTACAATATTTTAATTCCACACCGGAGAAGAGCGGTTTTGAAGAAGATATGACACCGCAGAGAGACATCACGGATATTTTCCGTAACGGATGGAGCGCCGGTGAAAAAGGAGCTTATCTGGAGTTCGCTTTTCGGGGAACCGGTGTCGCCGTGCAATACCGCCGAGTGAAGGACGGACCTGCACCCATTGCCACGGCAGTGGTGGATGAGAACCCTGAGACGGCGTGCGTGTTGGACGGAACCTTCGATGAGACCTGGGGAGACAAAATGCAGCTGACAACGGTGGCAGAGCACCTGCCTTATGGGAAACACCAGGTACGTGTGGAGATCACGGAGACCCATGCGGAAGACAAGGCAGAGTTCTATCTGGTGTCGGTGATCGTGTCCGGGGTGAGGGAAGAAGGTAACACGAAATGATTGACAGCACCGCAATGTTGAGCTATTAGTATAAATAAAAATGTATCACGGACAGATTCAAAGAAAGCAGGAACAGGAGCATGAATAAAGATATTATATTTTTAAATCCGGTGTGTACTCACAACATCTGGGGCGGCACCCGACTGAACAGAGAATTCGGTTACCCCATTGAGGGAGATGACATCGGGGAGTGCTGGGGCATCAGCGCCCATCCGAGTGGAGATGGTACCGTGAGAAACGGAGTCTTTCAGGGAATGAAGCTGTCAGAACTGTGGGAGAAGCACCCCAAGCTGTTCGGAGACGCGGGAATGGATCGTTTTCCGCTGCTGGTCAAGATCATTGATGCGAAGGACGACCTCAGCATTCAGGTACATCCGGATGATGCGTATGCGAAGGTTCATGAGAACGGATCCCTGGGTAAGACCGAGTGCTGGTTCATCCTGGATTGTAAGGAGAATGCTACGCTGGTAGCCGGACACAATGCGAAGACGAAGGAAGAACTGGAGCAGATGATCCATGAGGGCAGATGGAAGGAGTTCATCCGTGAGATCCCCATTAAGCCCGGGGATTTCATCCAGATCGATCCCGGTACCGTGCATGCCATCAAGGGAGGAACTCTTCTGTTAGAGACCCAGCAGAGCAGCGATATTACTTATCGTGTGTATGATTACGACAGATTGAGCAACGGCAAGTCCCGACAGTTACACATCGCACAGAGTATTGATGTGATCACGGTTCCCGCAAAATCCGTGGACAACAGTGTGGTGCATACCGAGAAGAAGGATGATGCCATTCAGCAGCTGATCCGGTGCCCTTACTACACCGTATATCGTATTGATGTGGAGCATCGCGTGGAGACCTGGCAGGATAAGCCTTTCATCCTCATGAGCGTGGTAGAAGGCGAAGGCACCCTGAATGGTACTCATTTAAAAAAGGGCGATCACCTGATCCTGCCCGATGGCTATGGAAAGGTAGAGTTACAAGGCAGGATGCAGATTATTGCATCCACTATTTGATCTATACTTTAATCAATCTACGCAACAGACAGTCCCTTTGCATTTCGGAGCAGGGGGGCTGTTTTTTGTTATACTTGACTAAAAAATATGGTTGTGGCAGTAACTATTGTAAGATATAATACATTTTGGGAGAGAATTTCTGAGAAGGTCTTATAGAAAGGAATAGGACCTTATGCATAATACACTGAAAAAGAGCTGTAGATAGAAGGAATAAAAATGGATACCATCAGAGGTAAATTTTTGAAGCAACATTTACTCTCAGACGAGTTTTTGGATCTGATCGAGAAGAATAAGCGCCCCATGGACGAGCTGATGTCTTATTATCAGTGTGCCATCATGGAGGTAGAGACGAAATTTAAAGTATTGAATCAGGAATATTCTCTGGAATATGACCGTAATCCCATTGAGGGCATCAAGACCAGAGTGAAGTCCTACGACAGTATCCTTAGGAAGATCCGCCGGAAAAATATTCCCATGACGTTGGAAGGCATTGAGGAGAATATCCGTGACATCGCCGGTGTCCGGGTCATCTGTTCGTTTCCGGATGATATTTATGAATTGGCGGAGAGCTTTTTACGTCAGGATGACATTACCCTGATCGAGCGCAAGGATTATATAAAGAATCCTAAGGAGAGCGGTTACCGCAGCCTCCATCTGATCGTGCAGGTGCCGATCTTTTTACAGAATACGAAGAAACTGGTCTATGTGGAAGTGCAGTTCCGTACGATAGCCATGGATTTCTGGGCGAGCCTGGAGCACAAGCTGCAGTATAAGAAAAACATTCCGGAAAGTCAGTCGAAGTTTTTAAAGGATGAGCTGTATGACTGTGCACAGCAGAGCGCAGCGCTGGATAAGCGGATGCAGAATATCCGGAATGTCATTGCGGAGAGTGAGACCGCAGAAGAGGAGAAACAGGATTTCCTGCCGATCTTTTTGCGGGAAAACAAAGGGTAATTACGTAGCCTGAAGGTATGTAGATGATGGAAAGGCGAGAAGAATTGTATGAAGATCAGAGATATTTTGAATAAAGATACAGCAACGATCTCTTTTGAGGTATTTCCTCCGAAGAAGAGTACGGATTTCGGAAATGTGGAGGCAGCAGCACTGGGGATCGCGGCATTGCAGCCTGCTTATATGAGCGTGACTTATGGCGCCGGCGGCAGTACCAAGGGACATACCATTGCTTTGGCAAGAGAGATTCAGAAGCAGTACAATGTGCCTACTGTGGCGCATCTGACCTGTGTCTGCGCTGACAGGAGCAGTATCGGCGCAGCTCTTACAGAAATGCAGGCAGCAGGGATCGAGAATATTTTAGCTCTGAGAGGAGATATTCCAAAGGATTTCGACGGAGAAGTATTTACAGATTTTACGCACGCCTCCGATCTGGTGCGTTTTATTAAGGAAAACGGAGATTTCTGCGTAGGAGGTGCCTGCTACCCGGAGGTGCATCCCGATTCTGCTAACAAAAATGCGGATATTCAGGGGCTGAAGGCGAAGGTGGATGCCGGTTGCGAATACCTGACGACCCAGATGTTCTTCGACAACAATATCTTCTTCAACTTTATGTACCGTGTGCGGGAAGCTGGGATTACCGTGCCCATCGTTCCCGGCATCATGCCCATTACCCGCGGCGTGCAGGTGAAGAATGCCGTAAAACTGTCCGGCTGTAATGTGCCGGAGCGCTTCAAAAATATCGTAGACCGTTTCGGTGATAACCCGGAAGCCATGAAACAGGCAGGTATCGCCTATGCCACCGATCAGATCATCGATCTGTTGGCCAACGGCGTAAAACATATCCATGTCTATTCCATGAATAAACCGGATGTGGCAGCCGGGATCCAGAGGAATCTGTCGGAGATTCTGAAGGCCTGAGATAATGAACGCAAGTGAGCCAATACATTGACAGATGAAAAAGATGTACTATTATCTAAAGCAGAGGATAGTACATCTTTTTATGTAGTGCTGAGGAAAGAAGCAGAATTGATGGGTGACGTGAGAAGGACAGGATTTGTCAATGCGGAAAAATGCGTGGAAGAAGGAGCAGGAGAGGATGAAACAGATATCTGAGGCAGTGAAAAAGGATCAGATCCTGTATTATTTCAAAACCCAGTGGCCGGTGCTGCTGGCAGTCACGTTCTCCGGCCTGATCTATAACCTCGGACTTCTGGCAGGACCGTGGTTCGAGGGTCGGATGACGGGATGCCTGGTGGACATTCTGGGTGGGAAAGCAGGATACCAAGATATGCTGGTGCTGGTGACCGCATATGTGATGTCTATTGCCATAGTGCAGATATCCCGTTATATCAAACGTTTTTATGTCAGACGATTTGCTAATAATGTAAATCGTGACATGAAAGAGATCCTATACCGCAGCCTGGTGCACAGAAGCCGTGCCGAACTGGAAGAAGAGGGTGTCGGAAATGTGATGACCAAGGCAATCCTGGATGTGGACGACTGCGCGGAGGGTATGCGGAAATTTACCACAGAGATCTTCGATACCGGTGTGGCACTGGCAGCATATGTGGGAATGCTGTTATTTTATGACTGGCGGCTGGCAATCTTAGGTATGCTGTTTTTACCGGTATCTTATGTGCTGGCGGAGAAGATGAAGCGTAACGTGCAGCGTACCGGAGCGGCATATAAGGAACAGTCCGGAGATTTAAGTGCCGCAACACTGGACAGAGCCACTAACGCTATCACTTACCGTGTCTATGGCAGAGAGGAAGAGCGCAGGCAGGCTTATGAAGCGAACCTTACCGATTATGAAACATCTGCTGTGAAGACCAATATCTGGAGTACTGCGTTCCCCCCGCTGTACCGGATCATCTCCATGACAGGAGTATTGTTTATCTTGTATTTCGGCAGCAAAAATGTGCTTGGAACCGGCTGGAAAATATGGGATGTGGCAGCCTTTACCACGTTTTTATCCTGTTTTTTGAAGTTAGCCGTGAAATCTTCTCATGCCGCGAAGCTATTCAATGCAGTACATAAAGCCCAGGTCTCCTGGAAGCGCATCAAGCCACTGATGAAGGAAACCACTTATGAGGACGACAGCCTGGTACAGGAGCCGGGAACGCTGGAAGTATCGGATGTAAGCTTCGCTTATCCCGGCGGAGAGAAGATCTATGAGGACTTCAATCTGTCAGCCACTCCGGGACAGATCATTGGTGTCACCGGCGCAGTGGCGTGTGGTAAATCCACATTGGGAAAGACCTTCCTCTGTGAATACCCTTACGAAGGAAGGATCTGTTTTCGCGGCAAAGAATTATCCGGGATGACCAAGGCAGAGCAAAACGGCATGGTGGGATATTTAGGACACGATCCGGAGCTGTTCAATGATAGTGTCCGTAACAATATACTACTGGGCGATGATGACGATCCGGAGAAGTATCTGAAGGCAGTCTGTTTCGACGGTGAGGTGGCAGAGATGGAAGAGGGTATGGACACCATTGTGGGAAATGGTGGCGTCCGGCTCTCCGGTGGTCAGGCACAGCGGCTGGCATTGGCGAGAACCCTGTGCCATAAGCGTCCGGTCCTGATCCTGGACGATCCTTTTTCCGCACTGGATCGCAAGACGGAGGAAGAGGTTTTTGCCAATCTACGGAAGCTGGTAGCAGACAGTATTGTGATCCTACTGTCCCATAGGCTGTATCTGTTCCCCAAAATGGATCAGGTGCTGTGGATGGAGGATGGAAAAGTGACTGCAGGAACCCACGAACAGATCCTTGAAAAGTTCCCGGAGTATGCGAGACTGTATGAAGCACAGGCGGATGGCGCTGATGCACACAGTACGCAGGAGGGAGGTCCGGATCATGCAGAAAAATAAACAGATGCAGAAAAATAAGAGACAGAATGTGAAAAATGTCCGCAGCGTGATCCGGCAGACTGTGACAGGCTATGCAGGGTTGTCACTGGGAATCGTGCTGGCAGTCGCAGGTGCCATTGTAACCGCGCTTTTGCCGCCCTGGATTCTGGGAAGTATCGTGGATACGATCACCGCAGGAAACGCAGTTCCGGTTGCATTGGTGATACTGTATTTTGCTTTTACGGTGCTCACCGGGCTGACCGAAAGCCTTCGGGAAGGTCTGCTGACGGTCTTCGGTCAGAAGATCACCCACGCATTGCGGAGCAGCATGATGGACAAATACACGAACCTGACGGCAGGGGAACTGACGAAGCAGGAACCCGGTACTATTGTATCCCGGTTCGTAGGAGATGTGGATACGGTGGAGCACCTGTTTACCTCCGGAATCATCAGCATGTTCGCCGATGCCTGTAAGATTATAAGTATTCTGGTGGTGATCTGGTTAAAAAACAGAGGACTGGCGATCGTACTTTTGATCCTGCTGCCATTTCTGTATTGGTTCACCAGGACGGTGCAGAAAAACATGCTGAAAGCCCAGATCGAGAACCGTCGTGCTGTGGGCAGAGCCTCCGGACATGTGCCGGAGACGCTGCACAATATCCGCACCATTCATACGCTGGGAAAAGAGCGCTACATGGAGCAGCGGTATGATGAATATATTGCGGAGAGTTATCGCGCGGTAGATCGCACGAATTTCTATGATGCTATTTATTCCCCGGTGATCCTGATCCTGAATGCTATCGTGGTGGCGTTTGTGATGCTGTTTTCTGCCTCCGGTAATGCAAAGGTGCTGACACTGTTCGGCATGTCTGCAGGTACAGCGGTAGCGGTAATTAACTATATCTCCCAGATCTTTACCCCAGTGGAGAGTCTGGGAATGGAGATCCAGACCATACAGTCCGCCGTTGCGGGCGTGCACCGGATCAATGAATTCTATGTCCTGGAGGAATTGCCGGAGAGAGTACGGAATTTGGAGACTCCGGTGACCACAGAGGAAGAGACGCCGTTTGTGGAACTGCAAAACGTGACCTTTGCTTATGAGGATGACAGTCGTAAAATCCTGCATCACTTAAGCTTCCAAGTGTATCCAGGAGAACAGGTCACTCTGTCGGGCAGAACCGGTGCAGGGAAGAGCACGGTCTTCAAACTGTTGCTGGGACTCTATCAGCCGGGAGAGGGTAAAGTGCTGATTCAGGGAAGAGATGCTTTTCAGATTCCGGAAAATGAAAAGCGCAGCCTTTACGGCTATGTGGAGCAGACTTTTCACAGGGTACCCGGTACCGTGAAGGATCAGATCACGCTGTATGACGATTCTTTTACTATGGAAGAGGTACGGGAGGCTGCAAGAATTGCGGGACTGGATGCAACGATAGAACAGCTGGAAAAAGGCTATGACACGCTCTGTACTTCGGAGATCTTCTCGCAGGGGCAGTGGCAGCTGTTATCCATTGCCAGAGCCGCCGTGGCGAAGCCGAAGCTCCTTCTGCTGGATGAGATTACGGCAAATCTGGATGCCCAGACTGAGGAAGAGGTGCTGCAGGCACTGAAGAGGGCTTCCGAAGGACGTACCGTAATCTCGATTTCGCATAGAGTGAACGCGGAGACAGGACGGATCATTACATTTTAATCCATCCAAATGCATTTGCTACAGAACTTAATAAAATAATCGTAGCAAATACCGGGCAGAGATACTTGATCATGAAATTGAATATCTTTTTGCGGCGGAAAGCGGCTTCTCCGTTCATGACTTCTTCTTCCACAGCCTTTACTCCGATGACGTGGGATACCAGCAGACAGATGGTGATGGCAGCGATAGGCATCATTACGGAGTTGGTCAGGAAATCGAAGAAATCAAGGAACTGCATGCCGATGATCTTCACAGCACCGAGCGGTCCGTAACCCAGTGAGGATAACGTTCCCAGTGCCAGCATGATCACACCCATGATCACGGTAGATTTTTTACGACCCCAGCCAAGCTCGTCCTCGAAAGTAGACACAGCACTTTCGGTAAGCGCAATGGAGCTGGTCATGGCTGCGAACAGTACCAGTACGAAGAACAGAATACCTACGAAGGTGCCCATGCCCATGCTGTCGAAGACTTTGGGAAGTGTGATGAACATCAGGGAAGGACCAGCCTGTAAGGTATCGGGATCTCCGCCGGAAAATGCGAACACGGCGGGAATGATCATGAGACCTGCCATGATCGCGATGGCGGTATCAAAGATCTCCACATTTTTCGTGGAACCTTCAATGGAGACATCTTTTTTCATATAAGAGCCGAAGGTGATAAGAATACCCATGGCAATGGACAGAGAGTAGAACATCTGACCCATGGCAGCTACGACTGTCATCCAGGAAAAATTCGCAGGATTCGGGATCAGGAAATATTTCACACCGCTCAGTGCTCCCGGCCTGGTAACAGAATAGACGGTGATGACCACGGACAGCACTACCAGGATCGGCATCATAATGCGGGATACACGCTCGATACCGTTGCGGACACCGGCGTAGATGATGCCCAGAGTACACAGAGTGAATACGATAAAGCACAGCTCAGTAGAGACACCATTGGAAATAAACGTGGAAAAATAACCGTCCGTTGCCAGATCATGTCCGTGACCCTTGGCATATTCCACCAGATACTTGATCACCCATCCGCCGATGACGGAATAATAAGGAACGATCAGAATAGGAATAATAGCGTTGATCCATCCGCCGAAGGACAGCCATTTGGATTTCCCGAAGGTATGAAAGGCACCCACGGGACTTTTACCTGTCATGCGTCCCAGTGAAGTCTCCGCCACGATCATGGTATAACCGAAGGTCAGCGCCAGAATAATATAGATCAACAGGAAGATTCCGCCGCCGTATTTGGCTGCCAGATATGGGAAACGCCAGATATTGCCTAAGCCTACGGATGCTCCGGCAGCCGACAGGACGAAGCCGATCCTGCCTGAAAATGAACTTCTGTTATTATTTTTGTGATTCATAGTTTAAACACCCCACACTGTATTTTTTTGTCGCAAGTAGATTAAGTGTAACACAGAAATATAGGAAATACAAAGAAAAAAACATTTTGGTAAATGTCACATAATTCTGTCATGATTTCCACATACTACCCACACAGCACAATTATGGAAAGTAATCTGGAAAGCAGGAGGTTTTTGGATATGAAAGCAACCGGAATTGTAAGAAGAATAGATGACCTGGGACGCATCGTCATCCCGAAGGAGATCCGCCGTACGTTACACATCAGGGAAAGCGACCCTCTGGAAATATTTACTGACAGGGAGGGACAGATTATTCTGAAAAAATATTCTCCCATCGGAGAGATGACCACGTTCGCAAAACAGTATGCGGAAAGTCTTGCGCAGGTGTCCGGACATACGGCACTGATCGCAGACAGGGATCAGTTTATTGCGGTTGCAGGTGGCTGTAAGCAGCTGCTCAATAAGGCAGTAAGCCGTCAGCTGGAAGAGAAAATCAATAACAGAGAGACTGTGATCGCCGCAAAAGGAGACCGCAACTACGTCAACATTGCGGAAGACATTGCTGTGGACTATGCATGGCAGATGATCACCCCGATCCTCTGCGAGGGAGACATCATCGGCAGCGTGATCCTGCTGGAAAATGACGGGAAGAGCAAAATGGGAGAAGTGGAACAGAAACTGGCGCAGTCCGCAGCAGGCTTCCTGGGCAGACAGATGGAGCAATAAAAAACGGTCGTAACCGGGTTAAGATACCACCTGGTTACGACCGTTTGTCTTACCGATATATAATTTCTCATCAGCTTCTTTTAATAATGTATGAACATCTTTGTCAGACTCACAGACCAGTCCGAAGGTCATATTTACCTTCACGTGTTGACCTTCATAGAGCGTATCCAGTTCGTGGATTTTGTCCATGAGAAGTTCCAGCTGTTTCCGTGCTTCTGCAAGATCTACATTTTCAAATACCAGTAGAAATTCCTCACCACCCCAACGCGCGGCAAAGCCACGGCGCCACATATGCTGCTTCAGCATGGCAGAAACATTTTTCAGTACGGCATCCCCACATTCGTGACCGTAGGTATCGTTAACCTTTTTGAAAAAGTCAATATCTCCGATGGCGAGCGCAAAAGAATGGCGGGAGGATCGGGCTTCCTCGAAGATCTGGCGCAGCTTTTTTTCCCCGCTGCGTCGGTTGTACAGCTCGGTCAGGGCATCCTGCTCGATCATGGTACGAAGAGAGCGCTGCATGGACAGGGCACAGCGACCGATATCACCTAATTCATCACTGCGTTTTGTTACGGAATGATCCAGTGTGGCGTTCAGATTCCCGGAGGCTACCTCCGACAGGAAGCTGTGAATATGGAGTAATACAGCCACGAATCTTCTGGTGTAAAAATAGATGCAGACAGCCACGAGAGCCACAAAACCGATGATCAGCCATGTCAGCGGATAGACATAACGTTGAATGGACTGAGATACGGTGGCACTGGATTTTCCTATAAAAAGCATGCCAACTATGCTGCCGTCCTGATTGCGGACAGGACTATAATAGGAAAAATAAGACTTTCCATTGATCAGAGTGTTGATATAAAAATGATCTTCACCGGTATTCAGGACATCACGGATCACCACATCCGGAGCACCGGAGCCGACAATGCGGTCACCCTGGGCGTTATACAGAGACGTCAGAACGCGGGTATCCTGATAGAACAGGGTGATGTCCAGTCCGGTATCCTCTTTGAATTGATCAAATAGAGAATATTCACGGGTGATATCTACATCGCCCTTATACAGAAGGTAGGCAACATCACCTTCCAGCCGGTAATCGCCGGGATAGGCAGCGTTCAGAAGTGTAGTGGCACTTTTTGTGGCATCATACAATTCACGTTCCACTTCCTGATACATAGTTTTTGTGAACCATTGGGAAGTGAAAAATAACATGACGATCCCCAGCGCCAGCAGGGGAATCAGGCCGATCGCCTGCAGAGTATATGATATTTTACCGCCGCTTCTTTTCGGCGTATTTTGCGTATTTTCCATAGAATTCCCTGCCCCTTCCGGTAAGATCGGTACACATATCAGTCTTAAAATAATTATATGAAATAAATGTCGGAAAAGCAAGAAAGAAAAGCTTTCTAAGCAAATCATAACATCCGGCTTGACAACGCAAAAAAATGAGATATATAATAGCGGTATATCAAAAATGCATTGACGAAGAGAGTAACTTTTCCGCAGAAAGGCAAAGCGAGCCGGTGATGGTGAGAGACCGGTGCGAGTAAGGGAATCGTGAAAATCACTTCTGAGCTGTCAGAACAAAAGCGTAAGCCAGTAGTTCTGAACGGAATCCCGCCGTTACCGGGAGGCATATCACTCCTATATATAATAGGAAGTATGTTGTAAGAGGTGGTTAACGAATGCATGAGCTTCGTCCTGTTACGGGACGGAGCTTTTTTTGATACTATTCAGAAAGCATCAAAACTGCGATTTTGTGAATGAGGCGCTGAATAGTATGATGCTGTAATAAGAAAAGAAAGGAAGCGCACTATGTACAAGCAGGTACCCACAAGCCTGAATTTCGTAGATCGTGAGAAAGCCGTCGAGAAATTCTGGGAAGACAACAACATTTTCAAAAAAAGTATGGAGCATCGTAAGGAAGGCGAGACCTATACCTTCTACGACGGACCGCCTACCGCCAACGGTAAGCCCCACATCGGTCATGTAGAGACCCGTACCATCAAGGATATGATCCCCAGATACCGTACCATGAAGGGATATATGGTTCCCCGTAAGGCAGGCTGGGATACCCACGGACTTCCCGTAGAGCTGGAAGTTGAGAAGATGCTGGGCTTAGATGGCAAGGAGCAGATCGAGGAATACGGTCTGGCACCTTTCATTACCAAATGTAAAGAGAGCGTCTGGAAATACAAGGGAATGTGGGAAGATTTCTCTCGCACCGTTGGTTTCTGGGCTGATATGGATAACCCTTATGTTACCTATGATGACAATTTCATCGAGTCCGAGTGGTGGGCATTAAAGACCATCTGGGACAAGGGTCTGCTGTATAAGGGATTCAAGATCGTTCCTTACTGCCCTCGCTGCGGAACCCCGTTGTCCAGCCACGAAGTGGCACAGGGCTATAAGGCAGTCAAGGAGCGTTCCGCTATCGTACGTTTTAAGGTAAAGGGCGAGGATGCATATTTCCTGGCATGGACCACCACCCCCTGGACTCTTCCTTCCAACGTGGCACTGTGCGTGAACCCGGAGGAGACTTACCTGAAGGTGAAGGCTGCCGACGGTTATACCTATTATATTGCAAAGGCACTGGCAGACAAGGTTCTGGGACGTCTTGCAGAAGAAGGCAAGGATGCTTACGAAGTACTGGAGACTTATGTTGGTAAGGATCTGGAGTACAAGGAGTACGAGCCTCTGTACAAGTGTGCGGGAGATGCCGCTGAAAAGCAGAAGAAAAAGGCACATTTCGTAACCTGCGACGGTTATGTAACCATGACCGACGGTACCGGTATCGTTCATATTGCACCGGCTTTCGGTGAAGACGATAGCCGTATCGGACGTAATTACGAGCTGCCCTTCGTACAGTTCGTAGACGGCAAGGGTGATCTGACCGCAGAGACCCCTTATGCCGGAAAATTCGTAAAAGATGCAGATCCTCTGGTACTTAAGGATCTGGATGCAGAGGGCAAGCTGTTCGATGCACCGAAGTTCGAGCATGATTATCCCTTCTGCTGGAGATGTGATACTCCGCTGATCTATTATGCAAGAGAGTCCTGGTTCATCAAGATGACCGCTGTGAAGGATGATCTGGTACGTAATAATAAGACCATCAACTGGATCCCCGCTTCCATCGGTGAGGGACGTTTCGGTAACTGGCTGGAGAACATTCAGGACTGGGGTGTATCCCGTAACCGTTACTGGGGTACTCCGTTAAATATCTGGGAGTGCGAATGCGGACACCAGCATTCCATCGGTAGCCGTGAAGAGCTGTACAAGATGAGCGGCAATGAGAAGGCGAAGACCGTAGAATTCCATCGTCCTTACATCGACGAGATCACCATCACCTGCCCCGAGTGTGGCAAGCAGATGAAGCGTGTTCCCGAGGTGATCGACTGCTGGTTCGACTCCGGAGCAATGCCTTTTGCACAGCATCATTATCCGTTTGAAAACAAGGATCTGTTCGAGCAGCAGTTCCCCGCTGACTTTATCTCCGAGGCAGTGGACCAGACCCGTGGATGGTTCTACTCTCTGTTGGCAGAATCTACTCTGCTCTTCAACAAGGCACCTTACAAGAACGTTATCGTAATGGGTCATGTACAGGATGAGAATGGTCAGAAGATGAGTAAGAGCAAGGGCAATGCGGTAGATCCCTTCAACGCACTGGAGACCTATGGTGCAGATGCCATCCGTTGGTATTTCTACACCAGTTCCGCACCCTGGCTGCCGAAGAGATTCTCCGGCAAAGCCGTACAGGAAGGACAGCGTAAGTTCATGGGTACCCTGTGGAATACCTACGCATTCTTCGTGCTGTATGCAAACATTGATAATTTTGACGCTTCCAAATATACACTGGAATATGACAAACTGCCCGTAATGGATAAGTGGCTGCTGTCCAAGCTGAACTCTACCGTTGCAGAAGTAGACAGCAATCTGGATCAGTACCGTATCCCCGAGGCTGCCAAGGCTCTGCAGGACTTCGTCGATGAGATGAGTAACTGGTATGTAAGACGCAGCCGTGAGCGTTTCTGGGCAAAGGGTATGGAGCAGGATAAGATCAATGCCTACATGACGCTGTACACCGCACTGGTGACCATCTGTAAGGCAGCAGCACCCATGATCCCCTTCATGACAGAGGATATTTACCAGAACCTGGTAAGAAGCAACGATGCAAATGCTCCCGAGAGTATCCATCTGTGTGACTTCCCGGTAGTGAACAAGGATCACATCGACAAGAAGCTGGAAGAGGATATGGAAGATGTGCTGGATGCTGTAGTTATGGGTCGTGCATGCCGTAACGAGGCTGCCATCAAGAATCGTCAGCCAATCAGCAGAATGTATATCAAGTCAGACTTCACCTTAAGTGAGTTCTATCAGGAGATCATCGAGGATGAGTTGAACGTCAAGGAAGTCGTATTTACCGATGACGTACGTGACTTTACCTCTTACACCTTCAAACCCCAGCTGCGTACCGTAGGACCCAAGTACGGCAAACAGTTGGGCGGCATTCAGAAGCACCTCGCAGCACTGGATGGCAATGCAGCAATGGATGAACTGAATGCAGACGGCGCATTAAAGTTCGATGTAGACGGTGTGGCTGTGGAACTGACCAAGGACGATCTGCTGATCGACATGGCACAGAAGGAAGGCTATGTATCTCAGGAGGACAATCGGATGACCGTCGTCCTGGATACCAACCTGACACCGGAACTGGTAGAGGAAGGCTTCGTATACGAGATCATCAGCAAGATCCAGACCATGCGTAAGGAGAGCGGCTTCGAAGTGACCGATCACATCCGCGTATCCATCAATGGCAACGATAAGCTGTCCGAGATCGCACAGAAGAACAAAGAAGCCATCAGCGGCAAGGTTCTGGCTGATGAATTGACAAGTGGTGCGGAATACGGCGTATCGAAGGAATGGAATATCAACGGCGAGAACGCAGTGATCGCTGTGGAGAGAGTATAAAGATAAAGATTCTGCGGTTTTTCCGGAAGGGGGGACCGCAGAATCTTTTCTGTTTCGGGAAAACATTTACGAAACTTACGAAAACCGGCGAAAACAGTTGGAATACGCATGGAAGTTTGTTATAATATTACCTGTATTTGGTTAAGAATATGGATGAAATCATAACGCTATCCGGCGCAGAATATCTTGAGAAGAGTACAGTACCGGAGAGGTAATGGAGAGGAGAACATAGGTGAAAAAATCAGTAGCAGCCAGCGAGAAGCCGGTAAAGGCAAAAGAGTTCGACAAGGAGCTCTTCAAGAGAAGTGTGGAATATAATGTGCGCACCCTGTATCGTAAGAATCTGGAAGAGGCAGATGCACAGCAGATCTTCCAGGCAGTATCTTATGCGATCAAGGACCGTATCGTAGAGAACTGGATGGAGACCCAGAAGGCATATGAGAAGGAAGACCCTAAGATGGTCTACTACATGTCCATGGAATTTTTGATGGGAAGAGCACTGGGCAATAACCTCATCAATTTAAAGGCATACAAGCCCGTAGCGGAAGCTCTGGAAGAGCTGGGGCTGGATCTGAACCTGATCGAGGACCAGGAGCCGGATGCAGCACTGGGTAACGGTGGACTGGGACGTCTGGCAGCATGTTTCCTGGATTCCCTGGCAACGCTGGGATATCCTGCATACGGCTGCGGTATCCGTTATCGTTATGGTATGTTCAAGCAGGAGATCCGCGACGGTTATCAGGTAGAGGTTCCCGATAACTGGCTGATGAATGGCAATCCTTTTGAACTGCGTAGACCTGAGTATGCGAAAATGGTGAAATTCGGCGGCTATGTAAGTGTGCATACCGACGAGAATGGCAGAAATGTATTTACCCAGGAGGGTTATCAGTCTGTTAAGGCCATTCCTTTTGATTTTCCCATCGTGGGCTATGGCAACGGTATTGTAAACACCCTGCGTATCTGGGATGCGGAGCCCGTAGAGTGCTTCCAGCTGGATTCCTTTGATAAGGGTGATTACCAGAAGGCGGTAGAGCAGGAGAACCTGGCACGTAATATCGTAGAGGTTCTGTACCCCAACGACAATCATTATGCAGGTAAGGAGCTGCGCCTGAAGCAGCAGTACTTCTTCATCTCCGCATCCGTACAGGAAGCAGTTGAGAAGTACATGAGAAAGCATGACGATATCCATAAGTTCTATGAGAAGGTTACCTTCCAGCTGAACGATACCCATCCTACCGTAGCTATCGCAGAGTTGATGCGTGTGCTGATGGATGATTATTATCTGACCTGGGAGGAAGCGTGGGAGATTACAACCAAGACCTGTGCTTACACTAACCATACCATTATGGCGGAAGCATTGGAGAAATGGCCCATCGAACTGTTCTCCAGACTGCTTCCCAGAATCTACCAGATCGTAGAAGAGATCAACCGCAGATTCATCATTGACATTCAGCAGAAGTACAGCAATGTACCCGGAGTGGATGTACAGGAGAAGATCCGCAAGATGGCGATCATCTATGACGGACAGGTGAAGATGGCAAATATGGCAATCGTCTCCGGCTACTCTGTCAACGGTGTGGCAAGACTGCATACCGAGATCCTGGAGAAGCAGGAGCTGAAGGACTTCTATGAGATGTTCCCGGAGCGCTTCAATAATAAGACCAACGGTATCACCCAGAGACGTTTCCTGCTGCATGCAAACCCGCTGTTAGCTGACTGGGTAACGGCTCATGTAGGTGACGACTGGATCACCGATCTGCCTCAGATCTCCCGCCTGAAGGTATATGCGGATGACAAAAAGGCACAGCAGGAGTTCATGAACATCAAGTACCAGAACAAAGTACGTCTGGCAAAATACATTTTAGAGCACAACGGTATCGAAGTAGATCCCAGATCCATCTTCGATGTGCAGGTAAAGCGTCTGCATGAGTACAAGAGACAGCTGCTCAATATTCTGCATGTAATGCACCTGTATAATGAATTGAAGGAGCATCCGGAACTGGATTTCTACCCCAGAACCTTTATTTTTGGTGCGAAGGCAGCAGCCGGCTACCGTAATGCGAAGCTGACCATCAAGCTGATCAATTCCGTAGCGGATGTGGTAAATAACGATCCCGCTATCAACGGTAAGATCAAGGTCGTATTTATTGAGAACTACAATGTATCCAACGCAGAGATCATCTTCGCAGCAGCAGATGTCTCTGAGCAGATCTCTACCGCAAGTAAGGAAGCATCCGGTACCGGTAACATGAAGTTCATGCTGAACGGCGCCCTGACCCTGGGAACCATGGACGGCGCTAACGTGGAGATCGTAGAAGAGGTAGGCGAGGAGAATGCATTCATCTTCGGTCTGTCCGCACAGGAAGTTATCAATTATGAGAACCATGGAGGATATGACCCCATGGAGATCTTCAACAATGATCAGGATGTCCGCAAGGTACTGATGCAGCTGATCAACGGAACCTTTGCACCGGGAGATCCCGAGCTGTTCCGCCCGCTGTACAATTCCCTGCTGAACACCCAGTGCACTGCGAAGGCAGACACCTACTTCATCCTCAAGGACTTCAAGTCCTACGCAGAGGCACAGAAGAGAGTGGAAGCCGCTTACCGCGACGAAGACAACTGGGCTAAGAGCGCTATCCTTAATGTGGCATGCTCCGGCAAGTTCACCTCTGACAGAACTATACAGCAGTATGTGGATGAAATCTGGCACCTGGATAAAGTAGTGCTCAAATAAATTGAGAGTTAATTAAGAAATGCTATCGAATCCCCGTAGCCCGCATTGGGGCTAAGAACCGCAGACCCGCGTGTGCTTTAGCACGATTCGCTTACGGACGCAGACCGTAGCGGTACATAAGCGAGGTCAATACCCTCGCAATGCGTCCCTTGGGACGCTATGGTACCGACGGCTGCTTAGAGTCTGCTTGTCCTTACCCCAACTGCAGGCTACTGGTTTCCACTAAAAAAGCCTTAAACTAATGAAAATGGTGGAAATTGAATAGAAAAAAGTTCTATAGAAGAAGCAATTCCTCTGTTTTAGATCTTTTCTGCAATTATGGAGGAAATTATTTGCTCACAAAACATTAATTCCACTATTTTCTGTTATTCAATGGATTTTAGCGGAATCAGTAAACAGAACGCCCACGGCGGATGGAATGTCATGCCGCGATGTCTGTCGGAGGGTGTTGATATTTTCTTGAAAAGTGCTGATAGACAGGGGGAAAGCGGACACGATGTCCGCGTCAGCCGATCCGCGCCATGGATGGCGCGTGTAGGCGACCCCGTCATGATGAGAACCACTGTATCACTTTTCATTAGAAAATTCACACCCGGAGACGCGACATCAAGGCGTGATGTTCCGTTCACCGTGGGCGTTCGTGGAGTTTACGGCAACCCTACGTTACGAGCCATGCATTCAATTCATAAATGTGTCGCAAAGGACGCTCCACATTTATTTCATTGACGGCTGTCGAGTGTGTCCGTTGGACGCACGGTATAAAAATAGAACGAAATAACCTCTTGTGTGAGCAAGCTCCCAATCACGGTTCTCATTTTGCCTATGCGCGGCTCATTGCCCGCGTAACTTTCAATTTAATCTCCGACACGATTCAGTGTCACATCATCCAAAGTTCCCCAACTATTCATATTACACTTATACCTTACTCCAATAGTCAGGGTGCCGTCGGTGACTTTGATTCCGGAGATAGTGGGATTCTGCCAGTCGGCATAGGTGGTGAGCATAAAGGGATCCGCCAGCACCATGTCATCTACGATTGAATACAACTCCATGGAAGCATCCGCAGACAAATCCCCGCCCTGTGAGAAAGCGGACAGCTCATAAGTACCCGGTTCCAAATCGGTGAAGCTCTGCGCAATGGAGAATTCCATATCGGAAGCTCCGGACCAGAAATGGAACGCTACTTCACCGCTGTGGGCATCCGCAGCCTTCACCTGATAGTCGGTGGGATCTGCATCCCCTGCGTAGGTTACTGTCCACATGGAGGTATCGGCATCTTCGAAGC
The DNA here is from genome assembly GCA_945929965.1 of uncultured Lachnospiraceae bacterium. Lineage (GTDB taxonomy): Bacteria > Bacillota > Clostridia > Lachnospirales > Lachnospiraceae > Acetatifactor. The sequence continues at coordinate 61,041 of CAMEOT010000006.1, forward strand.
TGGGATTCTGCACGTAATTCACCCGTTCTACCGTTACGGTAGCGGTAACCTCGCTGCCGTCATCCAGAGATCCTGTAACTGTGAAAGTACCCCCAATCTCAGTATCGATTGCAGCCACATCATCTGCATTCCAGGTAACGGAAACCTGCTCTTTGGAACGATCATTATAGATGACACTTACTGTCTCCGGAAGCTCTGCTTCTGCACCGAGATTGCAGGATACCTCTACCGCGGGAACACTCTCTACTGTCAGGGGTGCCGTAGCACCGTATTTCAGATACTTAAAGACATTCAGAGAAGCCAGAGGATGTCCGGTGAAATCAAACATTGCCTGATTATCCCAGGAGCATCCGCCGTAATACTGTCCGGCATCTTTGGGATCGTAATCGGAAGCGTAGCTGCTTGCCCAACCACTGCCGTATTTTTCCCAGATAGCGGAATTGTCAGCATCTGCAGGACCTACCGGGATCCAGGTGCCTTCCCAGTAGAAGATACCTTCAGCACCGGCTTCATTGGCTGCCGCACAGACATCCCTTACTTCATTTGCCTGTCCCTGCACACTGGCGGAATAGCCTTCTGCAAGATCGCCTGTTCCCTCCACACTGTTGGAGGATCCATCGCCGTCTTCTGCGGTATAGCAATAAGCATTTTCAGCGACATATACCTTTTTGTCATAAGTATCCCGGATATGGATAATTGCATTTTTTAGATCATCCATGGTCCCATGCCAGTAGGGATAGAAGGAGAGCCCAACAATATCGTAATCAATCTCTTTCACCTGCAGACCGGTCAGCAATGTATCCAGCTTCTTCATATCATCGATATTTGTATAGTGTACAGCTATGAGTATATCTTTGCCGGAATCCGCTGCTGCTTCCCGGACAGCCTTGCTGCCGGCGGTCAGAAGCTTTCTCACATTTGCCACATCCGTTTCACCGGACATACCATTGTTGATCTCATTTCCAATCTGTACCATGCCCACATTGACGCCGGCTTCCAGAATCTGAGTGAGACTGTCCAGTGTGTAGTTGTAGAGAGCATCCGCTTTTTCTTCAATATTCATGCCTTGCCATGCCTTGGGAACGAATTGCTTCTTCGGATCCGCCCAAAAATCGGAATAATGGAAATCGATGCAGACCTTCATGCCATACTGCGTAGCACGCTGACCCAGGGCAATTGCGGTTGCTACGTCGTTGTTACCGCCGCCGTAACCGTCACCGTTCTCATCATAGGGATCATTCCAGACACGGAGACGGATATAGTTCACACCGGCCTGTGCCAGCGTCATAAATACATCCTGTTCTTCCCCGTCGAAATTATAATATTTCACGCCGCTGTTCTCCAGAGCCAGTACTGCAGAGGCGTCCATGCCCCGGTAAAAATCATCGGAAATGCCGTCGACCGGCTCCACATAGATGGTAGATTCCTCAGGTCCATCCGGCATGGGAAACGCAGTGATATCGGTGACACCTGTCGAAGACGCACTCGCGGATTCGACTATGGTATCTGTGGTACCGTTGCCCTGACTCTGATCACCGCAGCCAGACAGACTGCCCATGATCAGTCCTGCGCTGAGACATAGAGCCAACAGGCGTGTGTGTGAACGCTTTGTAAAATGATGCATAAGTAATCCTCCCGTGAAACTATAGCTGCACAACCGATTGCGCACATATATTATAACACAGTATAGTGAAAATGAGACAAAAATGTAATAAAAACTGCGCAACAAAATAAAAGAAATATTGTGCAGAAAGAGCAGCGGTGCTGTATGCGCGGCTGCTCTTAAAATTATGCATGAATATGGATTTACGGTGTACCAGGACTGGAATCCTATACAAACAACTCAATCAAAAATACCAGCACACAACAGATCACGGATACCGGGAACAGCCCGGCACCGAGCCATGCGGCGATGATTCCGGCGATCAATGCCACCAGTCCGGAGATGGGAGTCTGGGTAGCATGGATGATGGCCGGGAAGGTCATGACAGCCAGTGTCACATAAGGTACATAGTACAAAAAGGACTGAATAAACTGATTCTTAATGGGCTTGCGGATCAGTGTCAGGGGTAAGACACGGATCGTATAGGAGACGGCTGCCATAACGGCAATATAGATATAATTATTCATTTGTCAGAGTCTCCTTTCCGGGTACATTCCACTGAATTATCAGCAACTGATACCCTTTCACTTCCCTGATCTGTCGGTCTGTCAACCATTTCATCCGCCTGTTTTACCGGGAACAGGATCGCTGCGGCACCGGAGATGATCACGGTTAACAGGATGGTTCTCGTACCTTCCGATAGAGAAGAAATCCCGGGCAGGTAGTTGCAGGCAAAACTCAGCGCGAAGCTGATGGCTACCAGTGCTGCCACGATTTTACTTTTTCTGGCAGGGGGAATAATGATCGCTAAGAACATGCCATACAAAGCAACGCTCAGCGCACTGACCGCACGTAAGGGAAGCGCATTTCCGGCGATGATGCCGCAGGCAGTTCCGCCCGCCCACGCCGGAGCGGCTAACAGGATCGCACCGTAGGTATAGTACGGATTCAGAATGCCGGGCCGGGCAATGGTGATGCCGAACAGCTCGTCCGTCACATCATAAGCAATGATCAGACGGTGGAAAAAAGGAGTTCCGGGGGAGAACTTCTGCGCCAGTGCACAGCTCATGAGCAGATATCTGGCATTCGCGATCAGCGTAATGATCGCCACCTCCAGATAGGTTGCCTGAGCAGCCACCAGGGTAAAGGCTGCATACTCTCCGGCAGAAGCATTATTCAGAAGACTGGCAATGAATCCCTGCAAGGGAGTGAAACCTGCATGTCTTGCAGCAATTCCCAGGGAGAAGGATACAGCGAAATATCCCAGCGCGATGGGAAAACCATCCCGCATGCCGTCGCAGAATATTTTCCTACTGAATTTATCATCCATAATTATAATCCTCATCTTTCTGTAAGGCGCCTTTGGGCGCACCTGCTCTATTATAGCGCACATCCGGATCGGAGAAAAGGAGTAAAATTAATGTATATCGCTACATTTTTCACATAAATATAGGATAAATAAGTATTCGCGGTGGATCGTGTATGAAAATCAAGAGAAAACGGTGGAAAAATGTGGCGGCTGCAATGCTTTTGCTGTGTGTGGTGCTGACCGGATGCGGGATGTCCGGGGAAGGGAACATCAAACTGCGTGATCTGGATTTTACAGTGCTCAGTGAAGAAAAGATTCCGGAAGAATTAAAAACTGTGATTGCGGAAAAGGGAAGCGAACCTTTTCGACTGACATATAGCGATAATCAGAATCTCTATATCAGCATCGGTTACGGGGAACAGAAGACCGGCGGTTACAGCATCGCAGTGGACGAATTATACCTGACGGACGATGCTGTTCATGTCAGCACAAGCCTCTTAGGTCCCGATATCACCGGACAAAAAAGCGGCGCAGGGAAACCCACTACGCCGTATATTGTGATAAAAACAGAACTTTTGGATAAAACAGTGATCTATGACTGACCGGTTTAAAGACTACAGATCCATCAGGATCTCCCGGCGTTTCCAGCTGATAAATCCGTACATATCATTGAAGAAGAAAATAGTGAAATTCACCACCACGGGAATATATGCCGGATTTTCCAGAGAGGCCAGTGTCCACAGAACAATGAGCACGAGGTCATTGGCGGCATACCCAAGTGCATAATAAGAGGAGCGCAGCATGGTAAGTGCTGCAGCCAGGAAACTGGTAACCACGGAGATGGTACTGAATACAATGTTAGGTGTATCCAGTGCATCCAGAATCAGATAAAATACAAATGTGACAACGACACTGGCACCTCCCACATACAGTAACTGCGTGCGGTGTAGAATCTGAATCTCCACTTCGTTGCCGTCGCTCCCGGAAGGATGCCGCAGCCAGGTAATGGCAGACCATACAGCCATAGGCAGTGCCATACCGAGATAAGTGATCATTTCTCCCCAGTACCGGAAACGATAGGAAATGATGCCGTACAGGATACTGAACACGATCATCAGAATCTGTGCCCATACATTGCCTTTGGCTGCAAAAATCAGAGAAGTCACGCCGACCAGAGCTGCCACTAATGTCAGCAGATCAAAATTGGAAGAAAACAGATTGGAAACTATCACGATAGAAAGGGATATGATCCACAGGATCCATTCCTTTTTTGTCATATTTTTTAATGGGTTATTCAATATTATATCCTCCTGAAAATTTATTCATCAATCATTGCTCATAAGGACATTTTCAGGATCGAGGCTCGGAGCATTGCACTTCGTAATCCCACGGAGATAATTACAAAAGGTAGCGGCTGCCCGGCTCTGGCTGCGGCTTTTATCCCACAGCATTTTCACCTCGCGGGAAGGAAGCGGTACATTTAAGGTCAGGGCAACGAGACTGCCGTTTTCAAAAAAAGGAGTCGCTAACGGTTCCGGTACAAATCCGACGCCCAGATTGTTCTGGAGCAGTGGGATGACCAGATCTGCGGTAGCTACTTCCATGGCAGGTTCGTAGTCCAGATGCTGTTCGATAAATACTTTCCGGTAATATTCATAACTGGCGGTTCCATACCCAAGACCGATGATAGAATGGAGACGGAACTCCTTCAGAGTCATGGGATGGTCGGACAATGCAGCGTAGTCGGAACCGCCTGCGGGAACTTCCCGGAAAGTCATCAGATCTTCACATTCCATGGTATCCCTGATCTCGAACGGCGTGGTTACCACAGCGAGATCCAGACGACCGTTAGCCAGGGCCTTCAGAATCTCAGGCGTTGCGTTGTTCTGGATTCTTATTTTAATATCCGGGTAAGTGCGCTGAAAATCATGCAGGTTCCTAAGCAGAAATAAATGCAGGGCAGTCTCGGTGACGCCAAGCTCGATGGTCCCGGTGCAGATGTCTTTCTCCCGGCGCAGTTCAGCCTCCGCATCCAGCAGATGCTGGCAGGCGATCGCTACATGGGCGTAGAGTCTTCTGCCTTCCTCGGTAAGCTTCAGTCCCCGGGGTTCCCGGAGAAAAAGACGGCAGTCCAGCTGATCCTCCAGGATATGTATGATCCGGGTGACATTGGGCTGGCTGCTCTTTAATACCATAGCGGCCTTTGTAATATTTTCATATTTGGCAACGTAATAAAAGATTCTGTAGTATTCAAAACTGATATCCATATAAAAATAATATGCCTCACATATAAACTATATATTTTTACTATTCATCAGGATATAGTATAATACGCGGTTGAAAAAAAGTAAACAGAGGAGAAAAGGTTATGCAACGTAAAATACGCGGACAGATGTCTGAGTCTTTTCTGATCGCCGGGATCTTGTCAATCTCCGGTGGTCTGCAGGATGCTTATACCTATATGTATCGGGGAAAGGTATTTGCCAACGCGCAGACCGGCAATATTGTATTACTCAGTCAGAATCTGGTAGACCGGAACTGGCAGGCGGCACTTCGTTATTTTTCTCCGTTACTGTTTTTTGCACTGGGTGTGGCAATGGCGGAATGCATCCGCATGAAATACCAGAAGGCACAGAAAATCCACTGGAGGCAGCTGGTGCTTGTAACGGAAATAGTTTTATTATTTGCAGTCGGATTCTTCCCGAATGAGATGGATCTGCTGGCCAATGCCATGGTTTCTTTCGCCTGCGCTATGCAGGTACAGGCGTTCCGCAAGGTGAACGGTTATGCTTTTGCCAGTACTATGTGCATCGGCAATCTGCGCAGCGGCATGGAATCCCTGTGCGCTTACGGAAAAACGAAAGATAAAAAGGTATTGCAAAAATCCGGTTATTATTTCGGAATCATCCTCTTGTTCGCCATCGGTGCGGCACTGGGAGGACATATGATCAAATACATAGGAGCGAAGACCATCTGGATCTCCTGTCTGATTTTACTGATCAGCTTCTTATGTATGTTCATTAAAGAAGAAAAAGAAGAGCATCCCGAGATCATGGAAGAAGAGCAGGAGATCCGGGATAATCTGAAAAACATCCGCAAAGAAGCAAAAGATGTGGAGCATATTTTGGAGGATGACTTCCGTTCCCAGATCGAGAAAAAATAACTTAAAAACTGGCGAAAAAAGACACCTTATAGTATAATGGCAAAGATTGCGCTATAAAAATATAAGGAGTGTTCAAAAATGACAGAGGTTAATAAGAATATAGATAACGGGAAACCGAAAAAGACAGAAATCTTACAGAAAACCTGGGTAGTCTGTGCCCTGGCATTGGTGTGTACCTTCCTGTGGGGAAGTGCATCCCCCTGTATCAAGTTAGGCTATGCCTTGTTCGAAATTCCTTCGGGAGAGACCTGGACGCAGGTATTGTTTGCCGGAATGCGCTTCGTACTGGCTGGAATCCTGACAGTGCTGATCGGAAGCCTTTTACAGAAAAAGGCATTGGTGCCTACGAAAACTTCCGCACCCAGTATCGTGAAGCTGGCAATCTTCCAGACAATTTTACAGTATATCTTTTTCTACATCGGACTGGCGCATAACAGCGGAGTCAAGGCTTCCATCATCAATGGTTCCAACACCTTTTTCGTCATTCTGGTGTCTGCCTTGATCTTCAGACAGGAGAAGCTGGATCTGAAAAAGGTACTGGGATGTATCATCGGTTTCGCCGGTGTCATCGTCGTCAGCATGAATGGACAGAAGATCGACATGGATTTAAGCCTGATGGGAGACGGCAGCCTGTTTTTGTGTGCTCTGTCCTATGCAGTCTCTTCCTGCCTGATGAAGAAATATTCCAAAAAGGATAACCCGGTCATGCTCAGTGGTTACCAGTTCATCCTGGGAGGCATTGTCATGGTTATCCTGGGCTTTAGCCTGGGCGGCAGGATCACCCATGTATCCGCAAGCGCACTGCTCATGCTGTTCTATCTGGCATGCATCTCCGCAGTGGCATACTCCCTGTGGGGCATTCTGTTAAAATACAATCCCGTCTCCAAGGTGGCAATCTTCGGTTTCACGAATCCGGTATTCGGCGTGCTTTTATCCGCATGGTGGCTGGGAGAGGGCTCCGCAGAGCTTGGATGGAATGCACTGATTGCGTTACTCTTAGTATGCATTGGTATCTGTATTGTCAATGTAAAAATAAACACCGGAAATAAAACGGCATAATCAAAATTTTAAAACTTCATTCCGTATTTTTCCAGATCAACCCGGTTATTTATCACCGCAATGCCATCTGCCCGTAAGCGGTTTGCCTGTTCATCGGCGCCGCCGAAGGCAAAGGCGCCGGAGAGTTCTCCCTTGGAATTGACGACGCGGTAGCAGGGGATATGGTCAGGATCCGGATTTTTATGCAGGGCATTGCCCACAGCACGGGCCATCTTCGGCTCTCCCGCCATGGCAGCCACCTGCCCGTAGGTGGCGACACAGCCCTTCGGAATCTTTTTCACCGCATCATAGATCCGCTTTGTGGGACTGTCGGTGACGAGATCATAGCTCTCTGCGATCATCCGGCAGATATCTTCATCGGGTATGGTGCCGTCTAAGATAATGGTGTTCCAGTGTTCTTTATTCTGATGATATGCGGGAATGACGGAAGAGAAGGTGCTGCGCCAGAAGTCCCGCCAGGCAGGATCGGTCTTCACATTCAGATGCAGACAGCCATCTTTTTCGTAAGTCCATAAAAAAGCCTTTTTACTGCCCTTCACCCGTACCAGCTGCCAGTTGGGATCGTGGAAGGGCATTTCTGTATAAGTATCCGGAAAAGACAATCCGTATTCCAGTGCTTCTTCTCGTGTTTTCATGCCGTCAGACCTCCGTTTTTTCAAAAATCATTCTTCATTATTTTACTATAACTCCCTTTTCTTTTCTATGAAAACATGGTAAACTTTTTCGAGAAACAGGTCATGGAAACGGGCTGCAAAAGCCTGGGAACGGAGATAATATGATACTGATACAGGATGGTTATATGATCGATCCCAAGTCAGGAAAAGAGGGCAACTTTGATATCCTGATCGACGGAGACAAGATCGTAAAGATCGCAGAAAAAATCGAACCGAAGGGTAAGGTGACAAGGATCAATGCGGAAGGGCTGTTAGTCGCTCCGGGACTGGTGGATGTGCATGTGCATTTCAGAGATCCCGGTTTCACAGCGAAGGAAGATATCAACACCGGCGCTGCGGCTGCGGCGAAGGGAGGTGTGACCACCGTGGTACTGATGGCGAACACGAAGCCCACCGTGGACAGTGAGGAGACCCTGAATTATATCCTGAACAAGGGAGCGGAGACGGGAATCCATGTGACGACTTGCGCCAATGTGACCATGGGCATGCAGGGAAAGCAGCTGACGGATATGAAGAAGCTGGCAGCGGCAGGCGCTGTGGGATTCACGGATGATGGTGTGCCCCTGCTGGATGCGGAACTGGTGCGCCATGCCATGGAGATCTCCGCAGAGCTGGACATGCCCATCAGCTTCCATGAGGAAGATCCGAAATATATCGAGAACAACGGTGTGAACCGGGGAAAGGCCAGCGAGTATTACGGAATCGGCGGTTCTTCCAGAGAGGCGGAGATCGCTCTGGTGGAGCGGGATCTGAAGCTGGCGGAAGAGACCGGTGCCTGCATCGATATCCAGCATATCAGCAGTAAGGAAGCGGTAGAGCTGGTGCGTCAGGCAAAAAAGAGATGCTCCAACATCCATGCGGAAGCCACACCCCATCATTTTACCCTGACCGAAGATGCCGTGATCAAATACGGCACTCTGGCGAAGATGAATCCTCCCCTGAGAGAGGAAGCGGATCGTCAGGCAGTGATCCGGGGATTGGTGGACGGCACCATCGATATGATCGCGACAGATCATGCTCCCCATACCGCCGAGGAGAAAGCAAAGCCCATCACCGAAGCACCCAGCGGCATTACCGGACTGGAGACTTCTCTGGCACTGGGTATCACAGAACTGGTGGACGAGGGGTACCTGACCATGAAGCAGCTGCTTCGCCTGATGAGCACGAATCCTGCTGCCATGTATCATCTCGATGCCGGATATCTGGCGGAGGGAGGCCCAGCAGATGTGATCCTGATCGACACTGCGGCAGAGTTCATCCCGGAGACCTATGCTTCCAAGGCAACAAACACTCCTTTTACCGGATGGAAATTAAAGGGTGAAGTGAAAAAGACCATCTGTGGCGGTAAGATCATATATCAGGGACCGCAGGCATAGAAGTGACAATATAGAAAGAGAAAAGGACAATCAAATGAAGCAGAAAATCACAGCAACCGTGCTTTCTCAGAAAGAGATCGCACCCAAAATCTATGATATGTGGATCGCTACGGATCTGGCGACATGTGCGAGGGCCGGTCAGTTCATCGGCGTCTACCCTAAGGACCGCAGCACTCTGTTGCCCCGCCCTATCAGTATCTGTCAAGTGAGCGATAAAAAGGATGCCCTGCGCATCGTGTACCGTATCGCCGGACAGGGCACTGCGGAGTTTTCCTCTTATCAGGAAGGAGACAGCGTAGAGATTTTGGGAACCTTAGGCAACGGCTTCCCCACAGAGGCAGCGGAAGGCAAAAAGGTATTCCTCATGGGCGGCGGCATCGGCATCCCTCCCATGCTGGAGCTGGCAAGAGAGCTTCCGGCATCTGTGGACAAGCAGATCATCGTGGGCTACCGTGACAATCAGTTGTTCTTAAAGGAAGACCTGGAGAAGAACGGAACCGTATACATTGCCACTGAGGACGGCAGTGTCGGCACGAAGGGCAATGTCATGAATGCCATCGAAGAGAACGGATTACAGGCAGATGTAATCTTCGCCTGCGGACCGATGCCTATGCTTCGCGCGATTAAAAAGTACGCAGAAGAAAAAGGGATTGAGGCATATATCTCTCTGGAAGAGCATATGGCGTGCGGCGTGGGAGCCTGCCTGGGCTGCGTCGTGAAGACGAAGGAAGTGGATCATCATTCGCATGTGCACAACGCGAGAATCTGCACCGACGGACCCGTATTTGAAGCCAAGGAGGTAGAGATCTGATGAATACACAGACAACGATCGCAGGAATTACTTTTAAAAATCCCGTAATGACAGCTTCCGGGACCTTCGGCTCCGGTATGGAATATGAAGAATTCGTAGATTTAAACCGCCTGGGTGCGGTAGTGACCAAGGGCGTGGCAAATGTGCCCTGGCCCGGCAATCCTACCCCCCGTGTGGCAGAAGTATACGGCGGCATGCTCAATGCCATCGGATTACAGAATCCCGGCATTGATGTATTCATGGAGAGAGACATTCCTTTCCTGAAAAAATATGACACGAAGATCATTGTAAATGTCTGCGGCAAGTCCGTGGAGGATTACGTGGACGTGGTGGAACGTCTGGGAGACGAGCCGTCAGTCAGCATGCTGGAAATCAACGTATCCTGCCCCAATGTGAAGGAAGGCGCCATTGCCTTCGGACAGAAAGCGGATGCTCTATACAATATTACTTCCGAACTGAAAAAGCATGCAAAACAGCCCATCATCATGAAGCTGAGTCCCAACGTAACGGATATCACAGAGATGGCGAAGGCAGCGGAGGCAGCAGGAGCGGATGCATTGTCCCTGATCAACACCATCACCGGCATGAAGATCGATATTCACCGCAGAAAATTCGCCATTGCCAACAAGACCGGCGGCATGAGCGGTCCTGCCATTAAGCCCATCGCAGTCCGCATGGTATACCAGGTGGCGCAGGCAGTTAAGATTCCCATCATTGGCATGGGAGGCATCGCTACGGCGGAAGATGCTATTGAATTTATTCTGGCGGGAGCCAGTGCTGTCAGCGTAGGAGCCATGAACTTCGTGGATCCCTATACTACAATCAAAGTCGTAGAGGGTATTGAAGATTACATGCGCACCTATCATGTAGAGAACCTGACAGATCTCATCGGCGCGGTGGAATAAGCGGACAGAGAACAGAATACGGTATAAAACAGCACAGACCTTCATATATATAGACATATTTGTATATATGGAGGTCTGTTATTGTGGAACTGATCAAGAGAAATATACATATGGACCGGGTGAAACGGTCCACCGTCATGCAGTTTACCATGGAGGAGGATCTGAATCTTCCGGAAGATAAACCGGATATCAGTACCCTGAATCTGGAAAAGGGGGAGATCGTCATAGAAGAGATCCGTCCGGGTATGGACGAAGTGACCGTGCGGGGAAAGCTGGGCTATGCCATTTTGTATCATACCCAGGAGGCGGGCAGCAGTCTGATCCTGTTAAGCGGAGCGCTTCCTTTTGAGGAGAAGATTCATATGGAGGGAACCCTGCCTTCGGATACGGTGGCAGTGGATGGAACGGTGGAGGATTTCACTGTTAATATGATCAATTCCCGGAAGTTGAACCTGCAGACACTGTTATGTCTGACCGCCCGGATCGAGGAAATCTACGACGAGGAGCTGCCCGTTGGAATCCAGGAGAATAGTGCGGGAGACGGCGTGGAATATCGGATATCTCCCATGGAAGTGACACAGCTTGCCATTTGCAAAAACGATATTTTCCGGAAAAAGGAGGAGATTCCCCTGCCATCCAGCTATCCGAATGTGTATCAGATCCTGTGGAGCAATATATCCCTTCGGGATGTAGAGATGAAGCCTCAGGAAGAGAGTATTTCCATCCGGGGAGATATCCAGATCTTCGTCCTCTATGAGGCGGAGGGAGAAGAGCGGTCCATCCGGTCATACGAGACGACGATCCCCTTAGACGGGACGCTGGAATGCCAGGGCTGCAGAGAGACTCTGCTGCCGGACATCCGCTATGCGCTGGTCAGACAGGAGCATGGACAGCCGGAACTGACGATCCAGCCGGACCTGGATGGGGAAGAGCGGATCCTGGGACTGGAATGCGCGCTGGAATTGAATATCCGCCTCTATGAGGAGGAAAAAATTGACATTCTAAGAGATATCTACGGGGTGACGAAAGAAGTCATCCCTAACACAAGGGATGCAAATGTGCGTCAGCTGCTTTCGAGGATCACGGGCAAGACCAAGATAACGGATCACAGGCAGACGGATATCGGTGCCCCGGTACTGCAGATACTTCACAGCGAAGGAAACGTTACGATCGACCACCGGGAGATCACAGAGGAAGGGATCCGGCTGCAGGGCAGTATTGATCTTACGGTGCTGTGCGTTACGGAGAAGGATGAGACCCCTTATATGAGCATCAGAGAACAGATCCCTTATGACTATACGTTGAATGTAGCGGGAGTGACTTCGGAAGATCAGGCACAGGTACACAGTGAACTGGAACAGCTGCAGGTGAATCTCTTAGAGGGGGAAGAACTGGATGTGAAGGCGGTGCTGTCTTTTTCCACAACCGTGATGAAGAATGTTCCGGTGAATGCCATCGAAGAAGTGGAGGAACAGGAGATTGACAGTGCCATGCTGGCAGGTCTGCCCAGCGCGGTGATCTACATTACCGCACCGGGAGATGACCTGTGGAGCATCGGCAGAAAATATCACATGCCGGTGAATACTGTGAGAGAATTGAATGCCCTGGACAGTGATGAATTACGACCCGGGCAGAAAATAATGCTGGTAAAAGGAATTTAGCTATCGAAATTTAGCCTTCGGTGGTCAGTCCGGCGTCTGCTGCCAGCTTGTCGAACTTCTCCATTACGGCATCGTAGGTCTTCTGGGAGATCTCGGGAAGGGAACCGCCCCAGGTCTTCTCCGCCTGTGCATAGCCTTTCTTGAATGCATCACGCATAGCTTCGATCTTGTCCGGGTCGCCGCCGGTCAGAGCAGTGGCGAACTGGATGATACGGTCGGAGGTCTGGCCCACACCCCAGTAACCGTCCTCTGCGATATCCGCCTGTGCCTGCGCCTTGGTCGCAGGATCTACGGTATAATTGCCGGAACGCAGGAAGGACCAGATATCATTGGCGTTGCCATAGGTGGTAGCCTGCTTCCCCATCATCTGTTCTACCAGAGAACGCAGCTGGCTGGTACGTGCATCTGCATCTGCTTTTAACTTGTTGATCATAGCGATGTCCGGTTTATAAGTCTTTTTGGTGGAAGAAGTATTGGTGTCGGTGCTGTGTTCATAGATTACACCGGTATCTTCCGTAGTCCTTGTGGCTGCTTCCTCTGCGGAAGTCTTTTCTTTTGCTGCACTTGTGCTGTTATAGCTGTAGGCTGCAGCTGCCTGGGTAGATGTAACTCCGTTTACGCTCATAGTTTCCTCTTTTCTGTCATCCTTGACTTCGATAAAAATACCTTTTGAGAGTTTTTGGTTTCACTTGCTATATCGTCCCATAATAGTGGATTCTTTAGATGATTTTGGGGAAAATAGAAAAATCCGTAGAAAACCCCTCACTCCATTGACAAAGTACATAGGATTGTATAAAATTAAGTACAATATGTGTATACAAGCTATTCTGGATAGCGCAGCTAGGAGACAAAAATGAACGAATATCGGATAAAAGCGTATGCCAAGATCAATTTGGGACTGGATGTGGTCAGAAGACTCGAGAACGGTTATCACGAAGTGAAAATGGTCATGCAGACCGTAGGTATCTATGATATGCTGGATTTTAAACGGATACAGAACGGCATCGTCATTACCACGGATTCCGGCGAACTTCCGACGAACGAGGATAACCTGATCTATAAAGCGGCTAAGCTCATGATGGAACAGTATCATATCAGCGAAGGCGTGGAGATCCACCTGGAGAAGCACATCCCCATTGCAGCGGGAATGGCGGGGGGCAGCACAGATGCGGCAGCTACCCTGAAGGGAATGAACAGGCTGTTTGATCTGGGATGTACGTTGAAGGATCTGATGGAACTGGGCGTGAAGATCGGTGCGGATGTTCCCTATTGCGTCATGGGCGGTACGGCTCTGGCGGAGGGCATCGGCGAGAAGCTGACGCCGCTTGCTCCGGCACCTGACTGTTATGTGCTGGTAGCGAAACCGGACATTAATGTATCGACGAAATATGTCTATGAGCACCTGGATGCCCAGGAGATCATAAAGCATCCGGATATCGACGGCATGGTGGAAGCCATCGCCGAGGAAAGCTTACAGGGAATTCTGGATCGCATGGAAAATGTGTTGGAGACGGTAACGGTGAGAGCGTATCCTGTGATACAGATCATCAAGGACCGGATGAAAGAGCTGGGAGCCATCAACAGCCTGATGAGTGGCAGCGGTCCTACCGTATTCGGTATTTTTGTAGAGAAGGATATGGCCCGCAGAGCATATGAAAAATTAGAGGAGGAACAGCTGGCTAAGCAGATATTCCTGACGGAATTCTGTGAGTAATGTCAGAGAAGAGGTATGCAGGATAATTTACAGGTGACAATGGATGAGTTTCTGCCACTCAGAGATGTGGTATTCAATACGTTGCGGCAGGCCATTCTCACGGGAGAACTGAAGCCCGGAGAGCGGCTGATGGAGATCCATCTTGCCAACAAGCTGGGAGTCAGCAGAACCCCGATCCGGGAAGCTATCCGCAAGCTGGAGTTGGAAGGACTGGTGACCATGATCCCCAGAAGGGGCGCGGAAGTGGCACAGATCACGGAGAAGAGCATGAACGATGTGCTGGAGGTCCGCAGGGCTATGGATGCTCTCTGCGTGGAGCTGGCATGCGACCGGATCACCCTGGAAGAACTGCAGGAACTGAAGAAAGCCTGTGATAATTTTGAGGCGGCGGTGAAGACCAAAGACGTCAAGCAGATTGCCCAGGCGGATGTGGCATTACATGATATTATCGTGGAAGCCACCGGGAATCAGCGACTGATCCAGCTGGTGAACAACCTGTCCGAACAGATGTATCGTTATCGGTTCGAATATATCAAAGATTTCAGCCAGCATGACCGGCTGGTGGAGGAACATAAGGTCATCTACCAGGCAATCGTGAAAAAAGACAAAGAGACGGCATCGAACATGGCGAAGGTGCATATCGATAATCAGAAAAAGGCAATTATCCGCCAGATCCGTCTGGAGCGGGAGAAAAATTAATAATTTCAATAGTTTTCCAAAAGTATAATCTGTCCGGAAAGTGGTAATGATTTCCATATATCAAATAAATATGGAAAGAGGACTACTGATGGATAGATTATATGTTTATTATGAAAAAATTCGCAACATCGTTCGTAAGAGAGGATTCCTTTGCCGGCTGGTGCAGGGATGGAAAGTCGCTGTGGTGGCGCTTGCATGCTATGGCTGGTGGGGAGTGATCTACCCGGAACTGACTATGTTGCCTTCCAACTATGAGATCGTATACGATGAGCAGGCAGAGGAGACCAAGACTGTACAGAAGGATGCGGAAGTGGTAGAATGGAATTCCGACAGTCAGATCTATTGGAAGCTTCTGGAAGCGGATCCGGAACAGATCCACTTCAAGAGCAGACTGCTTACGATGTTAAAAAGATAGAAGGAGAAATCCCATGTATCAGGAGAATATAACTGCGCTGAAAAAAGATGCCCCCATCGGTGTATTTGATTCCGGCATCGGCGGACTGACCGTAGCCCGGGAGATCATGCGGCAGATTCCCAATGAGAAGATCATATATTTCGGAGATACGGCGAGAATGCCCTATGGCAGCAAGTCCAAGGAAACGGTCACCGGCTTCTCCAAACAGATTGTGCGTTTCCTGGAAACTTTTCAGGTGAAGACCATTGTGGTGGCATGCAATACGGCAAGCGCCTATGCACTGGATGAACTGGAGAAGGAACTGGATATTCCCATCATTGGTGTGATCAAGCCGGGAGCGAAGACCGCAGCGGAAGTGACCCGCAACGGCCGTATCGGCGTTATTGCCACCGAGGCTACCATCGGCAGCCAGATGTATAATAAATACATACAGGAATTGAACAAAAATGTTACCATCTACGGGAAAGCCTGTCCCCTGTTTGTGCCGCTGGTGGAAGAGGGACTGTGGGAGGATCCCGTGACGGACGAGATCGCCAGACGATATCTGACGGAACTGATCGACATTGATATTGATACCCTGATACTGGGATGTACGCATTATCCGCTGATCCGCTCTACGGTAGGACGGATCATGGGAGATCAGGTGACACTGGTGAACCCGGCATACGAGACCGCCAGAGAACTGAAGGAACTGTTGCAGAAGTATAATATTCTCAATGAGGAGGAACCTCATCTGGGAGAAAATAAATATCAGTTTTACGTCAGCGACGGTGCGGAGAAGTTCAAACGTTTTGCCAACTCTATTATTAAATATGGTATTTTGTCAGCGAAGACGATCAAGATCGATGAGTATTAAAAGGATGGATGAAGATGAATCGGGAAGTAGAACTCGTCCTGTCCGGTCTGCATGATACCGAGGGCGCTTCGGATAAGAATGCAGTTAAGACCGCACAGACAGCACAATATTTTAAGAGAAACGACAGCCATTATCTTCTCTATGAGGAGGATATGGAGGGATTTGACGGAGCCTGTAAGAGCCGGATCAAGTTCCGGGATAACCTCCTGGAGCTGACCAGACAGGGAGCCGTGGAAATGCATATGATCTTCGAAGAGAATAAGAGACATGTGGTGCCCTACAATACGCCCTACGGACAGCTAATGCTGGGGATTGAGACCCGCAGGGTGCAGGTGGAAGAACAGGAAGATCAGATCCGTGTGACGGTGGAATATACATTGGACCAGGAGGGAGAACCTTTCAGTGAGAGCTGTTTAAAGCTACATATCCGGGAGAAACAGTAACGATTCGGAATTCTATGCAAAAAAATAGCAGATGCTCATATCTGCTATTTTTTAATGGCTCTGAATCGTTATTTACTTGACAGGCTTTGCTCCTGCCTTTTCCTGCGCGGAAGCGATCATGCGCTTGAAGAAGCCTTTCTTTTTCTCCGGAGCGGCTTCGGTCTTGCCGTGCAGTCCCTTGACATCCAGTACATAGATACCACTGACAACGGCCTTTACTTCCTTTTTCACGGGAACACTTTCGAAGATCTTCTCATCACAGATCAGGGATACGATCTGCGGGCCAACCTTTGCCTTGATGATGGGAAGCTTGGAACCACGCATCATCTTCGGTGTCTGATCAAGAACCATCTGGGGAAGACCGGCATCTTTCATTTTCATGCGTTTCTTATCGATGATCAGCATAGATACGGTCTGCTTGTTGGCATCTAACAGCTCCTGCTGTTCTGCCTGCTTTTTCTGTGCTTTCTTGCCTAAGAAATATAATACTGCAATGATGATAGCCAGAACTATCACGATAACTAATAATGTAATTGCAACCGGACTCATTTTCAGTCCCTCCTTCAGTTAATAGGAACAAATTCCTAAAAAACATTGTAACATAGATGTGATGAAATACGCAACCATACATTTATGATTTCTGTCTTGTTTCCGGTTCTTGTGTGGCAGATGGATTTTTAGGTTGGACGTTATTGCACAATTTTATGATTTTAATATTTTTTTGGGAAAGTAAGGGGCGAAACTTTTCGTAATCTTAAAAAAATGCTATGATGTAATTATTGAGAAGCGGAAAAATACCGCAGTGAATGTCAGATGTTATGGGTGGTTGGTTATGATAAAAGTATTGATCGTGGATGATGAATATATCATGCGCCAGGGATTGAAATATATGATCAACTGGGAGCAGGAGGGCTTTGAGATTGTGGGGGAAGCGACGAACGGAGCAGAAGCCCTGCAGTGTATCGAAGCGCTGCTTCCGCAGATCATTATCTGTGATATTGTAATGCCGCAGTTAGACGGCGTGGATTTCTCAGAGGCGGTACACCGTATGTATCCGAGGATCCAGACGATCATATTGAGCGGCTATGATAAATACGAATATGTAAGACATACATTGATCAATGGCGTGGTGGATTATATTCTGAAGCCGACATTGAATCCGGAGGAATTACGGAGAGCTCTGCAGAAGGCAGTGGACCGGATCCCCGGAGCCAGAATGGGAAGCACATCCGGAGAGATGCATTATGAACATCTGCTGGAGCGTTATCTGCTGGGACACGACAGTGAGTGGAACCGGGAGCTTGATACGAAATGCTTTCCGGCCTCTTATCTCAGGATTTTTGCAGTGACTGCAGACAGGGAAACGGATAATGACCGTAATATCAATGAAGTATTGTATCAAAAGCTTCAGAGAGAAGTAGCGGGAGAACCGCTGGATTCCCTGCAGAAAATGTGGCTGTCCCTGAAGGATGGAATGTTCTGCATCCTATGGAACTACGAATTGTCTGAAGAAAAAGGAATGATGGAAGCGCTGGAAAAAACAATGGCACAGCTGCAATTATTGTGCCCCGGGGTCTTCGGGATCCTAAGCAGACGCATGGATCGTGCGGAGGAACTGAGAAACGCATATCGGCAGGATATATTAAAAAACTCGGAAAAAGCCTTTTATTACCGTGGAAGAAGTTTTCTGATCAGTACAGGACAGGAAGAGGATGAAACCGTACAGATCGAGAAGTTTGATTTTTTCAAATATAATCACATGCTGAATAACAGGCAGTATAAGGAGGCAGCTACACTGCTGGGAGCATATAACAGAAGGGCTGTGGAAGGACAGATGGATGTCTACCGCCTGAAGAATCAGATTAAAAATATGATCTATCATTTTCTGGATTTCCTGCAGCTGGGAGATGAAAAACAGGAAGAATACCGGAAAAAGTATTTCCGGTCTGTGAACCGGGCATTGTATGCGGAAGAATATGCAGAGTGTGTGGATGACATATTACAGGAATTGGAAAAATTATCCGGGCAGGGAGGTCAGCAGACAGATGAGCGTATTGACAGAATGTTGGCCTACATAGAAAAAAATTATAAAGAAGATCTGAAGCTGGAAGATCTGGCAAGTGAATTCAGCTTTAATTATCATTACCTGTCGGCTTATTTCAGCCAGCAGATGCAGGAAGGGTTCAGTGATTATCTGAATCGTGTCCGCATTAATAAGGCATGTAAACTGCTGCAGGAGAGCAGCCTTCCAATCTCGCAGATCAGCAGTGAAGTGGGATATGGGGAGCACAGCTATTTCTGCCGTGTATTTAAGAAGATCACAGGAGAGACACCTTCGGTATGGAGACGCAACGCGTAAAAGAAGACAGAAAAAGAGAGTGGTGGAACAGCTTCTCCGTGAAGATCCTGGGAATGGTGCTGTCAGGCATACTTCTGATCGCCATCACGGTGAGCTGCATGGTGCTGGGAATGTCTAAGAACGTATTCACCGAGACTTACGGCAGATCGCAGGAGAAGGTATTTTTGCAGGTGGAGGAGGAATGGAATGCATTTCATGAGAATCTGCAGAATATTACCAATGCCATTGACTCGAGCTGGGCATTCCGGCTGTATCTGACGGAAGGTGACCGGTTTGACAATGTCAGGACATTCCAGAATATTTACCAGATGGAAAAGGATCTGGAGCAGAGCAAGGCCTCCGATCTGGAACGACTGAATATTCTGGTCATGGGGATAGGAGGAAAACATTATCTGTCCAGAACGGAAACGATTACGGCAACGGACCAGGAGATTTGGAACAGCAGACCGGTGCTTCTGGCCGTTCAGGAGCCGGAGGTCCTGCATTACACTTATTCTCACGGAGCTTATACAGCCACCGGCAGAGACACGGATGTGATCATTGTATCTAAGGCACTCTATTATCATGAAAGTAAGGAAATCTATGGTGTAGTGCTGATCACTCTGACCATGGACGAACTGAAGAGATATTATGACTACTTTATTACGGATAATACCAATATGTATCTCGTGGACGAAGAGAACCGGATCATCTGTTCCGGGGACGCTTCCAAAATAGGAACGATCGCAGATAGTGCATGGTATATCCGTGCCGGTGAAACGGACCGGGAATTGTTCCGTATGCGGGAAAACGGAGTCTCACTGACGGTGATGCAGAGAGAACTACAATATCTGGGTTGCAGACTATACGGTGTCATAGACAATGATATGGCATTGGGAAGATTGTATAATATGCCATTGCTGATCTTATTATGTGCTGCGCTGGGAGCGATGATCCTGCTTCTGTGTCTGATCTATACCAGAAAAACACTCAGACCTCTCTCGGAGCTGGTGCAGAGGATGGGCAGGCTTCGTCAGGGCGATTTTGACCAGTACATGCCGGTGGAGGGGACGACGGAGGTACAGGAGCTGGCATCCACTTATAACTATATGCTGGATGATCTGCAAAGCTATATCAATGAACTGTTGGAGACCCAGAAAGCCCGGAGAAGATCAGAGATCAAAGCTCTGCAGATGCAGATCAATCCACATTACATATATAATACTCTGGCCAGTATCAAGTGGCTGGTCTATCAGAACGACAGAGATCGTACCGTGCAGACTATTGACGCTTTCATCAGTCTTCTGAGGAATACCATCAGCAACACGGATGAATTTATTACCATAGACCAGGAAGTACAGAATCTGGAGAATTATATTCTGATCAATCATACCCGCTATGGGGATGCGGTACAGGTGGAGTTTTATGTGTCGCAGAATTGCAGGGACTGTCTGCTTCCGAAGATGATCTTACAGCCCTTTGTGGAGAATGCCTTTTTCCATGCCTTTCCTTCCGGACGCAGCGGCAGTATCGAGATTTACATGAAACAGCGCGAGGGCGAACTGGAGATCCGTATCGTGGATGATGGTATCGGCATGGAGCAGAATCGTGTGGAAGAAGCGGTGAAACAGGCGGGAAATAGAGAACATTTTTCAGGGATCGGCATCCATAATGTACAGGAGAGGCTGGAGTTATTATATGGGAAACAGTACGGTGTGTCCATTAACAGCAGTCCGAAGGAGGGCACAGAGGTGCTGATCCGTCTGCCGGCCAATCACAAGGAAGAGGGGGAAGACCATGAAGAATAGCAAGAACAGATTTTCCCGAAAAATCGCAGCGGTGTTCCTGGCAGGGCTGCTCCTGACAGGTACCGGATGTGGAAGGCAGACAGTCACAGGATCGGAAAATTATCAGGAAAATGAGATCATCATCTGGACCTGGGATGAGACCTTCAATGTGAAGGCGGCCAAAATGGCAGCGGAAATCTATGAGGAGGAACATCCGGAAGTGTCGATCCAGGTGATCACGAAGGAGAGAGAAGAGATCCAGACGGATGTCAAGAATCTCCTGTCCGCAGAATTGTATGATAACCTGCCGGATATCATCATGCTGGAGGATTACGATGTGCAGGAAATGCTGGCGCAGTTTGATGATGAATTCGTGGATCTGACAGACCGGCTGAATTATGATAAATTTGTGGATTATAAGAGAAAATTGTGCTCCAGAGGCGGTAGAATGTATGGAATCCCATTCGACAGCGGTACAGCGGCACTTTTCTACCGCATAGATCTGCTGGAACAGGCAGGATATACGGAAGCAGATATGCAGGATCTGACCTGGGAGCGCTATGTCGAGATCGGAGAGGATGTATATCGGAAGACCGGTATTCCCATGCTGACCCTGGATCCTACGGATTTTCCGTTAGTGAGAGTTATCATGCAGAGCTGTGGCAGCTGGTATGTACGGGAGGACGGTGTTACGGTAGATATTGCAGACAATGAGGCTCTGTATCAGGCTATGGAGATCTACAGACAGCTTCTGGAGAGTAATGTAGGACGCAGTGTAAATGGGTGGAATGAATTCATCTCTGCTTTCCAGCAGGGAGAAGTGGCATCCGTGATCAGCGGAGGCTGGATCATTTCCAGCATCAAGGCAAGACCGGAACAGAAGGGGCTGTGGCGGATCGCTCCGATCCCTGTCGTAACGGAGAATGACAATGCCGTGGCAGCATCCAACGTGGGCGGAAGCGGCTGGTATGTATTGAAAAATTCAGCACATTCGGAAGCGGCAGCACAATTTGCTGTCTCCATGTTTGGGGAAAATGATGCCCTGCTGGACCAATTGATCAACAGGATCGGTATTGTCCCGGCAGTGAAGGAGCCTTCGGTACTGACCAATTATGACACACCGGACCCCTTCTTCGGCGGACAGCAGGTGACAAGGCTTCTGACAGGGCTGGAGACCCGTATTCCCGTTGTGAATTACGGTAGTAAGACTTATGAGATCGAAGATATTCTGGAAACAGAATTTCAGAATGTACTGGTAGATGATGATTTGGAGACCTGTCTGCACAGGGTGCAGGAGAAGGCAGAGGCAGTTGCCAGGGAATGATCCCTGCAACTGCTTTTTTATCCGTATTTCTCAAAATAATGTTATTTTTCTAAAATAGTTCAAGTACTTTTCACGACATCCCAATTAAATGAAAATCTAACCAAACATAGTGTTATCAGGGAAGACCTCCCGGATGGTAAGCTCATATTGTAAACAAAATACAACCGCAAACGGTTGAAACGATGATTTGGGAGGTTACTATGAAGAAAAAAGTATTATCGATTCTGATGACAGCTATGATGGCTCTGTCCCTTGCGGCATGCGGCAGCACTGACAACAGTACGGCACCTGCAGCCGGCACTGACAGCCAGCCGGCAACAGCCGAGAGCGTTAAGACAGAGGCAGAGACACCTGCCGGAGAGCAGACCCTGAAAGTATGGTGCTGGGATTCCTTTAACGTAGATGCTATGAAGACCGCAGGTGCTATGTATGAAGCAGAGCATCCCGGAGTATCCATTGTAGTGGAAGAGACATTATCCAAGGATATCCAGACGATCGTACAGACCTGTGCCATGAGTGGACAGCTGGATTCCCTGCCGGATGTATTCCTGATGGATGACCAGGTATTCACCAAGTACCTGCAGAATTATCCGGAGGTATTTGCAGATCTGACGGATTCCGGAATTGCTTTTTCCGATTTCGCAGCATCTAAAGTAGCCAATTCCGTAAGTGGCGGCAAAAATTTCGGCGTGCCTTATGACAGTAATACCGTTATTGCATGCTATCGTACCGATTATCTGGAGCAGGCAGGCTACACCGTAGCGGATCTGACCGACATCACCTGGGATCAGTTTATTGAGATCGGTAAAGTAGTAAAAGAAAAGACCGGCATGCCGATGCTGACCAACGTACAGGGTGAGCCCGATCTGTTAAACATGATCTTACAGTCTGCGGGAATCTCTGTATTCGATGAGGATGGTAAGATTGATTTGGTAGACAATGAAGGTCTGAAGGAGGCTATGGAGGTCTACATGACCCTGGTAAAAGAGGGCATTCTGCAGGAGCAGGTAGACTGGTCAGGATATCAGGGATCCATCAATAACGGTACCGTAGTAGGTACGATTAACGGTTCCTGGATCTGTGCAACCATCATGTCCACCGACCAGGCGGAGCAGGAAGGCAACTGGGCAGTGACCAACATGCCGAAGCTGAACGATTATGCCGGCGCTACCAATTATTCCGCACAGGGCGGTTCTACCTGGGCAGTATGCTCCGCATCCAAGAACTACGATCTGGCAGTAGATTTCTTCAAATCTACCTGGGCAGGCAGCACAGAATTCTATGACAGCATTCTGACTGACCTCGGTGCCATTGCTACCTATCTGCCCGCAGCAGAGAGTGAAGCTTATAACCAGAAGTCCGCATATTTCAATGATGAAGCTATTTATTCCAAGATCGTATCCTACGGCGGCAAGATCCCTACCGTGAATAAGGGAATCTACTGGACCGAAGAAAAAGAAGCACTGGGTATTGCGCTTTCCAAAGTGATCAACGGTAAATCTGACTTGGATGCAGCGATCGCAGAAGCACAGTCTACTGTAGAATTCAATATGGGTCAATAGAGGTGACCAAATAATAGAAAGGATTGTTCAGCTATGAGAACTTCCGGGAGAACATCAAAACGACTTACCATTAATCAGAAATATAGCCTGACCGGCTGGGGCTTTTTAGCCCCGGCCGCAATCCTGATCTGTGTGATGAATTTTTATCCTATGATTCAGGCACTTGTTTTATCCTTCCAGACGGGTATCGGCAACAACCTGCAGTTCGGAGGCTTGAGTAATTACGCAAGACTACTGAAGGATCCGGTATTCAGAACGGCTCTGGTGAATAACTTCGTGTATCTGATCATTCAGGTGCCCATCATGCTGATCCTGGCGCTGATCCTGGCATCGGTATTAAATATTAAGGATCTGAAAGGAAAAGGAATCTTCCGTACGGCGATCTTCCTTCCCTGCTGTACCTCCCTCGTATCCTACGCCATCATTTTCAAAACACTGTTCTCTTATGACGGTTATGTAAATACGGTGTTGATGAACCTGGGACTGATCAGTGAGAGAGTCAACTGGCTCAGCCAGGAGGGCAGCGCCAAGGTGATCATTATTCTGGCACTGATCTGGAGATGGACCGGCTATAACATGGTATTTTATCTGGCAGGATTGCAGAATATTGATGATTCTCTCTATGAGGCAGCGAAGATCGACGGCGCTAATGCCATACAGTCTTTTTTCAAGATCACGGTTCCCATGCTGAAGCCTACGATCCTGCTGACTACCATTATGTCTACCAACGGTACCTTACAGCTGTTCGATGAATCTGTGAATCTGACCGGTGGCGGACCTGCCAATTCAACACTGACGATGTCACATTACATATACAAGGCATCCTTTGAGTATAATCCACAGTTTGGTTATGCGGCAGCCATGTCTTATGTAATATTTATACTGGTGGCGATTTTAGCCTTTGTCCAGATGAAAGTGGGGGATAAGAGATGAAACGAGTAAAAAAAATAGCAGCTTATCTGTTTTTGACAGTGGCATCTGTAATCTCTGTGTTCCCTCTGTATTGGATGATCTCGGCAGCCACCAATAACAGTACGGATGTACTGGGAGGAAGACTCCTCCCGGGACTTCATCTGATCGAGAATTACAAGGAGCTGATCCTGCAGCAGAATGTCGGACGTTCCTTTGGCAATTCTATGTTTTATTCCTGCACACTGAGCCTGTTGTCTCTGCTCGTCTGCTCCATCGCCGGTTACGGCTTCGAAGTGTACCATGACAAGCGGAAGGATACTGTAATGTCCATCCTCCTTCTGGCTATGATGGTGCCCTTTGCGGCAACTTTAATCCCCCTGTTTAAATTATTTACCGGACTGGGGCTGCAGAGTACCTGGATCGCCTATATTCTGCCGACGATCTCCACGCCTTTCCTGATCATGCTGTTCAGACAGAGTACCAGAACCTTCCCGCGTGAGATCATAGAAGCAGCCAGGATTGACGGGCTCAGTGAAATCAAAATTTTTGCAAAGTTGTATTTCCCTACCATGAAATCCACCTATGCGGCAGCCATGACCGTAACCTTTATGAATGCCTGGAATAATTATCTGTGGCCAAAGGTCATCATGATGTCTGCGGATTCTCAGACGATGCCCATGATGGTGGCAAATCTGTCGGCAGGTTACAGCATTGATTACGGTGTATTGATGTTAGGCGTTCTGATCTGTTCCCTGCCTACCGGAATCCTGTTCCTGATCTTACAGAGAAGCTTTACCAATGGTATCCTGGGAGCTGTGAAGGGGTAAGAATAAAACAAATAGAAGGAAGACTGTCACTATGTGGCAGTCTTTTTGTAATATAAAAAATTATGAAACGCGTATGTCAACCGGTTGACATACGAGCGGTAAAATTATATAATGTGAAAAAAGAAGGAGGTGCGGAAAATGAAAGTACTGGTAGTATCAGATGTACATGCGAACATAGCCGCATTGAACAACATTTTGGAAAAAGAGGCTGATTACGATATTCTGTGCTGTGCCGGGGATTATACAGACTATGGAATCTATCCGACGAAAGTGATAGAACGGTTCCGCAATCTGAAAAACACGCATCTTGTGTATGGCAACCATGATCTTCACGTTATAAATACTTATGAAAGTAAGGAATGGAAAAATGTAGAAGATGGAAAATACAAGTGGGTTCACTATAATTGTGAACAACTAAACGACCAGGATATTAGGTGGCTGAAGCAGTTACCGGAAACCGCATATTTTGAGGCGGACGGATGGAAATACGGAATTGCCCATCAGTATGATAGTGGCTATGGGACGATAGAAAGCAGGTACGCGTTTGATAAATATTGGGCGGAGCATTACGGAACAGATAATACAGGGAACAGAAGACTGATTTTCGGGCATACACACAGACAATGTATTCATATTCTGGGTGATGGAATGGAATGGCTGAACCCGGGAAGTGCCTCGTATCGAAGACCCGATGACCCGGATAAGACGGCACATTATGCGACGATTACAGACGGCGAGATCCGATTGAAACAAATTCCCTACGACAGGAAACCACAGTTTGAAAAGGCAAAGGAATTTATAAGTACCGATAAAATGATGAGAACAGAAATTCAGGATTTTATGTTCTTTTTTGGGGATGCAGAGACATCGAGAGAACCGTTGGAACGGGGAATAGAATAACAGAGATAAAGAAGGAATGGAAAAGAGATGAATTGTAGAAGATATCGTCTGGATCAGGTGGCAAATTTCAGAGATCTGGGAGGCTATGCGTGTGACGGTGGTGTAACCAGATATGGTGTGATTTTCCGGAGTACAGCCTTAAATAAGGCGACGGAAGAAGATATTGCGAAGATTGAGCATCTTGGCGTCAGGACGGTCATTGACTTAAGATTTCCCAGTGAGACAAAAGAACTGCCGGACAGACTGGGACAGGATATGGACTATATCAACTGTTCGCTTATGGGTACCACAAAGCTGGAACAGCTGGATGTTGTAAACAGTAGTGTGGTGGAGACCAAAACGCTGCATCGCATGTATCGCCTGATGCTCCGTAACGGAGGAAAAGAGATCAGGAAAGCTCTGGAGGTAGTCGCTGATTCCGAGGGAGCGGTATTGTTCCATTGCGCAGCCGGCAAGGATCGCACCGGCATTCTGGCAATGCTGATCTTATCATCCGTGGGAGTGGAGAGGGAAGATATTCTAGTGGATTACCAATGTAGCAGCACCTATATTACAAAATTTACGACCGATATTTCCGGTTCCAATATCTACAACATGAAATGGATTCTGAACTGGATTGACCAGGAATGGGGTGGAGTTCCGGAATATCTGCGTCAAATTGGAGTACAAAGTGAAACTATACAAAAAATCAAATTCAAGTTTGTTGAAAATTTATATATGTAACCGATTGACATATAATATAAATTGGTATATATTTTTATTTACAAAATATGTAACCGGTTGACATACAATTACATATCTACAAAATGTATAGATTCAGAGAGGAGAACAATACATGAAAAAGAAAATTTTTGCAGGATTGTTGAGTGCAATGATGGTCGTATCATTAGCAGCTTGTGGAAGCTCAGAGACAGGTGCCACAGCTACAGAGTCCAAGAGTGAAACAACGGCAAATACTGCGGATGGAACAGCAGCCGCTGCAACAGATGCACAGGGCGGTTATGAAGGGAAAGAAGTGAAAGTCTGGATCAGCTCCGGCGCAGAAGATGATATATACCGTGAAATGTTCGACAAGATCGAAGGAGATCTGAACATTACCATTACAGATGAGTATTATTCCAAGGATGAATTGGACAATAAGATGCAGACTTCTTCTATTGCAGGCGACATGCCGGATGCTGTAGTTGCCGATTATCTGTTGATTCCCAAATACTACGAAGCGGGTCTGGTAGCAAATCTGGACGATTATGTAACCGATGAACTGATGGATGATTATCTTCCCAGCGTAGTATCTGAGTGCACTTATAATGATCACATCATTTCCGTTGCACAGTTCGATAGTGGCCTGGCTTTCTGGGCTAACAAATCCATGCTGGAGAATGCCGGTGTCAGAATTCCTGCCGATTACAAGGATGCATGGGATAAAGCAGAGTTTGAAGATGCGCTGAAGAAATTAAAAGACAGCGGTGTAGAATGGCCCATCTATGTAAGACAGAACAAACCTTCCACCGAGTATTACACCTGGATGCCGTTTGTAGCAAGCTTTGGCGGAGACTACATGAATCGTGAGACCGGACTTTGCACAGGAACTCTGGACGGCGATAATACAATTGCTTCTTTCGATTTCCTGGCAAAGCTGTTCACAGATGGATATGCAGATGCAACCTGTGATTATGAAGATTCTTTCCAGAAGGGTGAGAATGCCCTGGCTCTGTATGGACATTCCAAGTATCAGGATTATAAGGCTGCACTTGGTGATGATCTGATCCTGGTTCCCTTGCCTGATATGGGACACGGGGTTTACACCTGCTCCGGTTCCACTGTTATGATCATGACCACAGGCGCACAGGAATCCGGAAAGGATGATGCTGTATGGGCAATGCTGCAGGAAGCAACCAACCCCGATTACATCAAGATGGTAGTAGATGTCAACGGTGCGGTTCCCGCAAGATCCAGCGTTATGGATGCAATCCCCGACTATTGTGAGGGAGGTACCCTGTATCTGTACAGACAGCAGCTTGAGAGTGGTATTTCCTTCCTGCGTCCGTACACTCCTGCACATATGACCATTTATGATGCAATGGCCAGCGTTATCGGTAATATCTATGCCGGCGCAGATCCTGCAACAGAGTTGCACGATGCCGCTGCGAATATTGATGAAATTATTACAGAGAACGGATGGAACTTTCAATAATCTGAAATAAGAAGTATCGGATAAGGCTGTCTGTGAGGGCAGCCTTATTCATAAAAAAGGAGTACTTATGGCAAACAGTTCTAAGAAAAAAAGCGGATTACAACGTGGCGAGTCAAAAGCCGCATTCCTGTTCTGCACACCGGCGGTGGTGCTGGCACTTGTATTTATCATTTTACCGTTTGCAATGTCTGTTGTGTATTCATTTACCAATAAACAACTGATTCCCAAAGTAGGAATAGAAACAGCCTTTGTAGGTTTGAAGAATTATATTGAGATTTTCACAAGCAAAGTGACAGTACTTTCTTTTAAAAATACATTTTTGTATGCACTGATCGTAGTGCCTTCGGTATTGGTGATCGGAACCGTGCTTGCGGTTTTTGTAAACCAGAAGATCAAAGGCGTACAGGTGTTCCGACTGATTTATTTCAGCCCGCAGGTTGTAACGATGACAGTAGTGGCAGTTATCTGGGCATTCATTTTTTCCTCCAATTCCAGCGGATTATTAAATTCGTTTCTGGGTCTGCTGCATATTGCACCTCAGAAGTGGCTTCAGGATCAGCATCTGGCACTGCCTTGTCTGGCAATTATGTATATCTGGCAGAATCTTGGTATGCAGATGCTGATCATTTTAAGCGGTCTGCAGTACATTTCTGAAGAACTATATGAGGCTGCCGAAATTGATGGATGTACCACCTTTGAGAAATTTATTTATATTACGGTACCTGGATTGAAGAATACACTGGTATACGTTTTGGTATCTGTGATTATCAATTCCCTGAAAGTATTCACCCAGGTGTATGTACTGACAAACGGCGGACCGTCCAATGCAACAACGACCGTAGTATTCCAGTTGTACAAAGCCGGATTCGTAAATGGACAGGTAGGATACTCTTCCGCAATCGCAGTTACATTCTTTATGCTGGTAATGGTTATTTCAATTCTGCAGAATAAGTTTGCAAAGGAGGACTAGGGGATGAGAACTGCAATGTCAAAAAGGAAAAAAATCATTATAAAATTGTGCATGTATCTTGGATATTTGCTCATAGCAGCTATTTTCATCGGACCGATCGTATTTTTGTTCGTATCTTCCCTGAAACCATATGTGCAGATTGAATCGGATATGTCAAATATCAGAGCATTCATTCCTTACGGAGACCTGTCACTGGATAACTATATCAATGTTATTGTGAAAGCGGATTTCTTCAAGTTCTTCAAGAATTCCGTTGTAGTAACCATCATCTTTGTCTTGCTGGCAACCACAATCAATGCAATGATCGGATATGCACTGGGAATGCTTAATTTTCGTGGAAAGGCAATCATTATATCCACCATTGTGGCATTGAGCATTATTCCCACAGAGTCCATTATCATTAACCGTTTTATGACAGTGAATTCACTGGGAATGTTAAATACATATATAGGACTGGCCATTCCCAGTGTCGCATATCCCATGTACATGTATCTATACTATAATCATTTTAAGGGAATGCCGAAGGAATTGCAGGAGGCTGCAATTATTGATGGAGCCAGCTACTGGAAAATATTTACCAAAATCATGATGCCTTTGTCTAAGCCGATCATTACCACTGTTGCGATCATGGCATTCATCCGTTCCTGGAGCGATCTGCTGTGGCCCACACTGGTTACCAGAGATGGTACTTACAGAACACTGCCGCTGGCTTTAAAATCATTGTTTTCCGACACCTATACTGATTGGGGACAGGTTTTCGCATTCTCTACATTAATGGTTATTCCTACGATGATATTATTCCTGGTATTTCAGAAGCAGTTTGTGGCATCTGTGACATCCAGCGGAATTAAGGGGTGATAAAGTGGAAATCAGATATCTCGGAACAGGCGGAGCAGAAGGATTCCCCAGTATTTTCTGCCAGTGTGAAGCATGTCGTAAGGTAAGAATGTTGTTGGGAAAAAATGTAAAGACACGTAGCTGTACGCTGGTGGATGAGGTGATGATCGACCTGTCCCCGGATATCTTTTCACAATGCATTAACAGCCATGTGGATTTATCGGAGGTAAATCACCTAGTATTTACCCATTCCCATTCCGATCACCTGAATACTACAGAAATATGCTTCCGACTGCGGGAAATGGCATCCGTTATTCAAAAAAAAGATAAAAAAGTAATGGAAATTTATGGCAATGATGCGGTTCGGGATGGTATTATGGAGATAATAGCTAAGGATCCACATGTAGATCTGACAAGGATGAGATTTCACCGGATTCAAAAGTTCGAACCGTTCCGGATAGGTCATTTAAAGTTTACACCTTTAAAGGCATATCATAAGCTGGACGAGGAAGCTTTGATTTTTGTGATCGAGGATGGAAGATCGACCTTGTTGTATGCAAATGATACGGGGGCTTTGCCGGAGGAAACACTGGATTTTATAGAACAACAGAACATAAAATTTGACGTCGTCAGTATGGATACCTGCAGAGGTATACTGGATGGTGACACGCATATGGGAATTCGGGAAAATGTAGAGCTGCGGGAGAAACTCCGCAGAATGCATGCAGTGACACCGGATACGGAATATTATCTGAATCATTATTCTCATATGTGCGGTATGATTCCACAGGAATATGAAAGACTGGTAGGTCAGGAGGGGTTCCTGTTGACTTACGACGGACTTTCCGTTACTGTCTGATGCAAAAAAGTAAGATAAGGGGAAGGGAATAGAATATGCCAACAATCAAAGATGTAGCTGCAGAAGCAGGAGTGACCTCCACGACAGTATCCAGAGTATTGAATAATCGTGGATACATCAGTGAAGAGACGAGAGAAAAAGTATATTCTGCCATGGAAAAGCTGAACTATATGCCAAACGAAATGGCGAGAAATTTATCCCGGCAGAAGAGTGATTATATCGGGGTGATTCTTCCATCCGTAGAGCATCCCTATTTCAGTAAGGTCCTTCACTGGCTGGAGCACTATGTAACAAAACACAACTACAAAATAATGGTCTGTATTTCCGAAAACAGCAGGGAAAAAGAATTACAGTATATTGATCTGCTCTATTCTCACAGAGTTTTGGGAATTGTTGTGTGCAGCCATATCGGAGAGACGATGGAACATCTGGATTCCAATTGTCCACTGATTTCTTTTGAGAGAGAAATTGCGGAAAACATTCCGGCAGTTCTTTGCGATAACTATCAGGGTGGTATTTTGGCGGCTAACCGGTTATTTGATGCCGGATGCAGAAATATCGCGATTTTTAACCCGCCTACCAAGGAAAATATCCCTGCATATAGCAGAGAAAAGGCATTTATGAAGTGTTGCGAGGATAAAAAAATCAGTGGACGTGTGGTTTATACAGACAGGTTGGCTCCCTTATCAGAAGAATTCGGCAACAATATTTTGGAATTATTGAAAAAAAATTCGGATTTGGATGGAATTTTTGCAACAAGTGATGTAATGGCTGCAAATATTATCCGTGCATGCAAAAAAATGGGAAAACGTGTTCCGGAGGATATCTCTATTGTGGGATTCGATGATACCTGGATTTCCACACTGACGTATCCTTCCATTACGACCATTCATCAGCCGGTTCGGGAAATGTGCGAATATGCCATAGAAGCGATTGTGAAAAAAGTAAAGAGTGAAAAGGTTCCATCCCAGGTTGTATTTCCGGTAGAACTGATCGACCGGGAGTCCACAAAGTAAAATAATGACGATAAAGGAACAGATATGATAGAAAAAGGAACCATAATGGAAAGTGAAGCAGAACCGTCATCAAAGGAGCTACTGAAAATATATGATACTGCGTTGGCAGAAAAACTGATGCAAAAGCTGCTCCCTATGATTGAAAACTGTGCGAAGCAGACACGTTCCGAAAAAGTAGTCGTTGCAGTAAGCGGAGGCTCCGGATCCGGAAAAACAGTGACGGCATTGTTGCTTTCCTGCTTCTTGAAGGAAAAAGGGATAGAAAATTACATTCTGTCAGGAGATGCTTATCCGCATAGAATTCCCAAGTACAATGATGCGGAGCGGCTACAGATTTTCAGAGAAAATGCAATTGTGGGAATGCTGAAAGAGCAGACTTATACAGAAGAACGATGTACAATCATTCAGGAATTTCAAAAAGCCGGAAATGATGCGGATGAAAAACATGTCGGGAAATATCCATGGTATGAGTCCTATCTTAGAAACGGCAGAAGGGCTCTGGAAAATTATCTTGGCACGGAAAAGGAAATTAATTTTGAGGAAGTAAACAGATTGGTTCATGCGTTTAAAGCCGGCGGAGAAAAGCTATGGGTCAGACATATGGGACGCGAAGAGACAGAACTGTGGTATGAAGAGAAGGATTTCACCGGAATAAAAGTGCTGTTGGTGGAGTGGACACACAGCAACAGTGAATACTACAGCGGTGTGGATATCCCTATCTACCTTGACAGTACCCCCCAGGAGACATTGCAGTGCCGCCTGGAAAGAAACCGCGATCAATGGATAGACAACCCATTTACGATGATGGTACTGGATATTGAGCAGAAAATGCTGAAAAAGCAGGCTGAGAAAGCAAAACTTATTGTTACCCGGGACGGAACGGTGTTAGACCGGAAGGAATATGCGCAATTTGTTCCGAAGCTTCAGAAATAAAAAGGAAAGATGTTATGAACATAGGACCGATGTTGAATCTCTACCCGGATAGTCTGGGCGGAACCATGGATGATGTTGTAGATTTTTTGAAAACGGAAGAGGCAGAGGGAGCATTTTCTTCCTGCTATATTCTGCCCAGTCTGTACCATACGGATCTGGACAGAGGCTTTTCTGTGATTGATTATTCTCTGAATAAGATGTATGCTTCCGGCGAAACATTGGAAGCAATAAAAAAGCTCGGGATTGAATTGAAGCTGGATTTTATTCTGAATCATGCTTCGGTGTTGTCAAAGCAATTCCAGGATATCATTGCAAAAGGGGAAGAATCGGAGTACAAGGACTTCTTCATTAATTGGAATGAATTCTGGAAGGACTGCGGAGAAATGACGGAGCAGGGATATATCCTTCCGGAAGAAAAGTATCTGAAAAAGATGTTTTTCCGGAAGCCTGGGCTCCCCATTCTTATGGTACGTTTTCCGGATGGGAGAGAGATCCCTTACTGGAATACTTTTTATCAGGAAGTGAACTACCCTGAGGTTAATGCTCCTGAACTGATGAAAGCTGCCGCTCTGCAATATATGCAGGCGGAAATTATTGCACAGGAACTATCCATGGGCTGCCCGGAAGGAAAAAAGCCGGCAGACATTTTACAGAAAATCGTTCTGGAGCGAAAAGCAGGAAGGCTGACAAAAGAACAGGTTATAACGGTCTGGAATTACATGGAGCAGCATCGGTATTATCTCGGACAGATGGATCTGAATATTCAGTCGCCAAAAGTATGGGAGTACTATCGTGAAGTGTTAAAGACACTGGCGGGATATGGTGCTAAAATTGTAAGACTGGATGCATTTGCTTATGCACCGAAGACTCCGGGGGAACGGAATTTTTTGAACCAGCCGGACACCTGGGAGCTGCTGGACAAAATAAAACAGATTGCGGAACCGTACGGTATGGAACTTCTGCCGGAGATTCATGAATGCTATAGTGAAAAGATTTATGAGAAAATCTCAGAGCAGGGATACGTCACCTATGACTTTTTCCTGCCGGGACTCATTATAGATGCCCTGGAATCGGGGAACGGAGAACATTTGGCCGGATGGGCACAGGAGCTGATCGATAAAAATATCAGAACCGTGAACATGCTTGGCTGTCACGATGGAATTCCACTGTTGGATCTCAAAGGAATTCTGGCGGAGGACCGGATTCAGAAACTGATCGACATTATTGTCTCCCGTGGGGGATATGTGAAGGATCTTCACGGTCAGAAAAACATTTACTATCAGGTGAATGCAACTTATTTCAGCGCATTGGGCGAAGATGAGAGAAAGATGCTCCTTGCGAGAGCCTTGCAGATATTTATGCCGGGCAAACCGCAGATCTGGTATCTGGATCTGTTCGCCGGAAAGAACGATTATGAAGCGGTGAAGATGGCAGGCCCCGGAGGACATAAAGAGATCAATCGGACAAATCTGACGACAGCACAGGTATGCAGTGGTTTGAGTAAGCCGATTGTAAAGCAGCAACTGGAGTTGCTACGATTCCGGAATTCCTGCCCGGCGTTCTCGGAAGAAAGCCGGATCAAAGTAAGCAGTGAAGGATCCCGGATCTGCTTTGTATGGGAACATCAGGGCTGTACTGCACAGCTGGAGGCAAATCTGCAGGATTGTTCCTATGTGATTGAATTCTGTGATCGGGATAGAAAGAGAACGCTCATCACAGAGGGATAAAATATCACGGCGGGAGACCGTCGGCTTGAATACAAAAGATAAGAA
The DNA here is from genome assembly GCA_945929965.1 of uncultured Lachnospiraceae bacterium. Taxonomy (GTDB): domain Bacteria; phylum Bacillota; class Clostridia; order Lachnospirales; family Lachnospiraceae; genus Acetatifactor. The sequence goes on from CAMEOT010000006.1 coordinate 95,960, forward strand.
GAGACTGAGAATGTTGATTTTTCGGCATTTGTCAGTCTCTTTTGCTGGAAAGAAGGTTTGTATTATGATATATTGAGGAAAAGGGATGTTTTTCATCTGAAGGGGCAGTATTATGAGTGAAGCATTTGAGATCGTAAAGACAGGAATAGATTTTTTCTGCAGCCACCTGGTATTTTTTAATATGTTATTTGCCATCGCGATCGTGTTTTTCCAGCGACGGGATCCAAAGAGCGTGTGGGCATGGCTGCTTTTATTGTATTTTATACCGGTACTGGGATTCGTGTTCTATCTGTTCCTGGGACAGGATATGCATAAGCGGAAAATGTTCCGGATCAAAGAGGTGGAGGATCACATTAGCAAGGATATCAGACAGCAGGAGTACCGGCTGAGATCCCGGGATGTTCAGGAGCTGGATGAAAATATCCGGGGGTATGAGGATCTGGTCATGTATAATCTGGAGGCCGGAGAAGCCATGCTGACGAAGGACAATGATGTGGATATCTTCATCGACGGCAATGAGAAGTTCCGGGCGCTGATGGAAGATCTGCGGAATGCGGAGCATTTTATCCATATCCAATACTACATTATTAAAAACGACGTATTATTCAATCAGATCAAGGATATTCTGATCGAGAAGGCGGCGCAGGGTGTGGAGGTCCGGGTGCTGTTCGATGCCATGGGCTGTCGGTCTGTGCGGCACAGCTACTGGAAATGGCTGAACGAAAAGGGCGTGCAGACCGCGGAATTTTTCCCGGCGATCCTGCGGAGACTTCAGCTTCGTATCAACTACCGCAATCATAGGAAAATTGTGGTCATTGACAATAAAGTGGCTTATGTGGGAGGATTTAATGTAGCTAAGGAGTACATTGATCTGGATGAAAAGTTCGGACACTGGAGAGATACCCACCTGCGGATCCGTGGCAGTGCGGTACTGGGGCTCCAGGTGCGATTTATTTTAGACTGGAATTATGCGGCAGGAGAGAACCTGTTTTTGCGCCCGGAATTGTTCCGGGGAATCGAAGCCGGCACGAGGGATTTCTGCGATATGCAGATCATCAGCAGTGGACCGGATAAGACGACCCAACAGATCCATGACAATTATCTGCGCCTGATCAATAAGGCACAAAAAAGCATCTATATCCAGACACCGTATTTTATCCCGGATGAGGCGATCCTGAATGCGCTGATGATCGCAGTGAAATCCGGAATCGAAGTGAATATCATGATCCCGTGTATGCCGGATCACCCGTTTGTGTATTGGGCGACCTATTCCTATATCGGCGATATGGTTATGGCAGGAGCGAACTGCTACACTTACAATAACGGCTTCCTCCACAGCAAGGGAATGATCGTGGATGGAAAGGTGCTCTGCTACGGAACGGCGAACATGGATATCCGCAGCTTTGCGTTGAATTTTGAAGTAAATGCGGTGATCTACGATGCGAAAAAAGCACGGGAAATGGTGGATATCTTTCAAAAAGATCTGGAAGTCTGCCGCCAGATCACCCGGGATTATTATGTAGCCAGAAAGCTGAAAATACGTATCAAAGAGCAGATCTGCCGGTTATTGTCACCCTTGTTATAGCCCGGAGGATGTGCTATAATGGGCGGTGCTACAATGCTTTTATGCATAAATGGCAGTAATAGAAAGGTATAGGAAGTAACACAATGAAGAAAAAAACATTAGGACTTCTGGCAGCAGTTTTAAGTGTATGTATGCTGGCAGGCTGCGGAGCAAAGGATACAGGAGACGGCACTGGTACATCAACCGGCGCTGGAACGGAAAGTACCGCATTGAAGGATATGGATGTGGACAAGTATGTGACCCTGGGCGAGTACAAGGGGCTGGAAGTATCCGTAGATACTGTGGAAGTAGATGAGGACGAGTGGGATACTCTGGTCAATAATGTATATTATGGAAACATTACCGCAGAGAACGGCGGAATCATGGATCGTGCCGTGGAGACCGGAGATACCGTAAACATCGATTACGAAGGCAAAAAGGACGGCGTTGCATTTGACGGTGGTACTGCACAGGGATACGATCTGACCATCGGTTCCGGAAGTTTTATTGCCGGATTCGAGGATGGACTGATCGACGTGATGCCCGGCGAGACTGTGGATCTGGATCTTACATTCCCGGAGAACTATGGAAATTCCGATCTGGCAGGACAGGCTGTGGTATTTACGGTGACGGTAAATTATATTCAGCCCGCACAGGATGGGGAATTCAGTGATGAAGTCATCAGCAATTTCGGTATCGATGGTGTGACCAATGAGGAAGAACTCCGTCAGTATGCTTATGATTATCTGAATGAGAATGCACAGCAGAATTATGAGACCAATGTACAGCAGGCAGTGATGGATGCGTTTATGGCAAACAACAGTTTTGCCTCCGTACCGGAGGCACTGGTACAGAAATATTCCGATGCTGCAGAGAGCAGCATCACCTCCATGGCATCTGCTTACGGCGTGGATGCAGACACATTTACTCAGTATAATTATGGGCAGGATCTGGCAACCTTCTTGTCTACCTATGCTGAGCAGACCGCAAAGCAGGATATTGCCCTGCAGGCAGTGGCAAACAAAGAGAATCTGAACATCAGTGACGAAGAACTGGATCAGATGCTTCAGGACCGCGCGACAGCAGCCGGTTATGACACTATCGAGGAGTATATAGGAGAGACCTCCAAGGAAGATTACAGAGAGTACTTCCTCTACGATAAGGTGTTGGATTATCTGGTAGAAAATGCACAGATCACCAACAACTGATTTTTATTGATACGAACAGTATGCGACCGGCGAATAGGATGCGGGCCGGTTCAGATAGAGCACGTCGCAGCGTGCGGATAGGAAGGATTATGGAATTAACAGACATCAGAGAACTTCATCGGGAAAAAGACGCCTATATCGGCAAGGAGATCACCGTAGGCGGCTGGGTAAGGAACAATCGTGACTCCAAGAACTTCGGTTTCCTGGTGATCAACGACGGAACCTTTTTTGAGCCGTTACAGGTAGTATACGGCGACGGACTGGAAAATTTCCAGGAGATCTGCAAGATCAATGTCGGTGCGGCTGTTGTAGTCCGAGGTACCATCGTGGCTACCCCCGACGCAAAGCAGGCATTTGAGATGCAGGCAGCAGAAGTAATCGTGGAAGGACCTTCTACTGCAGATTATCCTTTACAGAAAAAGAGACACTCCTTCGAGTATCTGCGTACCATTTCTCACTTAAGAGCACGTACCAATACTTTCCAGGCAGTGTTCCGTGTTAGATCCCTGATCGCTTATGCAATCCACACCTTCTTCATGGAGAGAGGATTTGTCTATGTGCATACCCCTCTGATCACCAGCAGTGACTGTGAGGGCGCCGGTGAGATGTTCCAGGTAACGACTTTGGATATGAATAATGTACCCAAGACCGAGGACGGAAAAGTGGATTACACCCAGGACTTCTTCGGCAAGCCCGTTAACCTCACCGTCAGCGGACAGCTGGATGTAGAGACCTATGCTTTTGCATTCAAAAACGTATATACTTTCGGACCCACCTTCCGTGCGGAGAATTCCAACACCACCCGTCATGCGGCGGAGTTCTGGATGATTGAGCCGGAGATCTGTTTTGCGGATCTGAAGGATGATATGATTCTGGCCGAGAGCATGTTAAAATATGTCATCCGCTATGTGCTGGAGAATGCGCCTGAAGAGATGGCATTTTTCAACCAGTTCGTAGATAAGGGACTGATCGAGAGATTACAGCATGTGGTAAACTCTGATTTCGGTCATGTAACCTACACCGAGGCCATCAAGATCCTGGAGAAGCATAACGATGAATTTGATTACAAGGTATTCTGGGGATGCGATCTGCAGACCGAGCATGAGAGATACCTGACCGAGAAAGAATTCAAGAGACCGGTATTCGTAACCGATTATCCGAAGGAGATCAAGGCGTTCTACATGAAGCTGAATGAAGACGGCAAGACCGTAGCCGCTATGGACTGCCTCGTACCCGGTATCGGAGAGATCATCGGCGGCAGCCAGCGTGAGGACAATCTGGAGATCCTGGAGAAGCGTATGGAAGAGCTGGGACTGAACAAGGAAGATTATCAGTTCTATCTGGATCTGCGCCGTTACGGCTCTGCACGCCATGCAGGCTTCGGACTTGGCTTCGAGCGCTGCGTAATGTATATCACCGGAATGGGCAACATCAGAGACGTTATCCCGTTCCCTCGTACTGTAAATAACTGCGACTTGTAGTATATCCGGAGTAACGTATCATTTTGAAAGATATGCGTTGGATGCTTGCATACATAAGCATATCTGACAAAATGTATGTTACGAAGTAACCACATGAGCAAAAGGTAAGCATCGCAGATGCGATTTTGCGAATGGGGTACTCCGGATATAGGGAAAATGGAGTATTAGATATTTATGAAAAAAACAACCACTGGCAGAAAAGTGAATAACGTGAAGAGAAGACTAGCGAGTGCTCTTCTTCTGGCAGCGGTAACATTGACTGCCACCGGCTCCGTTTGGGAATCCCCTGTGGAGACGGTGCAGGCGGCACCTTCCATGAGTGAACTGCAGAACAGCATCAACAACCATCAGAATCAGCTGAATAACATCAACAGCCAGATCAACTCCTTACAGGATGAGCAGGATCTGGTGCAGGAAAAGATTGATGACCTGAATGCGGAGATCATCAACACTATGACCAGTATCGGCATGAAGGAAGATGAGATCGCATCCAAGGAGACGGAGCTTGCCGACAAACAGGTACAGATCGATCAGACCCAGGAAGAATACAATATTGCCAAAGAACAGGAAGAAAAACAGCACAATGACATGATCACCCGGATGCGGATGATGTATGAGAACGATTCCTCGGAGAATTACGTGAATCTTCTGCTACAGGGTGGCGGCTTAAGCGGCATGCTGAACCGCATGGATTTCGTGGAGAGTGTTTACGAATACGATCGTCAGAAGCTGCAGGAATACGAAGAGACCAAGGAACAGGTGCTGGCACTGTGGAATCAGCTGGAGGAAGAGAAGACCCAGCTGCAGACGGATAAAGACCAGCTGGAGGCTGACAAAGCCGACCTGGAGAGACAGAAATCCGAACTGGATGTGATGTTGGCGAAGAAGAAGCAGGAATCTGCCAACTACGATGCAGAGATCAAAAAGGCAAAACAGGAAGCTTCCGTAGCCAAGGCGCTTCTGCAACAGGAACAGAAACAACTAAAACAGCTGCAGGCACAGGCGCAGCAGGGCAATACTGCGGCGGCTACCGGCAGTTATACCACGACCAATTACACCTCGGTCATTGATAATGCATCCGGCAGCGATATGGGCAAGCGTCTGGCAAAATATGCCTGCCAGTACATAGGCAATCCTTACGTGGCGGGAGGCACCAGCCTGACCAATGGTGCAGACTGTTCCGGATTTACTTTCCGGATATACAGCGACTTTGGTTACAGCATTCCCCGTACTTCCTATGAACAGAGAAGCTGCGGTACCGGTGTGGACTACAGCAGTGCACAGCCGGGAGACCTGATCTGCTATGACGGACACGTGGCGATGTATATCGGCGGAGGGCTGATCGTACATGCCAGCACCCAGCGTACCGGTATCAAAGTCAGCAACGCAAATTATCGTCCCATCCTGGCGGTACGACGGATCGTTTAGATCGGATCGACGTTCTTATTTGACATTCACAAATCCCTTGTTTTTGCGGAAAACGAGGGATTTTTTTATGCCGTAACCTCTCTTTTTCGTCAAAATATCCAAAAAGTATCCTTGGTGAAATCGCATATAGACAAAGCAAAAAAACTATGATAGGGTGGAATTGTTCCAATCCCGGAGGGGTTGGAACTGTTACAAATTTCTGAAACAAGAATTTCTGATAGACCATTCGGTCGAGATTTCCAATTTTTTGAACAGGTACCTTTTATTTTTGTGCGCAAAATTATGAAAAACATGGGGGACCAATGACATACGAAGAATTTAAAAAGGAATTATGCCGGAACGTACAGAATATGGAAACGGCACAGGACAAGACCATATGCCTGCTGGAACAGCATATGGTATGCTCCGATCCCACAACGGTTCATATTATGAACATTATGAACCGCTGTATGTACGGAAGAGACAATATGCTGATTAAGGATGATATGCTTTGTGCATTATGGATCCGACAGGAAAAAGAATATGTGCAGCACTGGCTGGTGCGGCCGTTGTATGAACGATACGGACAGGAAGGATGGCAGAGTATTCTGCCGGAGATCTCGACAGGTCTTACGGATCGTGAAGAAGAGGCTCCCTTTGTGGGAGGCGCATTAAGTTATGCGGCGTGCAGAAGTCATATGATCATACGTCCGATGAATTTTGCGAGATATCAGCAGGATCTTGGAAATGCCGTTTATCGCAAGATCGGAGATCTGGCGCTGGTACTTCATCTGCTGGCCTGTGAGAAATGCGGGAGCAGTCTGCTCATCCGACCCTCCGGTGATACGGTACTGCCCTGGAGGCTTACGAAGCAGCAACTGCTTACGGAAGCCATGATGAACAGCTGCCGTAAGATGCCGCCCAGACTGTTTTTGGGTGAGGATTGCCGCAGGAATTTCCCTTATCAGGAGGGGATTCTGCTGCCGGATGAGGAAGGACAGCCGACGCTGATCCATCCGGGGAACCGCAGGGAGGGACATCGTGGGTATCTGGTGACCACCACAGGGAGAGTGAACGGTGCGGTGGCTTTTTTCTATCCGGGAGTAAAGGATATCCTGGCAGAGAAAATGGGTGGAGATTACTATGTCGCATTCCCCAGTGTTCATGAGGCCATCATTCATCCGGTGCATTGTATCAATGTCCGGGAGATCCGCACCTCTGTCCAACGCATCAATGCCGTCTACGGAGACGGAGAGATGCTGTCGGACCGGATCTTCTGCTATCACAAGAACCGAAGACTTCTGCAACTATTGTAAAATGGCTTGTAATGGAAGAACATACTCGCTATACTATTATATATCATTGGAAAGGCAGTGGAGAAGATGAAACCAATGACAGAGAGAAAAGAAAAAATTTATATAGAGATCGTACGTCTGGTGGCAATCCTGCTGGTATTGTACTGTCATACTTCTGTGAACGGACTGCTGTATTTTCAACAGGGGAAAGGAAATCGCAGCAGCAAGTTGGCGATTTTTATATATCCTGTGGCAGCGGGTTGCGTTCAATTGTTTTTTATGATCTCCGGCGCGCTGCTGTTACGAAAAACGGAGAGTATCGGAACAGTCCTTCGGAAAAGATTTTTCAGATTTCTTTCGGTGACATTGGTGGTTGTGCTGGTATATTATCTGTTGGACGGAGAGAATCTGTCGGTAAAGGGATATTTTAATGCGCTGTATAGCGGGGGAAGTCTTACACAGCACTGGTTTCTCTATGCCTATTTATCATTTTTGCTGATTCTGCCTTTTTTGCAACGCCTGGTGGCAGCAATTTCCGAGGATAGATTTTATTGGTATCTGTGGGGAATGGGGGTATTGTTTGGACTGGGACTCCCTGCGTTTCAGCAGATAAGTGGATTCGATCCGATCGGAATTAACGTTCCTTTTTTAGATCAAATTCTATTTTATCCATTGATAGGATACTTTCTGGACAGCAGAGTGATTCCCGGGATTGTGGAATCCCGTAACAGAAAGTGGATCAGCTTTAGTCTGATGGCAGGGCTTCTGCTTATTCTTTCCGTGGCGTATTCTCTGAACCGACAGTCTCTGGCAACGGCAGGAACACTTGCATACGCTTCCTGGTTTCATGTACTTATGGTTCCAGGAATATTTCTTTTGGCAGGGGTATTTTTTGCCGGGATCCGGCAGGATAGTCTGCCTGGTAAGATACTCACTTTCCTGGGGAGCGGTGTATTCGGTACCTATCTGATGGAACAGATGATTCGTGACAGACTTTTCTTTTTACTGGAAAAGTGGGTCTATCTCATTCCGGAGTACTTTGCCTGCTGGCTGTGGATACTGGTGTGTGTCTTATGTGGTATCCTGATTACAAACCTTTTGAAGCTTATCCCGTTATTGAAAAAATTCTTGTAACTATTTAGATCATAATTATGTAAGGGTAATTATGTAAGGGGAAGGCGGATAGCTTCGGAAAAATATGAATAAGAAAACTGAGGGCATTCTGCAAAATGCATAAATACCCTCAGTTTTTTGATCTTTTCTGGTGCAAAGATTAGTAGTAAGCAGCACCGACTGCTGCAGCACCGCCGATGATAGCAACGATGATTGCGAAAATCACAATTACGATCAAGAAGCAGAAATAAGATCTTGCGAAGTTGCGCAGATTCACGTTTTTCGTGCCACCGAAAGAAAATACCAACAACACAATAAATCCGACAATGGGAATAGAGAATAAAATCTCATACCCAAAGTATCCCCACATGCTGATGGGACGGTATTCGTCCGGAAGATTGTTGTAATCATTTGCCATAAATAGTACCACCTTTCCTCCTAAGTGTGCGACAGACATGACCTGTCTGGTTGATTTTACATAAGTATTATACCATATGCGTCGCCCGATTACATCAGCTTCACAGTCATGGCAAGACTTGTTTTATTCCTTGCAATCTTGGCCAGCTCCTGATTGTCGAGGAGATAGCACATGCTCAGAGATTCCGCAACAAAAAGCTCAGCGACCTTAACCGGAATACTACCGCCATCCAAGGGAGTCTCTAATGCACCGCATACAAGGACCACCAAGCTGCTTACAGAAGCGATAAATAGTAGCTTCAGCCATATTGCAGAGGAATATCTGGAAGTAGCAAAGCGCCTTGGCTGCCATTTCCTGGATGCAGGATCCATTCCCGGGATTGAGATGTATCCTTATGACTGGATGCATTTAAGCCTGGAGAGCCATCGCATTTTCGCAGAATATCTGGCGGAATATCTGCCATCTGAAATATTCCGGTAAGGAACGATCACGCCTGCCCGAAAGAAGAATAGAGGAGGACATCCTGAAAGTGTGGGATGTCCTCTTTTTTTATACCTTCATTGCTTTCTATTCGCGAAAAAAACATGCTATAATAATAGTATTGAAACTTTGGACGAAAAAGATGGTTTCTTTCATCCGGTCAAAGTTGAGGATTTTAGACAGTTTGATGCAGTAAGCAAAGCTGCTATGGAAGATAGGGCAATAGCGCCTTAATGCAGCGCTTTGGTGGGGCAGGCTTTTGTGCATTCGTAACAGAGAATGCACTCAGTTGCGTTTTTTCGTTTACGAGATTCTTTGTTGACTTCAACATTCATAGGACAAACTTGCAGGCACTTGCCACAATGGACGCATTTATTTTCATCATAATGGACGCGCAGAAGCGAAAAGTAGCTCATTGGCTTAAGAAATACCGTAACCGGACACAGATACTTGCAGAATGCGCGGTTATCTTTCAATACAAAGGCCAGCACAATACCGGCAATATAGTAAACTGCATTCCCTGCAAGAAACATCCGGAACATGATCTCCTCCAGATGAGCGATTTTCATCAAAAACAGGCAGGAAACCACTGCCAGGGATAGCGCAAACATCACATAACGCAGAATACCTAACTTTTCTTTTCGGGTCTTTTTCGGCTGCTTGTAAGGCAGAAAATCCAGCACCATAGCTGTCCAGCAGGCATAGCCGCACCATCCCCGCCCGAAGACCAACGGTCCAAAAATCTTTGCCACCGCATAATGAATCGTTGCCGCCTCAAAAACACCCAGGAACAAATAGTACCAAAATCCCTCAATCTGCATATTTTCGCGGGAAATTATGCCGAGGTACAGCAACATATAGCTCCCTACTGCCAGTTGTACAAAATGTCGGGCATAGCGTTTTCCGGTAGTAAAAAGAACTGTCCCTAATGCAAGACAGCCTCCGATATAGCTGAAATTCAACAGATAAAACGAGTTATCCTTTGCAATCCATAGTGCGACTGCCACTGCCTCAAATAACAAAAACAGCAGAACTGACGGCACATATTTGCGAAGCATTTTATTATTTCTCACCATTATCCCATGCTCCTCCGGTTTCATTTTTTAAAATAATATTACCTTGATTCATAAAATCCTACAATATATCATGATTCGCACCTACGGTGCTTACCATTGCTTCGCAACGATCATGATCCAATTCGCCGTTCGCCAATTATGCAAGCATATTGGTTCACTTGCGCTCATTATATCATAAACGAATAGTGTAAACTATACGACTGTGTTTTGTAAGGTCATTGTAAAAATTTACTGCAAGATACAATAATTGAAGATTTGTTAGGAATTTTTGGAGTAGTGCCAATCCCTATCATAACCCCTCAGATACTTTCATACACTGTAAAAAAGTATTCTGAGGGGTTTTCCTTTGAAAGACTATATTGAAGAACGAGCTATTGGGATAGCCAACTATATCATCGATCACAACGCCACGGTGCGGCAGACAGCAAAAGCGTTCGGCATCTCGAAAAGCACAGTACATAAGGACGTGACGGAGCGGCTGGTGCAGGTGAATCCGTCGTTGGCGAAGCAGGCAAGAAAGGTTCTGGATATCAACAAGTCTGAACGACATATCCGGGGCGGACTGGCTACCAGAGAAAAATATCTCCATCAGCATTAGACATTCGAACAGCCAATAATTCTTATACGGAAAGACATCTTGAAATGCCGGAAAAGCCCTTATATAATGAATACATATCGCGTATTACATTTATGAGGGGAGAATAGGATGGCAACAGAATTTTTGAACGATGTACGGAGAGAGATCGAAGGACGGACAGAAGACTTTTACGGGGAACTGAAAGCCTTCTATCAGGGGAATGCAAAAGCAGAGCAGCACCTGATGGAACAGACGACACAGCCATTCTGGCAGAGCCTTTGCTTAAGTGGGAAAAGATTACAGCAGCGGGACCTGACGGTGGATATGGAGATGCAGGAACCGGTGCGGCCGGCGGATTACGACGGCCCGAAAAAAGACGGCTATGATTACACCTGCCACCGGACCAAAGCCGTGAAGATGAGACGTACCTATTACCGCAAAGGGAAAAAAATCGCGACCCTGAAGACACCGGAGATCATGGAAGCTCACTTTTTGAAAGCAGATGTGCAGGGGGATATGGCAATCTGCCCCAACTGTGGTCATGAAGGAAAATTATCCAGCTATATCGACGGCTGTGATGCCTGCGGAGCAAAGTTTCTGGTCAGTGATTTCGAGACGAAGGTATCCGGCTTCTCACTGGAAGAGGACGCAAGGCAGAAAAGTATTTCCAACTTTATCAAAGCCGGAGTGACAGTAGGAATCGTAGCGGTTGCCCTTGCACTGCTGGCAATCTGTGCGGGCGGCATTATGTTTTTACTGCTGGCTTTGGGGAGAAATGGTTATAACGCGGTCAAAGCGGCAGCGGCAATGATGCTTGGTATCGGATTTGCCCCGGTGTTTTTCCATTCTTTGTTTTTCATGGCGATCATATTCATAGTAATGATTGTTGTAATGGAGAAACATAGAAAGCCGAAGATTCAGGACGAGTTAAAAGTAAAGGCTCTGATCCCTCAATTTTCCACAGGTAATTTCCTACAGAATCTGGAGTACCAGCTACGAATGATCCACATGGCAGATACTGCAGAACAGGTGCGCTTTTTCGCGGCCTGTGATCTGAAAGGCACTGTGGAGCGGTATCAGAATGTGGTGGATTGCTGCATCTGCGGCGTACGTTTTCTGGAAGCGGAAGCAGTGGAGGACCGGTACAAGCTGAGCGTGGAAGTGAAAATGCGCCTGACTCAGGATACGGGTAGTAAAATCTGCAACCGCTATGAGAAGCTGCGGTTGGAACTGGAAGGCAGACAGGAGATCGTGACACAGCATGGCAAGGCACTTCGGGAATATAAATGCCCGAACTGCGGTGGCAGCGTGGATATCTTAGGCGGCGGAGTATGTGACTACTGTAATGCAGCAGTGGATTACCGGAATTTCGGCTGGATCATCACATCCTATACGAATCTGGGACAGCCGGAGAACCCCTATGCTAAAATACTGGCAGCAGCCCTGGGTATCTACGGAATTATCCTGGCTTTCAGCCTGGTGCTTATGATCTATTCCGAGGACGGAAAAGAAACTCTGGAGATCTGGCAGAGCATCGGCAGGTCATCGGAATACCTGGAAGCCGTGAAGCAGGATATTGTATATCCGGATGACGTGCTGGAAGGCCTTGCGGAGACGGACAGTGAGGAAGGCAGATTTGCTTCCGTGAAGACCTATGCCTGCGGAGACAGCGAGGCAGTAAAAGAAGCTTATCACGAAGCCCTTTTAGAGAGCGGATTTATCGAGCTGCAGCAGTATCCGGAAGGATTTGCTGTATATAAGACCGAGGATCCTTCAGAATATACCGTGGATGAAGAAGAGGAGATGTTCTATCTGGTGATTTGTGCAGAAAATGCACCGGAGGGAATTACAGTAACTGCGACCTTGGTGGATGAAAATTGGGACCCGGTGCAGGAGTAAAACAGAATACGTGAATACGACAAGGGACCCGGGCGAAAGCTTCCGGGTCCTTTTTAGAGGGAAAGTGTTTGTAGTTAGCTTATTGGGTGAGAGGAATTCTGTGGACCACCCTGCGATAGAGCTTCCACAGGAGCACAGCAGGGAAACTGATTGCCAGATATGCTGTGGATAAAAGTCCGGTAGCACCGCCTACGATTGCAATAATTAAAATTCCGATGTTCATGATGGATTCCTCGCTTTTTTGTCAGTCTGTAAAGTGCTTGCTGATTCCTTCAAAAACTTTACATACCGTATTATAGTAAACGGATCTCCCCGGGTGAATAGTTTTGCCAGACCTTTAACACTATTTTGTCGGGTTATTTACAGAATCTTTGCAACACATTTACAGAATCTTAACGGGTGGAAACGATCCCGGGAGTTAGGTTTGCAATAGTAGGGAATATCAAGTATAATAGAGAAAAATTGACTGTTGCTGACAATGACAGTTTAAGAAAAATGGGAGGTAGAATATGAGTATGACACTGGAACAGGCTAAGGAGAAGCTTGCAAAGTATGGTCAGGAGCATGTTCTGAAGTATTACGGGGAACTTACCGAAGAGGAGAAGCAGGGGATTCTGGATCAGATCGAGGCTACGGATATGAGTATCCTGGAAGCTTGTAAGCACAAGGAAGATCTGGCAAAAAAGGGAGTGATCACCCCCCTTGCTGCAATGCAGTTAGATGAGATTGAAGCAAACAGAGAGAGTTTCACAGCGACCGGTATTGAGGCGATCCGTCAGGGCAAGATAGCAGCGGTTCTGTTAGCAGGCGGCATGGGTACCAGACTGGGCTCTGACAATCCCAAGGGAATGTACAATGTGGGACTGACCCATGAGTTATATATTTTTGAGTGCCTGGTCAATAATCTGCTGGAAGTTGTACATCAGGCAGATGCATGGATCCATCTGTTCGTGATGACCAGTGATAAGAATAACGATGCCACTATCGCATTTTTACAGGAGCATGATTACTTCGGATACAAGGCGGAGTACGTGCACTTTTTCAAGCAGGAGATGGCGGCTGCCACCGATTACGATGGCAAGATTTATTTAGAGGAGAAGGGCAAAATGTCCACCTCACCCAACGGTAACGGCGGCTGGTTTATTTCCATGAAAAATAACGGCATGCTGGATATCGTACATAACGAGGGAATTGAATGGATGAATGTATTTGCTGTGGACAACGTCCTGCAGCGTATCGCGGATCCCTGCTTTATTGGTGCTACGATCCAGAGAGGCTGTGTCGTAGGCTCCAAGGTGGTCCGTAAGAATGCACCGGATGAAAAAGTAGGAGTTATGTGCTTGGAGGACGGCAGACCTTCCATCGTGGAGTACTATGAGTTGACTGATGAACTGATGAATGCGAAGGATGAAAAGGGCGATCCTGCATATAATTACGGAGTTATCCTGAATTACCTCTTCAAAGTGCAGGATCTGGAGAAGATCATGGAAGAGAAAATGCCCCTGCACATCGTAGAGAAGAAGATCCCGTATCTGGATGAGAACGGAGAACCGGTGAAGCCGGAGGCTCCCAACGGCTACAAATTCGAGAGTCTGGTACTGGATATGATCCACCAGATGGACAGCTGTCTGCCCTTCGAGGTAGTCAGAAGAAAAGAATTCGCCCCCATCAAGAATAAGACCGGTGTGGATTCGGTAGAGAGTGCAAGAGAACTGCTCGTTGAGAATGGTGTTGTGCTGTAAACATTTCGACAGCTTTTCACAACATAAGGTTATTGAGGAAATAACAGAATTACAGTAAGCTGATACTGTAAGAAACGAAGAAAGAAACTCATCTGGATCTGGCAGATGAGAGATTGTGCGGTCGCAGCAGTGAACAAATGGTATTGTCCGGTATGCGGCGGATAGGAGAGAGTATGAGAATTTTGGTAACAGGTGGTGCCGGATTCATCGGCAGTCATACCGTAGTGGAATTACAGCAGGCAGGCTATGATGTTGTTGTATTGGATAATCTCTGTAATGCAAGTGAGAAAGTGATCCCCAGAGTAGAAGCCATCACCGGCAAAAAGGTTCCTTTTTATAAGGCAGACATTCTGGATCGTGAAGCGCTGGAGGAGATCTTTAGCAAGGAGCAGATCGATGCAGTCATCCATTTTGCAGGACTTAAGGCAGTCGGCGAGTCCGTACAGAAGCCCTGGGAATATTACGAGAACAATATTGCAGGTACATTGACTCTGGTAGATGTTATGAGAAAACACGGCGTGAAGAGCATCATCTTCTCTTCCAGCGCTACCGTATATGGCAATCCCGCATTTGTTCCCATCACAGAGGAATGCCCCAAGGGACAGTGCACCAACCCTTACGGCTGGACCAAATCCATGCTGGAGCAGATCCTGACCGACATTCAGAAGGCAGATCCCGAATGGAACGTGATCCTGCTTCGTTACTTTAACCCGATCGGAGCACACAAGAGCGGTACCATTGGTGAGAACCCCAACGGTATCCCCAACAACCTGATGCCTTACATTACACAGGTGGCAGTTGGCAAGCTGAAAGAGCTGGGTGTCTTCGGTGATGATTATGATACCCCCGACGGAACCGGCGTGCGTGATTACATCCATGTAGTAGACCTGGCAAAGGGTCATGTGAAGGCTCTGAAGAAGATCGAGGAGAATGCGGGACTGAAGATCTATAACCTGGGAACCGGCGTAGGATACAGCGTTCTGGATATTGTGAAGAACTTTGAAGCAGCTACCGGTGTGAAGATTCCCTATGTGATCAAGCCTCGTCGTGCAGGCGATATCGCTACCTGCTATTCCGATGCTTCTCTGGCAGAGAAGGAGCTCGGCTGGAAAGCTGAGAACGGCATCAAGGAAATGTGTGAAGATTCCTGGAGATGGCAGAAGAACAATCCCAACGGATACGAAGAATAAATAAAACTTAGAAGACCGTATGGTGAAACACCATACGGTCTTTTTGTGTAGAGGTCACATTACTGAGATCATGCGACATACAGATACATGAAGATAAAGTGGCAGATGCTTCCGCCCATGACAAACAAATGGAACACTTCGTGGGAGCCGAAGGATTTATGCTTCGAGTTGAAGATCGGAAGCTTCAATGCATAGATCACTCCGCCGACGGTGTAAATGATACCGCCTGCCAACAGCCACAGAAATGCTGGTGTAGACAGCGTGTTTAACAAAGGACCGAAGACCAGCACACATACCCAGCCCATGGCGATGTAAATAATGGAAGAAAACCATTTGGGACAGGTGATCCAGAAGGCTTTTATCAGCATACCGACAGCAGCGATTCCCCACACGAGGGCAAGCAGGGTATAACCCAGTTTTCCACCCAGTACGATCAGACATACCGGAGTATAGGATCCGGCGATCAGTACGAAGATCATCATATGGTCTAATTTGCGGAAGATGCGGAGGCTTCTTCCGGTGAGGTCTACGGAATGATAAGTGGCACTGGCGCCGTACAACAGGATCATACTTCCCATGAAGATCGCCATCGCCAGAAGATTCTCCTGACCGGACTGAATCCCTGCTTTTATTAACAGAGGTACAGCTGCGAAGACTGCCATCATCATGGCGATGAAATGTGTAATGGCACTGCCGGGTTCTCTTATTGTGATCTGCATAATAACTCCTCCTTTTCCTGCGGTGTGGGCCGCCTGCGAATCTGATATATTCAGGATTATTTTATCCTGTGATCCCAACTACTATTCTAAAAATAACAAGATGTATTATCAAAAACAATTATACGTAGTTTTAAAAACTACATCATGCAAAGCAAATAGTAGCGCAGAAAATGAGAAAAGTCAATATGGATCCTGTATTTTGGGAAAAAAGTATCAATCTTCCTCGATGATCTGAATTTCCAGATAATCAAAATCGATGGCCTCGATGAAACTGTCTCGGGTAAAGCGGGTCTTATTATAACGCTTGAAATCCGAAATATTTATATCCAGCCAGATGGGGGTGGCGAGGTCGAACTTATGACAGACCTCGTTCAGAGTATGGAAGACCTTATGCGTACGGGTGTCAGCACTGCCATCTTCCAGGCAGATATCCTTCAGAATATGATTGCTTTTAATGATTTTTGCCCACATACGAAACATAAGAGATCTCCTTGCATATTATTTTAGTACGGATTATTCCTCATTATAATACAATAAAAGTGCCTAATCAATCTTAAAAAATAATAAAGGTTTTGTTAAAATTATACATTTTTGACAGAAGATATGGTATAATTATGTTAATTGAGTAGTGGGGAATCATGTTTTTATGCAATGACAGAAAAGATTGAGAGGTAATATGGAGTTTAAAGTAGAGAACGGGGACGGAATCGACAGCTGGAAGGAGGTTACGCTGGTATACAGTGCGGCACTGCGTCAGATGGAGACGAAGATGCAGATCCTGAACGATGAATTTCAGCATGTACACCAGTATAATCCTATTGAACATATCAAGGCGCGGATCAAGACTCCGGAGAGTATTGTCAAAAAGCTGAAGCGTTACGGACAGGAGTCCACCATAGACAATATGGTAAAATACATAAACGATATCGCGGGCATCCGTATCATCTGTTCCTTCACTTCCGATATCTATCGTATCGCGGATATGATCCGGGATCAGAAGGATATCCGGGTGATCGCAGTGAAGGATTACATCACCTATCCCAAGGCAAGCGGTTACAAAAGCTACCACATGATCGTCAGTATTCCGGTGTACCTGTCGGATCGCACGGTGGATACGAAAGTAGAGATTCAGATCCGTACGGTAGCCATGGATTTCTGGGCGAGCCTGGAGCACAAGATTCATTATAAGTTCGAAGGCGATGCGCCGGAGAACATTAAGAATGAGCTGGTGGAATGTGCGCGGATGGTATCCGATCTGGATGCACGGATGCTGTCTCTGAATGAAGAGATTTTAGCAATCAGCAAAAAGCAGGAAGAAGAAAAAAGACAGAACGCATGAACATCTAAAAGAGCTTTCCTAATCGGGAAGGCTTTTTTAGATAAACTCCCATAAAATGAGGAGTGCCCAGACACCTCTCGGCGCCTGGGCTATTATGAAAAAATTTATCTTATATGCTTTGTTATCCGGAAGCCTTATCTCTTCCTTGACTGTATTTAAAGTATACCAACCAATTATGAACAAAATATGAACACAATGTGAAAGCTTGGTGAATTTTACGAAAAAGCACAGAAAGCCAAAAAGAAACTGTACAAATTGCATAAAAATGTGCAGGTGTAAGAAATACAGTATTCATGGGGTTTTGGTTGTAACCGGAGAATAAACATGATAAAATAGGAGCAGTTGAAAAGGAAAACAGTTCACATGAGGGACAAAATATGTTTGGAGGAAGATGGATGGATACTTTTATGGATAAACTTGCACAAAAGTTGAATGCGCAGGAAATAATCAGAGCCAATTCCGCAGCGGATGCCGAAGAGATGGATCAACTGAAGAGTCAGCTGCGCGAATACGATGAATGCCTGGCACAGATGCAGCAAGTCAATAAAGAATTAAAGGCAATCAACCATGAGATGGAGAAGCTGATGTCCGAGACCATCGCTCCGGAAGTGAAGAAGTTATCCGAAGAGAGCGTAGCTGCTATTGAGAAGCTTCAGCAGGAGAATGCGGACAAGCTGGAAGAACTGGGACAGCGCTACATTGCCAAGCTGGAGGAACTTAAGCAGAGCACCGAGGTACTGGATGAGCTGCAGAAGCATTTGGATGAGAAGTTAAACACTACCGAGGAAAATGTGCACAAGGAATGCGTAAAGGTATATCGCAATGTACAGGCTGCCGTAGTGGAAGAGAACGAGAAACAGACCGAGGCAATCGTTAAGAAGGTTAAGTCCTGCCTTGGGGGCAGACTGAACGGTGTACTGGGAGTATCGATCGCTGCACTGTTGGTGGCTGCGGCAGATATTGCCTTGCATGTATTGAGTATTCTTCATATCTTCTAGGAAATACGGAAACGAGGTTAGCTATGAGCAAAGAACTTTGGAAGCCGGGGAACATGTTATATCCGCTCCCGGTGGTCATGGTGAGTCTGGCAGACGCAGAGGGGCATCCCAACATCATTACATTGGCATGGGTCGGAACAGTGTGCACCAATCCACCGATGGTATCCATCTCCGTGCGACCGGAGAGATACTCTTATCCGATCTTAAAGGAAACCGGGGAATTTGTCATTAATCTGACTACGAAGGACCTGACCTTTGCGACGGATTACTGTGGTGTCAAGAGCGGCCGCGATGTGGACAAATTCAAAGAGATGGGACTTACGGCAATTCCGGCATCTGTCGTGAAGGCACCGATGATCGGCGAGAGCCCGGTGAATATCGAGTGCAAGGTACGCGAGATTAAGCCGCTCGGATCCCACGATATGTTTTTGGCGGATGTTGTGGCAGTGCATGCCGATGAAAAATATATGGACGAGAAGCATAAGTTCCACCTGGAGCAGGCAGAGCCCATCATTTATTCCCACGGCACCTATTTCGCCTGTGGGGAACAGCTGGGAACTTTCGGTTACAGCGTGAAAAAACGGTAAAGAAATGGGAAAAAAGCGCTTGACGTTTTTCTCACGGTTCGGTATCATAATAAAAAACACAATACTGACATTACTATATACTACAAAGAAGTAGCATCAGACGGGAGTCTGATGCTTTTTTTGTTCTTTTATCAGGAAAGTCCGGGTGAAGCATATGACACAGTTAGACAAAAATATTGCATTTAATTTAAAGAGGATCCGCAAATCCAAAAATATGAGTCTGGATATGCTGGCGGAGCGCACCGGGGTAAGCAAGAGTATGCTGGGGCAGATTGAAAGAGGAGAGTCGAATCCTACGGTATCCACCATCGGCAAGATCGTGGATGGATTAAAGGTACCCTTCGAGCAGTTGATTTACGACAGACAGGAATTCATGGTAATGCCTTCTTTAGAGGAGGCACCGGTTTTTCGGGTAAAGGAAGGCGAATACCGGATCTATGTGATGCTGCCCTACGATGTGGGCAGGAACTTTGAAATCTATCAGGGAGAAGTGGTGCCGGGTGCACAGATGGAGAGCGAATCCCACGGGGAAAATACCTGGGAATACCTGACTGTGGTATCCGGGGAAGTGGAACTGTATCTGGAAGATAAGAGCTTCTGTGTGAAGACAGGAAGCTCCCTCTATTTTGCCAGTGACAGAAGACATGTCTACCGTAATGTCGGTGGTGAAAAAGCGGTAGTTACGATGCTCGTTACCACACAGCGGTAGATTATAGAAAACGCCCTCTTTTGATGGCATCTTTGCCGTATTTTGCACGGATATCGTCCAAAGCGGCGTCCAGCTTCTGCTGCTTCTCGGAGCGGGGCGCGGCAAAGTCAAAGAGACTCAACTGGATCGGTTCGTCCTCCGGCACCAGCTTCGAAGTCCGGACGCCTAAGAGCCGTATGGGAGAGGAATCCCATAGTTCGTCAAAAAGTGCACAGGCATCCTCATACAGGAGATTCACCGAAGCCGTGGGAGTATCCAGAGGCATCTGGTGGGATACATTCCGGAAATCATTGTAGCGGATCTCTGTACAGATCTGCCCCGCCAGCTGGTGGGAAGCGCGTAAGCGCCTGCCTACGGATTCGCACAGAGACAGCAGTACCTTGCAGGCATCCTCCCGCGTCAGGGCATCACAGCTTAATGTGGTGGAGCTGCCGATACCTTTTGCCCGGGAAGGCTCTGTGACTACCGTGGAGTCATCGATGCCGTTGGCATATTGCCACAGACTGCGGCCGTGGCTTTTTAAATGTGCTTCTAAGATGGCAGGATCGGTATGCGCGAGATCTCCGATGGTGAGAATGCCCAGCTTACGAAGAGTCTCCGCACTGGAACGCCCGCAGGTGAACAGGGCAGAGACGGGCAACGGCCACATTTTCTGAGCAATTTCATTATGATACAGCGTGTGTGTCTTATCAGGCTTCTGAAAATCAGACGCCATTTTCGCAAGGACTTTTCGGTCCGAGATTCCCACATTTACTGTGAATTTGAATTTTTCGAAGACAGAATGCCGGATGTAGGCAGCGGCCTCACAAGGAGAGGCGTAGTTTGCCGCAATGGGAGTATAGTCCATATAGCATTCATCTATGCTGACCTGCTCGATATCTGGGCAGATATTCGACAGGTGTTCCATGAGCAGCTGGCTTTTTGTACGGTACATATTGTGGTCCGGAGCTGCCATTACGAGATGGGGACACTTGCGCAGGGCATTCACGACCGGTTCGCCGGTAGTGATACCGTAGGCCTTGGCAGGTATAGATTTTGCCAGTACCACACCATGCCTGGTGGCAGTGTCGCCGCCAACGATGGCCGGAATCGTGCGAAGATCCACCGGATCTCCATGCTCAAGCCTGTGCAGGGCGGTCCAACTTAAAAAGGCGGAATTCACATCAATATGAAAAATGATCGCATCCTGCATGGGAGACTCCTTTCCAAAATATCAGTAAACATCTTAAGTATAGCATAAATCAGTCGGAAAGAAAATAGAAAAATCGAACATACATTCTTCCTTTACAAGGTATAGAAATGCTGATAGAATCAATATGTTACAAAGTTATTACAGTAAGAAAGGTATATAGGAAGTCCGGTTGGGACATACTGTATACTGTTGATAGATACCATAGATCGAGAAGGAATTCATGAAGAAACTGACATCTTACTCTAAAAGAGTAAAATATACATATGTGAAAACGACGTTTGCCACACTTTTTGTGAGCCTGTTTTTCCTGAAAGGGTACGCAGCGTTTGAAAAGACCGGAGAGAATTATTTCCATGTATTCTTGAACGGCAACGAGATCGGAACGGTCGGAGAGGCTGACAGAGCAGAACAGCTTTTACAGGAAGCCAGGAGAAATATAGCATCCGGAAGCGATGACATTCTGTTTATGGATGCAGATCTGACAATGGTCGGTGAGGAAGTGCTGTGGGGCACGTTGGACAATGAGGACAGCATGCTGGCAGCCATGGAACGGGAGTTGGAGAACAGTATCCGTGAGACATCCCACAGATCTTATACTATGAAGGTAAATGAATACATGGTTAACCTGTCCAGTGTGGATGAGGTGAAATCTCTGCTGCAGGCAGCAGTGGACAAATATGATTCGGAAGAAAAATTCAGTGTGGAACTGACGCATGATGCACAGAAGGAATTCAATGTGCTTACCACAGAAGTGGTGAATCGTCAGGAACTGACCGCACAGGAAGAGCAGAAGGAAGAAGCCATCTATGCAGGTGGTGTACAGACAGCCCTGGATCAGGCCGGCGCCCAGGCAGATCAACAGGAAGAAAAGGATTTCGAGGACTACGAGCTGGGTCTGATGACTATGGATTTTGCGGAGAAGGTAGAGATCGTGGAAACCTATCTTCCGGAGAATATGCTGACGCCGTTGGATCAGGCGATCGAGGATGTGATCAAGGATCAGGAGACTCCCGGTGAATATGAGGTGGTCAGTGGAGATACCCTGTCCGAGATCTCCATCAAAGTCAACATTCCCATTGATCAGATCATTGCCATGAACAGTGAGACACTGACAGATGAAAATTCTACGATCCGTGTGGGAGACAAGCTGATCATCACCGTGCCGGAGCCCGAGCTGTCCGTGGAGCGCATGGAACAGAATTACTACGAAGAAATCTACGATGCAGATGTAATCTATGTGGATAACGATTCCTGGTATACGACACAGACCAAGATCTTACAGCAGCCTTCCGCGGGCTTCCGCCGCGTGGTGGCAGACGTATCCTATCTGAATGACAGAGAGGTGACCAGGGATATTCTGAAGGAAGAGGTTGTTATGGAGGCGGTTCCGAAGATCGTAGAACGGGGAACCAAGATTCCGCCCACCTATATCAAGCCGATCTCCGGCGGACGTCAGTCGTCCGGATTCGGACGCAGAAAGTCACCGACCAAGGGTGCCAGCAGCTATCATAAGGGAGTAGACTGGTCGGTTCCTACTGGAACTGCGGTATTTGCATCCTGCGGCGGAACCGTTGTGAAAGCCGGATGGGGAAGCGGATACGGTTATTGTGTCTACATTAACCATGAGGACGGCAGACAGACCAGATACGGTCATTTAAGCAAGGTACTGGTCAAGGCAGGGCAGACGGTAAAACAGGGAGAACGTATCGCACTCAGCGGAAATACCGGTATCAGTACGGGACCTCATCTTCATTTTGAGATTCTGATTAACGGCAGCCAGGTGAACCCGCTCAAGTACCTGAATTAGGGTGTTGTATTTACAAATTCCCCAAAATGTGGTATAAGTGCTTAAGAAGGTTTTTTCTGATCTGAGAATAACAGAGGTAAGAACAATGGAACAATACGCAATCAAAGGCGGTAATCCATTAGTCGGAGAAGTGGAAATAGGAGGTGCTAAGAATGCGGCACTTCCTATTCTTGCTGCTTCCGTAATGACGGATGAGACTGTTTATATAGAAAATGTGCCGGATGTAAGAGACACGAACGTACTTTTGTGCGCTATGGAGAACATTGGCGTGATCGTAAAGCGTACTGATCGCCATAAGGTGACCCTCAATGCATCCAATATCAGTGAACTTGTAGTAGAAGATGAAAATATCAAGAAGATCAGAGCGTCCTATTATCTGATCGGTGCTCTGCTTGGCAAATACAAGCATGCGGAAGTGGCACTTCCCGGCGGATGTGATATCGGTTGTCGTGCTATTGACCAGCACATCAAGGGTTTCCGTGCCCTGGGTGCAGAGGTGAAGATCGAGCATGGACTGATCAAGACCCATGCGGAGCATCTTCGCGGCAGCCATATCTATATGGATGTGGTCAGCGTTGGTGCTACCATCAATATCATGATGGCCGCTGTAATGGCAGAAGGCACCACCATTATCGAGAATTCAGCGAAGGAACCCCATGTGGTAGACTTGGCGAACTTTTTGAACAGTATGGGAGCCAACATCAAGGGCGCCGGTACGGATGTGATCCGTATCAAGGGTGTATCCCATCTGCACGGTACCGAGTATGCCGTGATCCCTGACCAGATCGAGGCGGGCACATTTATGTTCGCGGCAGCGGTGACCAAGGGCGATGTAACGGTGAAAAATGTGATTCCCAAGCATCTGGAGTCCATTACGGCAAAGCTGTTGGAGATCGGCTGTGAAGTAGAGGAGGCGGACGACTGTATCCGCGTGGTGGCATCCAAGCCTCTGCAGCATACCCAGGTGAAGACTCTGCCCTATCCGGGATTCCCCACAGATATGCAGCCGCAGATCACCGTGGCACTGGGACTGTCCAAGGGGACCAGCATCGTGACCGAGAGTATTTTCGAGAACCGGTTCAAATATGTAGATGAACTGACCCGTATGGGAGCCAATATCAAAGTAGAGGGCAATACCGCCATCATTGACGGTGTATCCAGATATACCGGAGCGAATATTTCCGCACCGGATCTGCGGGCAGGTGCTGCACTGGTACTGGCAGCAATGTCTGCGGAAGGCTTTTCCACCGTGGATGATATCCGTTATATCGAGAGAGGCTACGAAGACTTCCATCTGAAATTACAGGGACTGGGAGCGCAGATCGAGTTGATCGAAACCGAGAGAGATTTACAGAAGTTCAAATTAAAGATCGGTTGATCCTGTCGGGATCGCTGATGCTACAACTGAGTGAGTGCTACAACTGAGAAAAAATGTCTGTTGACAAACAGGGCATCTCATAGTAAGCTAGCCTACGTAGAAAAGTTCATATAGACTTTCCCTTATTCAGAGTGGTGGAGATACATAGGATCGATGAAGCCACGGCAACCCCGCAGAATGCGGAAGGTGCCCACCTGAGCGAGCAATTGTCGAACAATAAGAGGATTTGATCGATCGTTAAATCAGTCCGCTTAGTAAAGCGGACTTTTTTGTATCATTCAGAGCCATGAGATAGCCTCAATGAGCAAAAGGAAAGCATCGAAGATGCAATTTTGCGAAGGAGGCTATGAATGATAGGACTTTAGTAACTCATACACTAGACCCTCTTCCCATAGGGAAGCAGAATGGAGGACAAATGGAAAAACGTTTATTTACATCGGAGTCCGTAACGGAAGGACATCCCGATAAAATCTGTGATGCCGTATCTGATGCGGTGCTGGATGCGCTGATGGAGCAGGATCCGTTCAGCCGTGTAGCATGTGAGACCTGCACCAACACCGGTTTCGTACTGGTAATGGGTGAGATCACCACCAAGGCTAACATTGATATTCCCGCTATCGTTCGTAAGACTGTGACCGAGATCGGTTACGACTCTTCCGAGAAGGGATTCGATGGCAATACCTGTGCCGTTATGGTATCTCTGGACAAGCAATCCGCCGATATCGCTATGGGCGTAGACAAGGCATTGGAAGCAAAAGAAAGCAACATGACCGATGATCAGCTGGATGCTATCGGTGCAGGAGACCAGGGCATGATGTTTGGTTTCGCTACCGATGAGACTCCGGAATATATGCCGTATCCTATCTCTCTGGCACACAAGCTGACCAGACAGTTGACCAAGGTGCGTAAGGACGGAACATTATCTTATTTAAGACCCGACGGCAAGAGCCAGGTATCCGTAGAATATGATGAGAATGGCAAGCCTGTCCGTCTGGAAGCTGTCGTTCTGTCTACCCAGCATGACGAGCATGTATCTCAGGAACAGATTCATGAGGATATCAAGAAATATGTATTCGATCCCGTTCTGCCCGCAGACATGATCGATGCAGACACCAAGTTCTTCATCAATCCTACCGGACGTTTTGTAATCGGCGGACCTAACGGTGACAGCGGACTGACCGGTCGTAAGATCATCGTAGACACCTACGGCGGATATGCACGTCACGGCGGCGGAGCTTTCTCCGGCAAGGACTGCACCAAGGTGGACAGAAGTGCCGCTTACGCCGCTCGTTATGTTGCAAAGAATATCGTAGCGGCCGGACTGGCTGAGAAGTGTGAAATTCAGCTGTCTTACGCTATCGGTGTAGCACAGCCTACCTCCATCATGGTAGATACCTTCGGTACCGGCAAACTGCACGATGACAAGCTGGTAGAGATCATCCGTGAGAACTTCGACTTAAGACCCGCAGGCATTATCAAGATGCTGGATCTGCGCAGACCTATCTACAAGCAGACCTCTTCCTACGGTCACTTCGGACGTACCGATGTGGATCTGCCCTGGGAGAAACTGGACAAGGTGGATCTGTTAAAGAAGTACTTGTAAGTGGAGCGACAGTTAAGAAGTATATTACTGCTCAGGCAGTAATATACTTCTCTTATTAAATTGAGAGTTAATATAAGAAATGCTATCGAATCCCCGGAGTCCTTGGCTACTGATTTCTTGAAAAACTTCATGGGTCTATAGAAGATAAATTTCCCT
>CAMEOT010000007.1 GCA_945929965.1 uncultured Lachnospiraceae bacterium
GACTAACTTATGGTTTCTATACCCAAATCAGATTTTTAAAATTCATTCAACGTTTATTTTTATTAAGTTCTTTATTATTTTTTATTTTGTGAAAAGGAAATAGCTTAAACACGAAAAAAGAAGCTGAGATTTTAGACTCAACTTCTCTTTGTACACCTATTTAGAATAACTATTAACTACTGCCTGTTGATACTCAACCGCTATTTCCTTCAATTTTTCTTTACTGTCTACGCCGACAACAGCATATTTTTCATTCCTATAATAGAAATAGATCACATATCTTTGTTTTCCACTCTCTTCCTCTTTTTGAAAAACTTCTAAATTTATACCATCATTTTCAAATTCCTCGCAAAATACATATCCCGGATAAGTTTCTCTTACTCTCAAAATTTCTTGTCGATATCTTTTAATTTCAAAATATAATATCTCTTCTTTTTCATTTTCAAAATAGTCATATATTGAATCAGCCTTATTGGATTTTATCACTTCAATACGGCGCAAATTGTAATCACCGCCAATGAACCCACTAAGTTCAAATGGTATCAATGCATATTCCTTATATTCCTCAGGGACATCTTCTACTTTATCATAAATATCCGATATCTTAATATCTGACCCCTCCGGTGCCGTTATCAATGTAGTCCCTTCCTCGTTCTTATCCATCCACCAGAAGAAGCCACCGTGTTTCTCTGCATTTACCGCCATCTGCCAGGAACCACCCAGCATTATAATAATCAGTGCCACTGCTGTCACCACAGCAATTCTGTGTTTGTGAAAATACCAAAGGAATTGGCGCATCCGCCCTTCCTTTTTCTCAGGCTTCGTTTTGCGGTTCTCCTCACTTTCCTTCCCATCTGCCGCCAGAATTCTTTCCTCTTCCTGACGTTTCTCACAATACTTCCAGAAGCTGTCCAGTGCTTCCTCCACCGGCAATTCTTCCTCTTTCTCTTCACCTTTCAGGCTATCCAACAGCTTCAATAACGTCTGAACTTCATCCGCATCAAATTCCTCGTCGGAAGCCTCCATTGTATACCAGTCTAACCGCTTCGTAACTTCCTGGATCAGACTTTCATTATCCTGTTTCTTCATTACTGTTCCGTTCCCTTCTATATCTCATCATCCGGCGTTGCTGCCGAATGACTGTCCCTCTCTATATGTCTTTGTCTCTTTTTTGTCATTTCTTACAGACTTTTTTTGCTTTTTGTCGAATATTTTTCCATCGTATAGGCATTGGGCTATTTTGCCACGCAATCTGCTGAGTCGGACACTCATATTGTTCTCAGAAATATTCTCCAATTTCGCCATTTCCGATATTTTATATCCTGCCACAAAATATCTCGAGAAACGCGTCTTCTCTTCTTCGTCCAGTTCCGCTTCCAGGACCATGTCTAATTCTGCTTTTCCGTATTCGTCTTTCGCAACAACATGTTCATGGTCATCGTGATCATCCAACGAGGTTTCACATTCCAGCTTCTTTATTTTCCTGTTGAACTCCTGTATCTTATGCCTCGCGGTCTCCAGCAGCCATCCCGTCTGATTCGGATGATCTTTCAGAATATCCCACTTTTTGTACGCCAGGTAGAATGTTTCCTGCATGACATCCTGTGCCAACGACTTATCAAGTATCCGATATCTGATAAAATTATACACTATGGTTTCATTTCTGCGAAACATTTCATTGAATTCTAGATGGTCTGCTGCTGTCTCTTCTGTCTTGTTTTTATGCATCTGTCATTCCCCCATATAAATGGTTTCATCCTTCTTAAAAATATTTATTTTATAATTTAACATTTATCCCTATATTAAATATAGATGGTTTTACAATGTGAGAAAAATTTGTTTTTCATATCTTTATATTTTACTTTTCGTAGATTCTATGTCAATTTCTTCCCATCGACAAATAGCGTAAAATTTTGCATTTTTTGTTGTTGACAAACGGTATCTCTTTTGTTAGAATGAATCACAGTGATTGCATTAGTAGTCACGTGATGCTGCTGTGGCTCAGTCGGTAGAGCGTCGCATTGGTAGTGCGGAGGTCACGGGTCCGATTCCCGTCAGCAGCTCTTCTTTAAAAAGTATGATCTTAAAAGTGTTAAACTTTTAAGATCATTTTTTATTTCTCTATTTGATAGCTTCCAACAACTGATGTACGGATACTTCCAGTACTTCCGCTATATCCAATATTACCTCCAGAGAAAACGGCTGGTCACAATTGGGAGCCTCTATTTTGGTAAGGTAACTGATACTGATGCATGCTCTATCTGCCAGTTGTTCCTGCGTAAGACCTCTGAGTTTTCGGTATTTGCAGATTGTCTGACCTATGTTCTTATACTCCTGCGAATGCTTTTGACTCATTTTTCCATCTCCTATATCTACCATTACAATTCTAATAGATAATACGGAAAGGGAAATTTCAGTTATAGTGAAAGGTTTGCATAATAAAAAATACCGGTCTTATTTTTCCGCTATTTACGGATTATTAAGACCGGTATTTGTATCATTCTTTCATTAGCAATTAATCCCGACGTAGTGTAAACTTTCCTACCAAATCGTTTAATGCATATGCCTGTGCGGATAATTCCTCACTGGTAGCAGAGGATTCTTCCGCCGCTGCGGAGTTCGACTGCACCACTTCCGATATCTGATTCACTCCAATCTCTGCCTGTTGCATCGCCTGTGCCTGCGCGACAGACTCTTCACTCAATCGTTTTGCATCTGTCGCAATCTCCTTGACTCCCGTAACAATCTGCTCCAGAGATTCCGCTGCTGCTTCCGCTGCCTGATTGCCATTCTTGATCTCCTGCAGCGATCCTTCGATCAGGCTTCTGGTATCTACTGCCGACTGTGCACTCTGCTCTGCCAGCTTACGGATCTGTTCTGCCACCACAGCAAATCCCCGTCCTGCTTCTCCTGCTCTGGCAGCCTCAATCGCCGCGTTCAGAGACAACAGGTTCGTCTGACTCGCAATATCTTCAATGTCAGCAATAATATTCTGTATCTTTTTAGATGTTTCATTGATTCGGTCCATTTCCTCCATCAATGACCTCATCTGCGTATGCCCTGCATCCGCCTGCTGTGCATAATTCTCAGCCTTTTCCGTCGTCTTCTGCAGTTCACCGGCTGTACGGGACACGGCATCTGTGATATTCGTAATGGTTGCCGTCAGTTCTTCCACAGATCCTGCCTGATCTGTTGCTCCTTCTGCTAACGCCTGGGCAGATTGTGCAAGATTCTCCGATCCTGCAGATACCTGCTTGGCAGCCTCTTCGACCTGCTGTAAGGTGCTGTTCATCTGTCGGTTCATCTTACGCATGGCATCTTTCAATGCCACGAACTGTCCTACATATTTCTCTTCAATCGTAGTACCGATGGCATAATTACCCTCTGCCATCTGTCCTAACAATTCTCCTGCATCCGTAATAATCAGATTCAGGTCAGCAGCCATGCCTTTTGCGACCTGTATCATATAGGATATCTCATCTTCCGTGTTGCTGTCTGGGAATGCACTCTCCAAATCCCCCTGTGCAAAAGTCTGAAGTCGATCTGCCAGCGCTATCATCGGTTCTTCGATATCTCCCGCCATTTTCTTGCCTAATATCACAGAACTCCAGAAAGAAATCACTACGATAACCAGAATCGCGATCAGCATAAAAAACTCCATATGACGCAGATCTGCCTCCGCCTGATCTCCTTTTTCGACGCACAGATTCATCAAGTCTACAAACTCCGCGTATATCCGTTCGTACTGTGCGGTCAGATCTCCGGTATCCAGATCCTGCGCCTTCAGATATCCGTCCTCGTCATCGGAGGTAGCCAGTTCCAGCACCTGTGCATCCAGATCCCAGTACCCGTCCAGTTCCTGCAGTACTTTATTATAGGCATCCCTGCCTTCGGCGAATTGGATTGAACGGTTCAATTCATCTATGTAAGTCTCAAACGCTGCCTTTTTCTGGTCATGCAGCTCGATCTGCTTTTCTATCACTGCTTCGTCATCATAGCCTACTACTGCACGTAGTGCACTCCGGCTCTCCGAAAATGCCGCGATCGCTTTACCGATATCTCCCTGTGTAAATCCGTATCGGCTCAACGCCTTTTCATACTGCGTTGCTACGATCAGTAGTGCTATGATTCCAATAATTGCCGCAATCGCACCGATTATTGCTACTTTCACAAATCCCTTCGTCAGTCGCTTTTTAATACCTTGTTGCTTTTGTGTTGCCATATAAAGCTCCCCCCTAGTCTTATCAGTTAAATAAGCTGCCGTGATCTGCATCTATATAACCAATAGTAGCACATCCCCTTTTATTGTTCAACCGTACAAAAGAATTAGGAATCAAATTTGATTACTACTCCAGACCATACTTCTTTTTCATTGTCTTTAAGATTTCAGGTTCTCCAAACAGAGCAATCTTATCTCCATCACCGCCAGCAATCATACTATTTATCAGCTTTACCAGCTGGTTTTCACCTTCTGCTCTTCCCTCTTCTCTGACGTCGTCATCATGTAACAGTTCCTTCATGTACTCCGACCTCCATTCCTCATTCTTACGTGCTATACACACCGCTTCATCAATTCTTTGGCTCAGGTCTCCTCCGACCTTCCCGCTTCTGATATAATCATATAACTCCCACAGATTCTCCGGCACTTTCTCGGGATTCGCAGCACAGTTATAAAAAAACTTCTCCGTTCCGTCCTTTAGGTACAGTTCTCTGTCTTCCTTGCACAGATTCTGAAAAGAATACTTCGCATATCCCTTGCCAAATGGATCAAAAGTGCAAAGAAACAGCACTCTTCCCTCCGGCAGTTCCCGATAGGATTTCCCCTTACTCAGATGATCCGTATCCATCGTAGACTGGTAAAATCTGCTCCGTTTCGGCAGTTCCAGCTTCTCCACCGGCTGATGGTTCTGATTCTGCATCTCCGCATCATACATACGCTTTTTATCCCGCGTATATATATCCAGACGGATCGGCTTGCCACCGGAAGTATAACGGAACTCCCGCTGTGGCTGGACATCCTCCAGTTCCCCTACCTTTTCCTCCAGCAGCTGTTCCAACACATCCTGGCAAAGCACTTTATCCCCCATCGCCTTACCAAACATAAAATCATCCGAAATCGTCAGTTCCTCGTATCGTTTTACCATTCGTATTCTCCTCTCACACGTATACAGGAGAAGAAACAACAGCAATACGCAGAACAAACGCTCTGTCCTTCATCATCTCCTGCTCTATTGTATTAAATGGGGTAAATAAGCAGGAATTTCTCTGAAGTCACAGACATCAACTTGCGCTGATTTAGAAATTTGAAATAGAAAAAAACTGCTTACACGCAGAGAATAACAAAGAAATATGTAATTGTCAATGTAGCAAAATAGCAAAATCTGTACCTTATGAATTTGGCTATTTTGCATTTTATGCAGTCTCTCTTTCCATACTTTTCCAGTTCTCAGCTATATTAAAAATATTTTTTCCGATAGGAATATGAACCCGTTCCATGATTGCCTCCGGGTTTTCAACATTCCACTTTTTCAGTAATTCTTCTCTGGCTTCGTCCTCCATATCCATTTTTTCGGAAATTGTTTTATAGGTTGCGTTGGCAAATCTATAATCATAGAAAAATAAATGGTGTGAACTGTCGTTACTTAACCATGTCAGAATAGCGTTACGCCAGGTCAGATCCGAATCCCCCAGAGACAATCCGTAAGTACAAATTGTTGATGCTTCCTGAATACAATTTACAGTTTTCTCAACTCTCTCATGATCATAGCACTCATTAAAATACGGTTTTATAAACCCTCTTTGGGTTCTCTTAGTGATCGGATAATTTACCGCAAGCTGTGCCTCATTGTCCACTCCGAAAAAAGGATCTTCCTGAAGCATTCCATGAATATGAATGATTCTTGTGGGATTTAAGGCTATCGTTCTCCGCATCATGTTGAAGATCGTATCAAACACCGAAGTATAATTGAACGAGATGACCTTCATGATATTCACATATCCTGCCGCTCTGCCTTGCATGATATTATCAATATTGTGAGAAAATCCTGAGTAAAAACCTTCCATAGACTCCCGCATTTCGTAAGTGGCACGTTCCATTACATTCGCATCCTGCAGATACTTTTTCACTCGAAGTTCCTCCGCTGTCAAATAGTCATTCGCATAAGAAGAGAAATCACGAACGCATTCCAGCAGTTCCGCTTCATTCTTCAGAGTTCCTGCATACTCTGCCATCGCCAGTTCGAAATCTCCCCAGGTATTAATATCCTCAGCAATACTCTTCTTGAAATTAAATATTATGTTTGATTCCGACGGTTCCTTAACATATCCGGGATAAATATCCCTGTATGCTGTTTTCATTCCACAATTTAAATCAAAGCCATTACCAATCAAAAATAACGTACTCATACTATGTACCCTCTATAAGTTCTTATGCCAATCCATTTGCTGCAAGCACCTGGGTCAATGAAATTTCAATTCCCTTTTCCTGCAACGCTTTCTGATGTTTTCTGAAAAGTTTAAAAATCATATCTTCGCGGTCATTTAATGATCCGTATTTCATTTGAGCTCTGCACATAGGGCATAGACATACACCATTCTCCTGTTCAAAAATGTTTGTGCCAAACTGCATTCCTTCTTCGAACGGAACAATCGGCACTACTTCCATATATGGTCTTCCCAATGCATCCACAAAAGTACTATGCGCCGGATTATTTTCGCATAAATATTTTTCTCTCTGCAGAATCTTTTCTTTTACTTCCGGGTAAAAATCCGCATATCCGTTCAAAATATCCAATTGCCGGAAAGAAGATATTTCTTCCCGCTGCCTATATTTTCCCGGAAGAAGATCAATTCCTTTCACTTCCCACACCAGTGCACAATATTTTCGGAAAAGATCGATCAACGTATTTTCAAAATCCCCCGGTTGCGGCAGCATATTTGTGTCTGATCCAATGGAAACAATCTCACCTTGTCTGAGGAATCCTGGAACCCAATCCCTGTGCATTTCTGCGAATTTATCAAATTCGTCCGTATACTTATCTTCCACCTGTAAAGTATCCTTATAAGCAGCCCTTAATTGGGGCATCGCGCCATCTTCGCTTTTACGGTTCAGATATACTGCGAATAGAAAATAATCATTTTCCGGAGACAACCAAAGTCCAAATTCAGGCGTCATGTTCTCATTATCTGTCGTAGTCCTCTGCCAGAATCGAATATATGTTGCTGTATTGCCAAACCCTCTCCTCGTGACCGGATCTATTGTAAAACCGGATGCGTTTGCTCTCACTGCATAATCGGAAATCTTAACCCCCAGCATTGCCAAAATCGACAACGGTAACTCATACTGCGCAATCGCTACATGCTCCGGTTCTCCGTCCAAGACACAGAAATATGCTTCCAATGCATCACTTGGTTTACGAATATAGCCACCTAAATTATAATACCTGATATCCGCTTTACCATCTATGAACGGATCCGGCGTATAGCCAAGCGCCCTTGACCAAGTCCGGATATCCTCAGCTGTAAGTCTCTGGCGCCCCGCTGTCAATTTGCTCGTCTTCGAAGGGGACCATCCTGTTAATTCTGCCAAATCGGAGCTGCGCAGTCCCTGCTTTTCCGTTTCCTTCCCTAAAAGGGTTCTTATACTGTCCAGTTCTGCAGTATGTACAAAACTATCCGAAACAAGTGATTGTGTTATAGCATTAGTTGCACTTGTACTATTATTGAAATCAAAGAAAAACATTTTTCTCACCTCTGGTATTTATTATATCATCCTATTTGTATTTGCGCAATTTATTTTTCTTCGATTTGAAATTTTTATTTCTCAAGTTATCGTGGCAGTCGCCAAGGTCTCGTGCAAGCACGGACTTTGGCTCGTTGCTCGCGTAAATCAAAAGTGGCACACTCTGCAGCAATTCTACAGAGTGTGCCAGCTTTAATTATTTTGTCTACTCTAAACCATACTTCTTCCGCATTGCAGATAGCACCTCCGGATTGTCCAACTGTGCTATCTTATCTGTATCTCCACCAGCATTCATGCGAACATTACAAACCGATCACCACCGGCATTGCGGTAAAAGGTTCCATTCCCTGATAGGAGACGGTGATCTGCTCTCGCTTTGCCATAAGCACGTAAATAACCATAATGACAGCTTTATTGTCACCGACTTCATAGGTCTCCACATCATTTTCCGACAGAAGATTGATATTTACCTCACCTAAAAAATCATTATATGACATGTTTTCTATAGTCAATGGTATCTATTCCATAAACTTCCGTCTCCACACACTCAAACAAGTCCGGATCAAACAAAGCCAAATTATATCCATTGCTATGCATTACGCTTTTATATTCAATACCCGCATATTCCGCAACATCACCATGGATAATACTTTTAACAAAATCGGTAATATATTGCGTCGGAACATAATCCAAAGCACTGTCGCTCCTACGCATGATTTTACCCATTTCGTCATTTATCTTATTTAAGTGCTCTTTATTAATCGCATATTCTAAGCAATCTAATCCCTCTAAAAATGGACTTATTTGATTGATTTTCTTTAAATCGACAACAATAATATCTTTTTTGAGTCTAAATTTACCAACCGTTACATAATCATATGCACCAGCTCTTGCTTCATATATTGTGGTCTCAGCAGTATCACCCAAATACAAGCACCTAATTCCTCTTGCATTAGCTCTACCATCTGTAGTCTTATCAATTGGCGGTGCCCCCATTTCTTCAATCGGAATCCCTTCTTCTGTTGAAATTCTACATCTAAAAAACATCTCTCCCGTCTTATATGGTTTACGAATATATGAACAAAATCGTTCTAATAAGTTCAAATCTACATAATGCGTATGAAAACGATTCTTTATTTTTAGTGCCTCTACAAAATCATCCCAAGAATTTGTAGTCAAAAGAGAATGTTTTGATAAATACTCTGGGTCATATAACTCCTGAATACCAACCGGCTGGTCAAACAACTCTGCATTATATTCATACTTTTCTTTACATATTGCAGTAATTATGTTATACACATCGGATTCGCTCTTTTTATTAAAAATATTCCAGTTGTTAATCAATTCAGTCTTCAACAAGCGAGTATCTGACTTCGGATACGAATCCGGTAACAAAGAAACCGGTGTATATATGCTTATCAGTTCATCAAACATCATGCTCAGGTCTTCATACTTATCCGTATCATATATATGTACGTTTTTACATTTGCACAGTGGGCAATCCCCAATCTCTCCTTTATTCCGGATAACAGAGATAACTTCTGTGTCGCAAAAACATCTTTCGCAAATTACCATAAGCTACTCCTTATCCAAATATCTTCCTATTAACTCTAAATGATGCATAATAGATAGTTTTTTCACTGTTCCCAACCCCGGATAAGCTTCTCGGTGATATAAGTCTTCAAACTCTTTCATTGCCACAGTATCAAGCTGCTTTGTTTCATTCCATGCCACTAGTTTCGACAACGCTTCTTGAAATTTCCCAGCAGGATCACTAATATCGTCATTCGAATCAGACACAAAATGCTTTACGCGTAAGCTATCATCTTTATCGAAATATACAATATGTATCGCAACCGCATAAGGAGCAAAACCCGTTTCATTATATTCTTCACCAACTACAGAATAATCAGAAAATCCCACATATCCATCTTCTTGATAGTACAAATGATCTTCTGAAAAAGGTTCGTCATCAACTTCAATATAATCATTATTTCTGTCTAGTTTATTAAACTTATCCGCCAAAAGTACTCTGTTTTTTCTTATTTTCCTTCTAAACCCACTTTCATCTGGTATTAAATTGTACTTAACATCTGTTTCTGCAAAGTATGCTTCATAAACAGAAATTGCATCTTTGTCATCACAAATCGTTCCCATATTATCTGCATGCCTTGCAATAAACTTCTCTGGTTTTGAACTCGCCCTTAATAAATACATATAAAGAATATTATTATTTTCTTTTAAACTTGCAGACAAGCTTTCCTTTAGCTTCTGGTTTTTCTCTTCTCTGGCATCACTACTAAAGCTCCCCACCTTAGGGTTGGTAATGATAGCAAGTTGCTTACTATTTTCCCCATATGCTTCTATGGTCTTAACAAGTGTAGAAGATAATTTTACAGGTTCAATAATCGGTGTGATTCTGCTGCTCAAAACACCTTTCTCTGCCAACTCACGCAACGCAATTAATTCAAATTGTCGTCCTCTCAAATAAGGGAAATACATACTACGCACCTCCATATTGATGTTCTAAAAACACTTCGAGTTTCTGATAATCATCATATGTCAATTCCATAAAATACACCAAAAACTTTAATTCGTATGGAACCTTAACAAACTCCTCTTTCTCTAGTTGCATTCTCTTTTTTAATATTCTCAAAACACACAAATAGGACTCTTCTATTGGTATCTGTAAAAACATTTGTTTACAAGCAGCATAATATTTGAACTGTGTCACTTCCGGTAAACAGCCATACCACTGCGTAATTATATCTTCATATTCACATTTTCTTAGTAATTTGAAAATAATATCTTTGTCTAAATCGCTTATATGCCTTTGCGGTTCCCGAACCATACCCAGCTTTCCATTTTTTCTTAGCACATAAATACCAACAGGTTTATCTATACCATCCAACATCCTTTGTAACTGTTGCAGATTTTTCTCATAAGTTACTACAGCCACATGATCGAATGCCTTATAATAATCATCTATCTGGGTACTTAGTCTATCCAGGTTATCGAGTTCTGTTTTTATCTCATATACAACAGCTTTACCATTTATTAATACAAAATCTGCTTTCGATTTAGCTATCGCAACTTCTGTCAAAGCAGTTGTCGTATTAACACTATGTACACCAAGAAGTAACTTATTCAGCAAAGTATTTTTATAAAAATACTCATTCCTATAATTATTCTTCAATTCACAATAAATTTCGCTTATTAATTCTCGGTTATTCTTTTGGTCAGCATTACTTGTATATCGTCTAACAACTGATGAATATACATTATCTACCTTTCCATCTATAAAGTGGCGAAGCATATTGCGAGTAAAAATTCTATTCAAATTACTCTTTTTATTCGTTTCCATCAGCTTCGCCTCCTTCCCGCATCTAATTATCAAATTATATTATATTTTATCATATGTCCTTACGAATTCACAGGTAATCTTTCAAACTATTTTAGCATATCCTGACGGAGTTGCTGAATCTGTGTGATAAAAAGGGAAATATATATCTGGAAAAACTGGACATTCTGATGCCCTAGTCATCAGAGTTTCCGAAGAAATGCCGAAAACCACGTCACTCTGGCACTTTCTCGGGTGCTGCAGCACAGTTATATAAAAAGTTCCTCGTATCGTTTTACCATCCGTATTCTCCTCTCACACGCATGCAGGAGAATAAACAACGGTAATACACAGAACAAACGCTCTGTCCTTCATCATCTCCTGCTCTATTGTATTAAATGGGGTAAATAAGCAGGAATTTCTCTGAAGTCACAGACATCAACTTGCGCTGATTTAGAAATTTGAAATAGAAAAAAACTGCTTACACGCAGAGAATAACAAAGAAATATGTAATTGTCAATGTAGCAAAATAGCAAAATCTGTACCTTATGAATTTGGATAATATGTCATATTTTATTCGATTGATGTCCTCAGTACATACTGCCTACGACAGCAACTCTCCATTTACTTCATCTTCTCCTTTACCTCGTCCGGCACATCAATCAGTCCGAACCGATAGAACATCCCATAAATGTAAGTCACTCCCCGGATATCGCCCAATGCCTTTGGCCTATCTACCACCACTTCTCCTTTTATATTGCCCAGCGCCAGAAGCACCGAACTCCACGCCAAACTTTTGCTCTTCTCCCGTCTGTCGATCCACAGTTCCTTCGTGTACTCGCCGTTCCTGCCTTTTTTAATTTCGTAAGTGAATGGCAACCCAGAGTAAGTTTTGAATCTCACACCGGCATAAGCCAGAACCACACCCCAGAAGTTTTCTTCTGTCGGATCAGCCCTCCACCGCTTCATCGCTCTGTATCTCCGTTGCCGCTCTGCTCCGACACTAATTTTCTCTTTTTCTGCTGTACTTGGGAAGTACACACCTTTTTGATATGGCAGGTACGAAGTAACGGAGGCTTTGGAAAGGTTAAGCGCCTTTGCGGTTGAAAGTATGGAGGTTTTGTAGTCTTGTGTTTCTCGGTACTCCGCAAATGTATCCTGTACCTTCTCCGCCACTTCTGATTCATACACACCAGCCGTGATGAGGAGCTTGCGTACCTTTATTGGATTTAATCCCAGTTCTTCACCGATGGCCTGCAAGGACATCTCAGAATCATAAAGTGCCACAGCTCTTTCCATCTGCTCTATCAGATTCTTCCCAGCATCATACTCCGGCTTCAGCTTCTTTCGACCGCCACCTGGCTTCCGGGGCTTATACGCTCTTTTCTCTCTCATAATTATTCATGCAGCTCCAGCGGCAGACCGTCCGGGTCATGGAAAAAAGTCATCTTCTTGCCAGTATAATCATCCACACGGATCAGCTCACATTCAATACCAACTTCCGCCAGTTCTCTGACTGTCTGCTCCACACTCTCCACG
Source organism: uncultured Lachnospiraceae bacterium (assembly GCA_945929965.1). Classification (GTDB taxonomy): domain Bacteria; phylum Bacillota; class Clostridia; order Lachnospirales; family Lachnospiraceae; genus Acetatifactor. The sequence continues at coordinate 12,621 of CAMEOT010000007.1, forward strand.
CAGAACGCAAGATGACGTAGCCCACATGCCTCCGGGTGGTTCACACGCTTCGGAGGATTTTCCTCTGCGAAAATCTCCAATTCCGTAAGCTCATTAACACGCAGATCCAGCTTCCAGTCTTTACGCTCCGGGCGGTAGTTTTCCCTGATAACAGAGAAACCCAACTTGTTTACATAAAAATCCTTAGCTGCTTCGTAGTCAGATACGATGATTGCAATGTGATGTATTTCTGATAAATTCATTATTCTCACACTCCTATTCTTTTAATTGTGTTCTTCTTTTATTTCCGTCATAAACTATATAGTGACCCTCAAAATATACCGTGTGAACTCCTGGAGTTCATTTTGTCCACACGGCAAATATATTTAAGTTTTTCAACCCACGATGCATATCTGTCGTAAGCGCCAAATAATCCGGCGGTACCTATAAATTTACCCCAGCTTATTTTCAGGTCGGAGTATTTTACTACAAATTCATTCTTATATTTTTAGAGTTTGAAGTTTTTCACTCCAGGGTGCCAGCTCTGCAAGCTTACGTTGCTTTAGAAATATGCCATATTTTATTCGCTTATCTTAACTTCCAGAAGTTTTACCCCTCAAAATACCTTCGCCGAGGTTCACATCCAGGATAAAAGTCGGAAAGACTGTCATCAGCAGGAACCTCCCCGAAAGTTTACGCCTATTTCGCATGGGGAAAAATGGGGCAAAATTAATTTATCCCATATTTCTGTTTCATTGTCTTTAAGATTTCCGGTTCTCCAAACAAGGCAATCTTATCTCCATCACCGCCAGCAATCATACTATTTATCAGCTTTACCAACTGGTTTTCACCCTCTACTCTTCCTTCTGCTCTTCCTTCTGCTCTGCCTTCTTCTCTGACGTCGTCATCATGTAGCAACTCTTTCATGTACTCCGACCTCCATTCCTCATTCTTACGTGCCATATGCACTGCTTCATCAATCCTTTGGCTCAGGTCTCCTCCGACCTTCCCGCTTCTGATATAATCATATAACTCCCTCAGATTCTCCGGCACTTTCTCGGGATCCGCAGCACAGTTATAAAAAATTTTCTCCGTTCCATCCTTCAGGTACAGCTCCCTGTCTTCCTTGCACAGATTCTGAAACGAATACTTTGCGTATCCCCTGCCAAACGGATCAAAGGTGCATATGAACAGCACTCTTCCCTCCGGTAATTCCCGATAGGATTTTCCCTTACTCAGATGATCTGTGTCCATCGTAGACTGGTAAAACCTGCTCCGTTTCGGCAGTTCCAGCTTCTCCACCGGCTGATGGTTCTGATTTTGCATCTCTGCATCGTACATGCGCTTTTTATCCCGCGTATATATATCCAGACGGATCGGCTTACCACCCGAAGTATACCGGAACTCCCGCTGTGGCTGGACATCCTCCAGTTCCCCTACCTTTTCCTCCAGCAGCTGTTCCAACACATCCTGGCAAAGCACTTTATCCCCCATCGCCTTACCAAACATAAAATCATCCGAAATCGTCAGTTCCTCGTATCGTTTTACCATTCGTATTCTCCTCTCACACGTATGCAGGAGAATAAACAACGGCAATACACAGAACAAACGCTCTGTCCTTCATCATCTCCTGCTCTATTGTATTTAATGGGGTAAATAAGCAGGAATTCCTCTGAAGTCACAGATATCAACTTACGCTGATTTAGAAATTTGAAATAGAAAAAAACTGCTTACAAGCAGAGAATAGCAGACACCTTTATAATTGTCAATGTAGCAAAATAGCCAAATCTGCACTTTGTTAAATTTAGACAATATGGCAGCTATTATAGGTATAAGAATTTTCCCCGGAAGTTGACGCTTATTTTGCGTGGGTAAAGCATGTCAAATGACATAGTCATGCTTTGTGTATAGCCGATACCTGTTTAAAAACTATGCAAAAAATTTATCTTCCAGCATCAAACACAGACAATGATAAATAGGTAGGTGCAATTCCTGAATCATATAAGTCTCCGTCTGAGGAGCTTTGATACATACATCGCTCATATCCATTAACTTGCTATCTTTTGCTCCAGTCAATCCAATGACTTTCATTCCCTTAGCGTGCGCAGTTGTTGCTGCAAACAACATATTTTTGCTATTTCCACTAGTGGAAATGCCCAGAAATACATCCCCTGGCTTTCCGTAGCCATTAATCTGCTGTGCAAAGCAGAGCAACGGCTCACAGTCATTCATATAAGCTGTAGATAGAGCCGGATGACCATCCAGTGCGATAGCCGGAAGCGCCCCCTGCAGATTTTCAGCCAAAACGCCCCCGAGTTCCACATTTTCAGCAACCAACTGTTCTGCAAAACCAGCTTCAAGTTTACGGGACAGCTTAAACCCCTTCATCAGTTCTCCAACGATATGCTCCGCAGCATCTGCTGCTGAACCCCCGTTTCCAGCCACAAGCAGCTTGCCGCCATTTTCATAGGTCTCTTCTATCAAAAGATACGCGGCAACAATATCATCTTTGACAAAATCCAAAGAAGGGTACCGCTCTACTAACAGATTGATATATTTCATCAGGCGGTTATCCAATTTACGCATTGCAACAATCCTCCTCTTACTTCAGATACCGTTCTACAAATTCTCTTAAAGACGATGCCGTCACCATCTGTCCAAAAGACTCAGTTCCAATCAAAGCTGTCCGACACCCTGCACGCTGCCCTGCCTTGATATCATTTTCTCCATCACCAATCATCCAAGACTGTGACAGGTCAATGTTAAAATTTTGTGCTGCTTTCAGTAACATTCCGGGGTTAGGTTTTCTACAGTCACATTCAATTTTCAATTCCCGGCGTTCTCCCTCATATCCTTTATGTGGATGATGCGGGCAAAAGTAGATGGCATCCAAATACGCTCCTTCATTTCCCAATAATGTCTCCATCTTATTGTGAATCATTTCGAGTTCTTCGAAAGACACTTCTCCACGGGCAATCACAGGTTGATTTGTAACAACAATTGCAAGATAACCGGAACTGTTGATTTTTTTGATTGCATCCGTTACGCCGTCTATCAGTTCAAACTCGTCTATGTTCCGTAGGAAGCCCACATATTTATTGATGGTGCCGTCCCGATCAAGGAACACCGCTTTCTGCTTGTTCTTCAGATTCTTACCGGAAACGCGGCCAGTCTTGTAATCCTCGCATACAGAATAATAGCGTTCGGGCGTACCCATGTCCTTCACATACTCAGGACTATCGTAGCGGAACATCTTTCCGGTTCCTGCCAACGGCTTAAGAAGCTGCCGATCCAGGTCTACCTTGATGGGTTTCCCATTTTCTCCCACAGCGCCAACCTTGTCCGCATCAATCCCCGAATGATCTAAAATGCTCGGATTGATAACATGAAGTCCAGCATTGACACGATTACGATAGTATTCCGGACGTTCATCTTCCTTAGCTAGCCATTGCTTGACAGCACCATTTTTATCGGCAATAATAAGTCCGCTGTCGTAGGGATGACTATTCGGATGCGTAAAAAGAGTAACCAAGCCGCCATGCTGCTTATGAAACGCTACGAATCGATTGAAATCCACATCGAACACTGCATCAGCATTCAGTAGTAGAAAATCTGAATCCAACTTATCCTTGATCTTGAAAAGTGCTCCGGCATTCCCCAGTGGCACCTTCTCAAAATAATATTCAATATGAACGCCGAAGGGCTTCCCTGTTGCCGGAGAGATGCCTGAACCATCTCCGAAACACCCATGGACAACAACACCGCAGAACGTGCCATCCGTCCCTTCAACCTTGGGCGTAAGAACTGGGTCAACGTGGATTCCATCCGCGGAGCAGAAGCCAGTGCCATCATGTACAGCCTGGTAGAGACTGCAAAAGCAAACAGTCTCCGGGTCTACGAATATCTGGAGTATGTGCTGACCGAACTGGCAGCACACCATGATGATACCAGCCGCGATTTCCTTGCTGACCTTCTCCCCTGGTCCAAAGCAGCCTGGAAAAAATGCAGCAGCCAGAAAAAGGGTTCCAAAAAAATTTAATTTAACTGTCAAAGAGCAAATGTAAACGCTCCATAGGTTCTTATTTATTTTCTTCGTTCCAAGAGATATTCCATCAATCTGTACTGCATTGCCAATTCTATTGCCGGATTGATAACACTATCATCTCTATCATAAGCATATCGTTTATTGCATATATATTTCTTTCCATCAGGCCAAGCCACCTCTTCACCTGACACATATCCCTCTGCCGTACCGCTCACACTCGTAATTCTATTGTGACATCTGTTAGATGCCATAAATATATAAAGCTGATTCCGATAATCTATTGTCAACTGATTTCCCGTATAGCCCCCCAATGCGAAGGCATTTCCACTCAACCAGTGATTTACCTCCGAATTAACCGCCACCGGATTCTTAGAATAGCACAAAAAGCCATGAAACTGACTGAAGCCACCATTATCCAACCTTTTCCCAGTACAATTTCTTCCTATCTCATTAACGATTTTAGGATTTAATATCATACCAGACATCAGACCACGGGCAAACTTTCCCATATCCTCTGCTGTTGAGAACAATCCCGCATGACCGTACAATTGCCGGTTAAACCGTTCCAATTTACGTGCTTTCCCGTCATTCACTGTTCCCTTGGTTACATCATTTATCACCGTATACGTGTTATCACGAATTCTTCTTTCAAAATTATTGGAAACCACTCTATGCATATTTCGAGACTCAATAGTAAGCACAGTATCCCACATATCACACGGATCCAAAATATACTTGCGTACCAGTTCATACAGCGGCATACCAGTTCTGCTTTCCATGACATATTTCAGCACAATAGCTCCCATATCCGTGTAAAGCCTTGTCTGCGTATAGTCCGGCATCATCTCAAATATCAATCGTTCGGCATCCTCAAATGTCAAGGCATTCTCTATTCTGTCTGCCGTCTTAAGCGGTGTCCGAAATGAAAGAAGATCTTCAACCGTCACATCGGACAAATGAATAAATCTCCGGTCTATCTCAGCAATTTTTTCATCAAAATCAATGATTCCCAGATCAATCAGTTTTAACATTACAACGCAAGAAAACACTTTGGTAATCGAAGACAGATCAAAAATAGAATCTTTCTGCATTTTCAATACTTCTGTATGACCATCGTCATTCAATTCCTGACTGTCTCCTATTACGAGAATATCATGATGCTGCAATGTTCCGACTTCCAGTACCATGCCGGGAGCTGCTTTTCCCACCTCTATAAATCTCTCAATCTTCTCCTTTAAAAAAGACTTATCCAAAAGTTCTCTGTATAATTCTGCACATGATAATTCCCTCTTCTCGCAGAGTTCATATGTTGGTCTCAAAAAAGCATAATAATCTTCTCTGCTTTTTAAAGAATTCGTATATTCGTTTGCTCCATAATTATGATTATCGATTAATCTCTGAATATATTCTTCAAAAATATCACTCATACGCCACCTGCATGCTTTCCAGGATCATTTATTTTTGTTTTATACACACTCTCAGCTTGCGCTGAATCACCTATGTGAATGTCTGCATTTATCTCCAATGCCTTTTCATAATTGCCCTTCGCTTCGTACATATCCCTGCGTAAAAACAAATAGCCAGCCTGCAAATGATTCTCAGAATCTTTCCAAATGATTTCTAATGTATGCAAAACGCTTTCTGCTTGCTCATACTTATTGCTTTTAGTATCGTCAATAAAAAGCCAATAATATAGACAAGCTCTCCCATAATTATAATAAGCATTCACAATTGGTTCAGCTAATTTTAAAGCATACGATAACCATTCATATGCCGCATCAATCTCCGATCTAACCTTGTCAACTGAACTTCTATCAATCTCAGGCAATGTCAGATTATTCTGAAATCTCACATCAATATGCAATTCTGCATTTACCTTTTTCAGCAATAATGCTCCAATTAGATTATAAATCTTGTTATCTCTTTTTTCTGCTTTATACGCTTTTTTATACATCTCCATCGCAAGATCATAATCTTTGGCAATAAGCTCGTAATAAGAACCCAGATTCTGATAGTAACGCCCCTTAGGGTTATGTTTAACAGCCTGGGTCATATACTCTTTTGCCAGATTGCTGTATGGGTCTGCCTCTTCCTTATTATCCTTATCTCTGTTCTTCCAAAAACAGGCTAATCTCAACAACCTATATCCAGTCCTCGTCTGTATTGTATCTGAATCTTTCTTATCATTTGTTCCACCCATCGAGCACAACAATCTGTAGGTATATCCGATTGTATTCTCCATGTATCCGCGCAATGCAAGATTATCCTTAGGTATATTCTCCAATTCTTGCTTATAAAGTTCAATGCTTTTTATATAATCTTTTTCGCTCGGTTTAGCACTACAACTATTTTTATAAAACAGCAAATCCGACTCACGAATATTAAGATAAGAACTCACTATAGTCTTATCAGGGTCTCCCAATTTTGACAATATTTTACGAAAATTCGGTAGCTCCAGCAATAAATTATCCGCCAATGTATTACTTTCGTGATATCTCTTATTCTCATAAGCATTGTACACCCAATATAATCTTTTTTCAAAGTATGTTAACTCAGTCATCGTCTCGATGGGGATATTCTCTACAAGTTCAAATTGATCAGCCAGATACCGACAGATCTCATACATATATTCACCTTTCTCAACATTCCAGATGAATTTACGTCTTTCCCCTTCATACAGCATCTCACTCGTTGCATTCTCGACTTTAGCCAACACTTCTTCCGTGTCCTCTTTCTTATACACGTTGTAAATATTTAATCCGATCCATACACTGACGGCTATCGAAATCACCGACAAGATCGAATCCAGCATGGACATCCCCAAAGTATTACCTATTGCATCCGGCGATGTCGCAATGGCATCTTTTATCATCTGTACTATAGCAAACTGCATCCCCAGCTCTGCCAGACATATTACAATGGGAATGACTATTACGAATGCAAATAATATTCCTGTTCTTCTGTTTCCCTTTTTTTCAATTTTTCTACTCATTTGTCCCTCGTTTACACTTTATCCTTTTGTACATAATTCTATGGTTAGTGATTAATCTCTCCGAAACAAATCTCTCGTATAAACCTTTTCCTGCACATCATCCAGGCAGCTGTCATAACGGTTTGCAATAATAACCTGGCTGCACTTCTTGAACTCTTCCAGGTCATTCACAACTTCACTGCCGAAGAAGGTCGTACCGTCCTCCATCGTAGGTTCATAGACAATCACCGTCGCGCCTTTCGCTTTAATCCGCTTCATCACCCCCTGAATCGATGACTGGCGGAAATTGTCCGAATTAGATTTCATCGTCAGACGATATACTCCGATCACACACCGCTTTTCTGCTTTGGCATCATACTCGTTTCCTTCGCCATAATCATAATATCCTGCCATCTGAAGCACACGATCAGCAATAAAATCTTTTCTCGTCCGGTTGCTCTCTACAATTGCCTGAATCAGATTCTCCGGAACATCCGCATAATTGGCCAGCAATTGTTTCGTGTCCTTAGGCAGACAGTAACCGCCATAACCAAAGGACGGATTATTGTACTGATCTCCGATACGCGGATCCAGACAAACTCCCTTAATAATCTGTTGGGTATTCATACCCTTCATTTCAGCATAGGTATCAAGCTCATTGAAGTAAGACACTCGCAGCGCCAGATAAGTATTGGCAAAAAGCTTGACCGCCTCAGCCTCTGTGAAACCCATAATGAGAGTATCGATGTTCTCCTTGATGGCTCCGTCCTGCAGCAAACCGGCAAAAGTACTGGCTGCCTTGGTCAGCCTGGCATTCTTGGGATCCGTACCGACGACAATTCTGCTCGGATAGAGATTATCGTATAGAGCCTTGGACTCCCGTAAAAATTCCGGACTGAAAATAATGTTGTCGCAATGATACTTCTCCCTCACCTCTACCGTGAAACCAACCGGAATCGTAGACTTTATTACCATAATAGCTTCCGGATTATACCGGATCACCAGTTGTATCACTGCCTCTACTGCAGAGGTATCAAAAAAATTCTTCTTACTATCATAATTTGTCGGCGCAGCAATCACCACAAAGTCTGCATCCGAGTATGCCTGTTCCGCATCCAAAGTGGCTGTCAAATGCAATTCCTTCTCAGCAAGATATTTTTCAATATACTCATCCTGAATCGGGGATTTTCCTTTATTGATCAATTCCACCTTTTCCGGAAGAATGTCTACTGCCGTTACTTCATTGTGTTGTGCCAAAAGTGTGGCAATTGACAAGCCTACATATCCGGTTCCCGCTACTGCTATTTTCATTGTCTTTCCTCTCGTATCACATATAAAAATTTTTGTACCACTCTGCAAATTTCCGCAAACCGTCTCTTAGTGATGTATGCGGCTTAAATCCGAAATCCCGTTCCAGTGCCGATGTATCGGCATAGGTTACCGGGACATCCCCATGCTGCATCGGAACCAATTCCTTATGTGCCTCAAAATCATAATTCTCCGGCAACACGCCCGCCCGAATCAATTCTTCCGATAAAATCTGAACAAAATCCAAGAGATTCTCCGGGTTACTGTTGCCAATGTTATAGATTGCATACGGAGGAATGGGTAATCCGTCTTCTCCCTTCTTTTTCTCAGGCGCTTTCTTCATCACACGGATAACACCCTCGACAATATCATCAATATATGTAAAATCCCTCTTACAGTTGCCATAATTGAATATTTTAATCGTTTCGCCGTTTACCAGCTTATTAGTGAAACCAAAATATGCCATATCAGGGCGTCCGGCAGGGCCATATACAGTAAAAAATCTCAATCCCGTCGAAGGAATTTCATACAATTTGCTATATGCATGTGCCATCAACTCATTTGATTTCTTAGTCGCAGCGTACAGCGATACCGGATTGTCTACTTTATCATCTGTGGAATACGGCACTTTCTTGTTGCTTCCATATACAGATGATGATGAAGCATATACCAGATGTTCCACCGGATAATGACGGCAAGCCTCCAATATGTTGTAGAATCCGATCAAATTACTTTCGATATATGCATCCGGATTCGTAATAGAATATCTTACGCCTGCCTGTGCAGCCAGGTTTACTACAATATCCGGGTGATACTGTTCGAAAATACCGGTAACTGTATCCTTGTCTGCAAGGTTGCCTTTTACAAAGACGTAATTTTCAAGCTTCTGAAGTTCCGCAAGTCTGGCTTCTTTGATATGAACATCATAGTAGTCGTTCATGTTGTCCAGGCCAATGACCTGTTTAATTTCAGGGTAATTTTCCAATAATCTTTTAGCCAAATTGCTTCCGATAAACCCTGATGCACCGGTAATCAAAATCTTGTAATTTTGCAAATTTTCTATCTTAATCATTCGTTTTACTCTCCAAAATGCGATTATACTTTTCCATTAATGCATTTGATTTTTCTGCACATTTTTCCAAGTAGAAATACCATCTTTTGTCTATAAAAAAGCATATTAACAATTACAGCCAAAGTTCCTGCAAACAGTGCAACTTTCACAGCCAAAACGCTCCATTCCAAATAATTACTTACTTCCATATCTACTTGCGCAACTACCAAGAGCAATAGTAAAGTTGTTATAAAGTCCACAAAAAACTGCTTTGCAACTTTCCAAATGGGCCAATTAATGAAATGCTTTGAATCATATATTGCCAACCAAATTGTCTGATATCCCATGGCAATCACTGTGCCGACAGCAACCCCTATCAAACCAAAATGTTTCACCGCAAGTATTGATATTGTAATATTTAAAATGACCGCTACAATATAGTTTCTTTGTGTCTGCTTATAATGTCCTGCCGCCAAGACCATAATATTGTAGGGAAGTCTCAAACAGTGCAATGCATTTGCTAAAGTAAGCAGAATTGCAAAAAAAGGCTGAATATAATTCGTGTCATTGATTCCAACTGTGTATACCTGCACAAAAGGAACAATCAATGCAGTCGTACATGAAAACACATAAGTTGTTCCAGTATGGATACACCATTCTGCCCACTCAAAAGTTTTATGAAGTTCTTCAAGATTCTGTCTTGCCCATAATTCACCTAATAATGACTGAATCCCATTAGTCATCGAAAGGAACAGTGTCTTGACGCCCTTGATTACCATGAAATAAACAGAGTATATTGAAACATTTGAAAGCGTAGAAAAAAGTGTTAAAACAATAGTATCTGTCCCGTCCAAAACTACCGCAGCTACATGCTGTGCAACACCATTCCATTTTTGTTTTATAGGTTCTTCATCATACTGTATTTCCCAGTCGATTTTATATTTTTGATTTACATAAACCCTAAGGGCAAGCGGTCGAATTAAATAGATTAACGATGTCGTTAACTTAACTATCTGAACAGAACCGCCAAATTTTATCATCGTTGCACAAACCAGAGTATTTAAAAGTACTGTAATAGTCTGCGCATTGTACTGTATGTATCCTCTCTGATCTGCATTTAAAAGAAGTGAATTCACGATTCCAAAATAATATTGTGCAAAAGAACTGATTGAAATCGCAACAATCAATGTTGTTGTATAGAGATAGCCAAAATTATGATTTGCAATCAACGGATATGCAATTATCAAAAGTAACACATACACTAAAAAAATGTGCGCTAACCGTCGAAAAAATTTGTTTGCAGACACCATTACTTCGCTAATCTGTTGTTTGTCATCTTCTGCCAAAGGCTTATAGAGAGATGATTGCACCACGGCACCAACTCCAAATTCCAAAAAGGAAATCACTCCCAGAAATTGAGTGATGGAATTAACTAAACCATTGACTTCCGAACCAAAATACTGCAAAAAAAATCGAGGTAAAATAAATCCACACACTAATACTGTTATTTGTGCCAATAAAGATGCTATCGTGTTTTTTGCTAAAAGTTTTTTTCTCACATTAATTTCTCCCGCTCATTTATCCTACCCGATAATCCCATTTAATTGGCTTGATCTTCTTTAATTCGCTAACATCAAAAAAGATTATTTTTCCAAAATAAATCTGACTGTTACTCTCATGCCACTCAACTCGAACATGCAGGATTCCATTTGTAAGTTTTCTACAATTTTAATCATTTTTTCTAACTTTTCGGACTCTTGAGGATGAATTAACAATTGTTCATTCCAAAGACTACTCTCTATTGGTCTCATTTGTATAGCAAATGAGAAACACATATTCAATATTACAAATCAAATACCTTCCCCGAAGTTTCAGTAAGTTCAATCAGCTTTCCAAGTTTTTCATCCCATTCTTCCGGCTCAAATGGCATAAGCCCAGAACATGGAAAGAATGTCAATTCACCAAAGAAAACGTGATGATCAATTTCATAAAAATCCACTCGCAAAAATGGCATGTTTTTTGAAAGCTGCGTCGCGAGCAACTTCATCCTTTCAAAATTCTCCGGTTCAGGAGGCAGTTTATCAAACGGAGGGTAATCCGTGCGTCCAAAAGGTGCCTGATAATAGTTCATGTCTGCAAAGCTGATATGTGCCTTATCATGTTGATCCATATGATCAGATACATACAGGTATTTAGGTTTCCCACCAAAGCAGTAGAACTTATAATCCTTTAGCCCTCCATCATCTGTTGTAAGCACAGCTTCCTCACTATGGATCCAAATCAGATAACTCTGACCACAAATCAGGTACCCCCCCCCCGAAATTTCAGGAAGTTTAATCCAATCTCCGAACAACTTATCCCACGATTCGGGGGTAAATTCCTCATACCCACTTCCAGGGAAGAACGTCAACTCGCCAAAATAGGTTTTTCCGCATATTTCATAGAAGTCTGCCCTGATAAAAGGAATTTTTTCAGCAAGTTTTTCTGTAAGTGCTACCATTTCATCATAGGTTTTCGGCTTTGCAATTTCTGTTTTATCTGCTGGATAATGGCGCTCGAATGGCATCCGCTTCCAATCGGTATCATAGAATGTTACTTTTAGGCCCTCCTTTGAAAACCGACTGTTGCACACAAATGTTGCCTTAACTTTTCCGTTGAAGCACATCAACTTGTAATCGTTTAACTCTTCATTAAAGCCATTGGTCATATACTTTTCTGCAATAATGCGAGGTTTGACGTTCTTATACGGCCATTCTCTGTGAACATAGTAGTATTTTCTTTTCAAGTAATATTCAAGTTTTTTCTTTGTTGCTTTCTTGTCCAATTTAGTTTTATCCTTACAAATCACCAGTCCACCGCTGTCATGTGTACATTTCAAGACAAACTGATTAGGCAGTGCATCAAAATCAATGTCATCAAAATGATCCCATACCCCCAATGTTGGGATAATATATTGACTTCCAATTCTATCTGCCACATACTGCTTGACAGCATATTTATCAACCATTGTAGTATATTCAGGTTTACGATTATGTATCTTTAGCCATTGAAGCTTTTCATTAAATGTTTGCGGATTATCAAGATTGAGTGGTTTCCGCATTGCAAGATAATATTCTTTCTTTAAAAATTGTTCATCAGACATCCAACGTGTCAAACCAAGTGCAGTCAAATATGAAAACCTGATTTTATCATCCCTAATAAATTTTATGATTTTTTTAATAAACTCCTCACTCAATTCAATCTCCTCTTCTCAGTTCCACATAAAGCTGTATAGATCAACATCCACAATCTTGAACCACATAAACATCAAAACACAAAACACAACAGTTATCGGAAACCTCACTGATACATTTTTTGTCTTTTCAGATGTCAACTCCACAATAAAGTTAGGAAGAAATACTGAGAGTGATATTGAAAAATATGCAACAATACGCGACCAATTTGAAAATGTAAATGCAATCGGCTGTAAAAACGCGGCAAGAAAAACAAGATGAAAATAAAAATCTAAGCATTCTGGAATGGTTCCCTTAAAACAAATTAGAACAGCGAACACACAGAGCCAAAGAACAATAAGCATAGAAATACCGCCGTTAAAATTCCCTGCTTCTGAAATTCGCGCAAACCGATTCAAAATATTCAAAATTCGTTCACCAAGCAATCCAATTATTGCTGAAACCGGCACTGAAAATAATACTGTAAGTTTATTTAGCGGAATACTCATAATAAAATAGGCTAATATAAAAATCACTGCCGTACGATGGAATGTTGTTGCAATAAATACCAAAATAAAAAACGGAACAAATTTTCGTTGTTTGATGTATTTATAAGAAAATGTTAGAATAGCCATTGCACACCATTGACGCATGATAAACATAGATGAACTCCACATTCCCGTACAAACAAATACAACAAGTGAAAGGATTGGCCACTCGGATTCCTGCTTCATCCAAAAAAAGAGCGGAACTAAAATGACCACAGCCATAAAGGCAACCAGTGCTCTTCCGTCCTCAAAAAAACGACCTAAAAGCCAATTTATAGACACATATCCCTGCTCCCACCCAAACTGAAGTGCCTGTCTGAAGGCAAGTCGCCGAATATACCAAAAACCAGTGCAATAGTTTACCGTATCGGCTCCAACGTTGAAACTACGCACAGCCGAAAGCACAATCAAAGCGACACAACAGCTCCAATACACAACATTTTGGGAACGAGCTGCAATATTTGAACAATTTTTAACGGCATATAGCGAACACACACCAATTATTATCCAATACACAAGCATTAATCTACCTCTATTTTCTATCGATGATTTCCAAAAGATATTTTTCCCACAAATCATTTACATACAATGGTCGAAATGACTCCGCACACTCTTTTTCCAAAGTTCCACTCTCAGAATTTTTCAGCACCTCATTCATTTTTATTGCCATTTTTCTTGCATCACCACACGGTACTAGTCTTCTCTTTAATCTCTCACCAAAAAGTTCTCTCGGTCCTCCACACGGACAGTCTGTTGAAATACAGGGAACACCAACAGCCATCGCTTCCATCAAAGCATTTGGCATTCCTTCATAGTCCGATGAGAGTACAAACAATTCTGCTGTTTCAAGCGCTTTTTCTACGCTATTCGTTACCCCCATGAGAAAAGCTTTGTCCTGAATCCCCAACTCATTGATCTGTTCTTGTAAAGTGTCTCGCAGAGTACCTTCACCATAAATTTTTAGTGTTACATATGGATACTTTTTTACCACTTCAGCAAATGCTGAAATCAATATCGCATGGTTCTTCTGCTCGGTCAGTCTGCCACATGTCACAATTTCTCCATGATTTGGATTTCGTTCAACATGATAAAAGTCCTCTTTTACAGCGTTATAAATAATTTTAGACTTTTTCTGAAGTTTTTCCGGGAACCACTCCTGTGCCTCTTTAGTTTGGAATACACATCCATCAGCCATTGGAAGTAACACCTTTCCAACGAAAACTCCCATTTTACCTGCATACTCTTTATTTGGATCATTACGAACGGAAACCAATGTTTTGACTGGTAGCCCTCTTGTTGCAAGAATCGCACGAAAATTCGGTTCCTCCATAAACGATATAAGAATATCTGGTTTTTCCTTTTTGCAAAGTTTCCGAAGTTTGAAAATCCTACTAACATTTCGCATCAATTTAGATTGTTTAATTTCTTGATCTTCTAAACTAATTCGTTTTACGTTTTTCTCTAATGGATACTCCCATTTGTCTCGAAATGAAGTTACCAGAAAAGTGTCATATCCTGTTTTAGAAAAGAACATGGCCAGATTGACCATAACACGCTCTGCACCACCATCATGAATAGCATTTATATAAAACATTATCTTTTTCATATTTTATTGCCTTTTTGCAAAGTAGATAGCACGAAGGATTTTATCAAATGCCGATATTGACCTATTTTTTTCTGTTAAATCTCGTACTGATACAAAATCAATATATTTTTCTTCTAGGTATAACTCCAAGTTTTGAAAATCACTATCCTTCATCATGTTAGGATGGTAACAAAAAGTACAAACCCTAAAAGGCAGTTTTCTTACCCGTCCAGACTGTTGAGGCACAAAATAAAATCCATCCTGAAAATAAACATCATTTGCTATCGTATCACTGATAATCCGGATATCCGATTCCTTTTTCAATGCATTTAATGTATTTTCATCAAATGTGTGTGATGGTGCAAAGAAAACTCGAGGTTCAATTCCATGTTCTCGAAAGATTCTCACACCTCTCCGTATTTTTTTGCACTGTTCTTCCAACGGAACACCTGCAAACTCACTTCTTTTATTGACCGGATTCATTCCACAATTATCCGTGATATATTCATGGTTACAACCATGCAAAGCGATTTCCCATCCTTTTTCTTGCCAATGTTTTACCCTGTTCCAGAAGAAAGTATCTTGCTCGTACACGCCAACCATCATAGGATCCTTATTTTCAGGAATAACACCCACTAATGGTTTTATATTATATTTATCCAGCAACTTTTCCATCCGCTGCCAGTTTTCAATATTCATATAATCAGAGGCATCATCTAGTCTTAAAATGTATTGACTCATCTTGTCACCTTATTGTGTTGTTCTATATAGAAATCCTGTAATTTATGTGCTACTTCTTTCGCATCAAACAATTCAAGACATTTTCTGTTACTATCCGACACTTTTTGTCTAACTAAAGTTTTCGTTTTTCCAATGCAATCTACCCATCCCTGTTTAGAATCCAACGAAAGATTTCTGACAAGATCCGTCAAGTTCACATCATGCGTAATCACATCTGATATTAAGCACTGCAAACCATTTGCTTGTGCTTCAACAACAGAAAGCGGTAATCCTTCCCACAATGAAGGAAATACAAACACATCCATCGCTTGATAATAATCCTCAGTATTATCTTTACTTCCCACTAAAATCACATCTTTGCTTATTTCAAGTTGTATAATCTGTTGTTTTACTGTCTCAAAAAGCTCTCCGTCTCCTACTAGCAGTAGTTTGCTCTTCGAGTTTATACGATGATAATCAGCAAACAATTCTATTAAATATTTGTGATTTTTAGGAGCTGTAAAACGCCCTACATGACCTACCACAAAAGTATCTTTTGCTATTCCAAGTTTTTCTCTGATACATTTTCTTTTTTCTTCATTAAAGGCAAAAAGCTTCAAATCAATCCCATTAGGAATCATTTTGTATTTTTTTTGCAATATTGCTTTTTTCCCATAAAGCCATTCACCTGCTTTATCAGAGCAGGCGAATAAATAGTCTGCTGTATCGCGAATCGGAATCTGCATGATGTCTTTTATCATTGCTACAACGCCACTTCCATTGGAAGTACTATGGCTGTGTGCAATTGTCACAAGTCCATGTCTATTTGCAATTTTTAAATAAATGGCAGCTGTACTGCGAACATGTCCATGAATTACACGGTATTCCGGATGCTCTATAAAAAAATCATCCCACCATTTACAGTAACTGAAATGATTCTTTCCTGTATACTTCGGTGCAACAAAAATACGACCACCCATTTGTTCTACCTGTTCATATAGATCTCTTTTTTCTTCAGGCGTAACTACAAAATCAAACTGGATTTTACTACGATCTATATTACGATACACATTCATTACAAATGACTGCGATCCCCCAAAATGAAGACTGGCAATATTATGTAATACTCTGATTGGTTCCATCATGTTGTCTTAGTACCTCCGTATTGCGTTTCTGAATGATTACGCTGTTTGAAGGGTACGTTCCCTTGATAACTGCTCCCCCACCAATAACACAATTATCACCTATTGTGGTTCCTCTGAGAATTAACGTATTTGCTCCAATCCAAACATTATTACCAATGATAATTGGCGCAGTCTTAAACTTCATTGCAGCCACACCACCTTCTGCACGATAATCATGATCTTGATCATAAATCAAAACATTTGGGCCAAGCATCACATTATCCCCAATTGTAATGTGTTCATACGCAGTAACGACGCATCCATTACTCATTCCAAAATTCTTTCCTATTTGCATCTTTCCGCCTTTACGAACCCGAATTTTAGCCCCGTTATGCATTTTCAACTTTCTATCGATGTGCAATTCGGATTTCCCCTCTACTGTAATTTCTGTAAGTGGAGATACAATTGCAGGAAAAGATGCACTGAATCTTTTTCCATTTCCAATTTTAAAATTGCATATTTTATTCCAGCAAGAGAAACGCAGAAAATTGCTTTGATATACTTATTCATAAAGCTCACTCACCTATAACTCTCAAGATTTCTTCCCAATAGGCTTGAACTACAAGTTTTCGATCAAACTCTTTTTCAATCTTCTTATGACCTAACAGCCCCATGTTTGCACGCGCATATTCTCCCATAGATAAAAAAACTTCTATATCATGTGTAAGTTCTATTTTGTCTTTAACCGGCACCAAATATCCAGTCACTCCATCTTGAACCGTTTCCCTACATCCTGCACGGTTTGTGGTGATCACGGCTCTACCGCTTGCTGCTGCTTCCAGACAAACATTAGATATCCCTTCCGGATAAAATGAAGGGTGAATTAAGCAATGAGCACTGCGAAGATATTCCGCAGTATCACTTACTTCTCCGTGATACTGTATAATTCCGCGCTTTTCGTATGTTCTCAAAATATCTTTGTATTCGCCGTCACACGGTCCCAGCACATGAAATGTTGTATTTGGATATTTCTGCTTTATAGTTTCTGCACAGTACAGATATTCTTCAATTCCCTTTTCTCTTATAACTCTCGCAATAAATAGAAAATTAAGCCCCTTCTCCTCACTTGGATATTCTAAGTATTTCCACTTTTCTAAATTGACACCTGAGCCTGGGATTAAGCGTTCTCTGCCCCGGTACATATGATGTTCATGGAAAAATTTTTGATTTTCTGTATTTTGGAAGAAAACACATTGTGCCTTCTTGGCTGCTTTCCGGTATAATCCAATCATTAAAGGCTGTAGAAGACCCGGCTGTTCAACAGCCGTTCCAAGCCCGGAGACATTCATTATGTATGGGATTTTCATTTGTCCGGCTACAATTCCGGCATATATACATACTTTCGTCGTATAAGTTAATATAATATCCGGTTGAATCTTCTTAAATATTTCCCTATATGAACGAATCAGCTTAATATCTCGAAAAGGATTTGTTCCCCGCTTGTCTATCTCCACCGGGACAAACTGACATCCCATATCTATCATAAGCTTTACTTTGGGTCCGTCCGGCAAGCATATATATACTTCCCATCTTTCTTCCAAAAGACGTTCCAACAATTCCACTCTGAAGTTATACAAGACGAAATCTCTATTTGCCATAACCAGAATTTTTCTTGTTGTCTGCTGTTCACTCATGATATCTTTTGCCTCTCATATATATCTTGCTGCATTTCTTCCACTCTCTCCTCCTCAAACCCTTCCGTGCTCTCCTTCTGAAACAGTATCTTCACTGTCTCAAACATAATCTGCACATCCAGCAGGATTGAGTAGTTGGTTATGTAATACAGATCCAGTTTTAATTTATCCAATGGCTCTGTATTATACTTCCCATACACCTGCGCATATCCGGTAAGTCCACCTCTTACCTTCATACGATAAGAGAATTCCGGAATATCATTGGTGTATTTTTCCACATGCTCCCAGCGTTCCGGTCTGGGGCCCACGAGGGACATATCCCCTGTGAGGATATTGAGCAGCTGTGGCAGCTCATCGATTCTGGTAGCACGGATGAATCGGCCGACTCTGGTGATGCGGTCATCATGTTCTCCCGCAGGATGAGGTTTCCCATCCTTTTCGGCATCCACAATCATGGAACGGAACTTCAGGATCATGAATCTTTTTCCACCGATCGTACATCTCTCCTGTCTATAAAAAACAGGTCCTCCGTCATCTATTTTTATCGCTATTGCTGTAATCATCATCAAGGGACTTAGCAGCACTAAAGCAATCCCGGATAATAGGATATCAAAAAATCTTTTTACAAATAATTGCGACCATTTCAAGCCGATGTTACGGCATAGAAATAATGGTGTATCAAATAAATTCAATTCCTCGGAACTTTTTACAATGATATCCGATATTTTAGGCGTAAAATAAACTCTTTTGTCCATGTCAAAACACATTTTCAGTGCATATCCCTTTTCTGCACTGGGAAGGTCATTTAACAATACCGCATCATATTTCCGGATTTCTGCACTGATAACTCCCCGATCCAATGTATAAGGAAGAGATTTCACCACATTGTATTTATCAGCTCTGCTATTAATCTTCTGCGATAGTTTTCTCTGGGCAATATCTCCATATATCTCCAGGATCTGTAAAGGTGGAAATAGCCTCCGATATAAGTTCAAACTGATCGTTGCCGCAGCCGATAGAACCACTGCCTGCGCAATTCCGAGAAGAAAATATCTATGTGTAAACTTGAGAAGCAAGCGGAAATCTCCCAAAATTGCAATAGAAATCAATATTTCCGATACATTTGCAATCATTATCGTCAATACCTGTGCTGCAATCAGATTGGACTTGCGGTCAACTCCGACCTTAAAAGCTCTCATCCCACGACCAGCAATCATACATAATAGAAGATATATAATAACTGCCATAGCTTGATTCCCGGCTCCTAGAAGATGTCCCGATTTACTATTGTTTTCTAAAAAATTTCGCCACACTGCATAGAACATTCCGGTCTCTGTCAGAATAAATAAGCATGCGCAGCAACCTCGATATGCATATTTCCCTTGTACTTTGCCTTTGTGGGTTTTGGTCATACTTCTACCTTCCCTCTTTTGTATCACACAATTTTTAATTACTCTTCCGTCCCATAGTTTCCATAATACTTCCCATAGTACTTCCCGTAATATTTCCCATAATACTTCCCGTAGTATCCCTTGCCGCTCATCTCTACCTTATTCAGTACACAGCCGAGGATCTTGCAGCCGGTCATTGCCAGCTGGTCCTTGACCCTCTTGGCGAAACGGTAGCTGATCTCACCGCAGGCGAGGACGATCACCGCGCCGTCGCAGAATTTGGAGACTACTGCGGTGTCGATAACGCTTCCGAGCGGCGGTGTATCGATGATGACCATGTCATACTTCATTCGACATACTTCGATCATCTGCTGGAAACGTGTATTTCCCAAAAGCTCACTGGGGTTGGGCGGTACCGGACCGGCGAAGAGGAGATGGAAATTCGGAATATCTGTCTCGCAGATTGCTGTGTCGAGATCCACCTTACCGACCAGATAATTGGTCAGTCCAAAGCGTACTTTTCCTTTTTTATGTCTGCCCCTCATGACACTCTTGCGCAGATCGGCGTCAATGAGGATCGTTTTCTTTCCATTCTGTGCGAAAGACTTTGCCAGTTCATAGGATACACTGCTCTTACCTTCATTCGGTGTACAGCTGGTGATGCAGATAACCCTGATATTTTCTCCGGAGAATTCGATGTTCGTACGGAGCGTTTTAAATGCTTCTTTGGTACGGAAATCCTGTTTTTCCTGTTTTAATTCAATGCTCTGCATCTTCCTGCTCCTTTTCTATATCTACGACTTCGATGGTCTCGTCCACTTCCATCCGGGGCTCATGGATTTCTTCTTCCTCCTTTGATCTCCGGGATTTCTTTTTCTTCTCCACGGTATCAAAATTAGGGATCAGTCCCAGGGTGGATAGTTCCAGATATTTTTCAACATCCTCAGAAGATTTGATCGTATCATCCAGCAGATACTGCACTATGATAATACCGGCTGACAGGATCACACCGAGCATTGCTGCGATCACTGTCCACTTCGGGATAGAAGGTTCACAGGGTTTCTCGGGCAGGTTCGCTTCATCTGCTACGTTTACTGCCTCCACATCCGTCACATCCTTGATATGTACCGCTGCAACATCACGGATGCTATTGGCTATGATCTGTGCATTGGCAGGATTCGGATCCTTTACCGTGATGCTGATGATACGGGTGTTAGAAGTATTTTCTACGGACACTCTCTTTTTCAGACCCTCGTAGCTTTCCTTCAGCTGGTACTGTGTGATCACTTTTTCCAGCACTGTGCGTCCCAGGATCAGTTCCTCATAGTCCTTGGTCAGCTGGCTGGCCAGCTGTGCATCACTGTAAGTCATGCTATTCTCATTCCCTTTGCTGGTAGAGATATAGATGCTGGTCGTGGATTCATACTGGGGTGTGATCAGGAAAAAGCTAACCGCGAATCCGATGGCCGCCGTAGCCAGTGTTGCCAAAATAATGATCCATGCCTTGTGCAGAAGCAGGCCGAACAGATCCTGTAAGTCAATTTCAATTACGTCTTCCTGATTAGAAGTCTGCATATTGTTTTTCCTCTCATTGTACATTGGTCAATTCATTAGTGTTACTTCAGGAACCTTCTGGCATTGCCTCCGGTAAGTTCCGCAGCATAGATATCTCCGTATTTTTTGCGGAGGGTCTCCGCACATTTCTCTATATAAGGAGCCCTGCCCTCCGATCTGTGTGCATCTGTGGATACGAAATCCACCAGACCGTTTTTCAGCAAGCTCTTCACATTCTGTTTTGTAGTAAAACCGTTATCTCCGGTCACGGAAGCGCAGTTCACCTGGATCAGTGCCCCAATCTCCCTCATCCACTGGATGGCAGCGAATTTCCGCTCCATCAGATTCCGGTATCTCTCCACATGGGCGATCACCGGCTGATATCCGTATCCCAGGATTTCTCTTGCCGCATTGCGAATATACTTTTCCTCCGCATAGGGCTCGAATTCTACCAGTACACAATGGGAATCTCCCAAGGTGATGATCTTCCCCTCTTCCATCCATTCTGACATTTCTTCTATGTAATAATACTCGGTGCCTTTTTTTAAAATGACCTGGATTCCTTCTGCCGCAGCCAGCTCCTGTACCAGGCGGATTTTCTCCTCTACTTTTGCAAGCGTTGGATGTCCCTTCCCCGGCATACAATGGGGTGTAGTATAGATGGTACGGATGCCTTCTTCTTCCGCTACCCGCAACATGGCAAGTGTCATGTCCATGTTCTTGGATCCATCATCCAGACCGGGCAGTATGTGGGAATGCATATCAATATATTCCATGCAATATTTCTCCTTTTTTGATCCCGGCATGGCGCCGGAGCACCACACCGGTCTCATAGAAACCATTCTACCTTTTTACTTCAATTTAATTCTTATTTCATTTATGACCAATACTTCATAAGGCCTTATGAAATCAAGTTCGTAAGAAAATCTTAGAACTCGCCGGTCTTGGGTGCCTTCACTGCGGTTGCTGCAACATCAGCTGCATCAACTACCATGAATGCAACGGGAGAGAAGCTGGTGAAAGTACCGGTTACGGTGAGGTCATCACCGAGAACGCCGGAACCAACCACTTCCCAGGTGTAAGGTGCGTTGGGCTGTCTGTGAAGGACATATACCATATCACCCTTCTTAGCGCCGGGAACCTTGAAAGGAACCTGTACGCCGCCTGCAGGGATCTCTCCGCTGTAGGACACATCAACTGCTGCTACCAGTTTAGCGCTGGTAGGAACGTTTAAGTCTTTCAGAACAGACTCTGTGGAAGTAACAGATACTACCTGTTTAGCCAGTCCTTCATTGGGAACTGCTACAGAAGCTGCTGCTACGGAAGTCTTAACTTCCTTTGCTGCTGCTACGACATCAACGCCGGCAGCGGTCTTTACAACAGGATCAGCCTCAGGGCTGTTTGCTGCAAAGGTAGGAACTGCCATAGCTACGGTCATAACTGCAACTAATAACAAAGCATATACTTTTTTCATTGGGCATTTATCTCCTTTCGTAGAGTATAGAATGGTCTCTATATATAAACGGTCGTTTTTGGCCGGTTATACCATAATCGTAATCAATTCACTTCCTCGTAAAAGACATCGAGGATCAGCTGATACAGTGCATCATCATCTACATTGAACTCCGCATACTTTTCACCCATGGTAACTGCACCGTCAATGGTATAGATATTATCTGTATCAAAGGAGCAGTTCATATATTCAGTGCACAGATATACTGCCTGATCCAGGCTGAGGCTGGTCACCATCTGCTTTTCTGCGGTCTGGTACAGCTTCACGGGAAGGGTCATATCTTCTTTCATGCCCTGCTTTAATTGGTTGACGAAAGCCACTGCATAGGCCTTTTGTCTGGCAATACGTTTATTATTGGAAGCGACATCCGGAGAATTCACGGCTCTTGCACGTACAAATTCATTTGCCCTGTTTCCCTTCAGGGTAATTGTCTCTCCTGCCGTGAACAACTTCGGCTTCAATTCCGCCAGCTCCTCCGGCACGGTCACAGTCACGCCGCCTACCGCATCATTGAGGCTGGCAATACTGTTCATAGACAGTGCACAATAGCCATGTATCGGCAATCCATAGAGCAGTTCCGACACTGTCTCTTCCATGAGCTGGCAGCTCCAGTCCCTGCCGTTGCCATAAGCATACTGCAGAGCCAGCTGTTCGGTCCTATCCTCCACGAAACTGCCGTCGGTAGCATATACATGTACCGGCACCATGGAATCTCTGGAGATATTGATGAGCTGAATGGTCTTCGCCTCGTCATCCAACACTGCGAGGATCACGCAGTCTGCCTGTCCTGCCTTACCGGGTGTCTTCTCCTTCGCGATGCCGTCACGGCTATCGATTCCCAGACAGAGGATATTCATAAGATTATCTTTATATTGGTAAGTCTTACCGTTGTAACGGATCTGACCTTCCTGCAGTTCATAGGCTTCTTCCGCTTCCTGTGCTTCGGAGGCTTCGGAATTTTTCTCATTTGCCGCTTCCTGCATCGCCTGGGCAGCATCTGTACTGTTGCCCTGTGCATGATGAAGCAGGCTTGCACGGCCGGTGGACCTCCACACGTTGACGAGGATCACTGCGATCACCGCAAGGATTGCAAGCAGTGCCAGCAATATTCCCAGCGCACATAATATCTTCGTGCGGACACGCTTTCTGTGCCGGATGACATGTTGTCTGTTGTACTCGGCGGCTTTTCTTCCGGTCAGCTGGGATTCGTCCCGGTCATCTCCAAGCGGAATATCTATGAGGCTGTCTCTGCTTTCTTCCTTCTTCATAGTCTGTCTCCACGCATAAATTACTCTGTTGATCTATTCTGTCGTTGCTGCCGTCCGGGCAGTCTCCGTACCCGGTTCTCTGTCGGTCAGCACGGCCTGCACCAGGAGTCGGTTGTTCGGCTGGCTGCCGATACAGGTCACCAAAGTGATGATCTGATCATCCGTTGTCACTGTGATATCCTTGTCAATATTTGCGCTCATATCCCGTATGCTGAATATGGAATCCAGATATTTCTGATAGACCTCCGGATCTGTAAAATCAAAGGTGTACAACAGGTGTCTGTCATCGTAGATATGTGCTGCGAAAATGGTGTAATGTAGTACTTCGTCCGGCAGATAGATCAGCACTTCTCTGTTCGCATCAAAAAAGTCCGGATCTTCGTATTTATGCAGTTGGGCAAACATGGAGCCGTTCTTCATATTGTGTCCGTAGATTACGGTATTATTGTCTGTAAAGTCCTTACTGTTGAGATTTTCAGTATAGATACAACCGGGATATCCATAGGAACCGTCGATATTGTGCATGAGATAATAGGAGTTGTCGGATGCATGCTGTAAAATCGGATAATCGATATCGGTACCGGGTACGGTAATCCAGGCATAGACATCCGGATTCACTGCCTGAAGTTCTTCGAACTTCACAGGGACGACTTCGCTCCGCTCTTCTACTGCTGTCTCAGTCTCTGCCGTCTCCGTTGCCTTCATGCCTGACAGCATTTCATTGATCTCATCCTCGGTCATGGCAGCTTTGGCATCCTCGGTGCCCTGTTCAGTGCTTTCCGTTGTGCTCTCAGTTTTAGCAGCCACATTGTCCGTCGGACGATTATAGATGATATGAGAGATTCCGCACGCTAAAAAATAAGCCATAGCCAGACCGGCCACGCCCGCGATTACGGAAATGATTTTTTTCTTCATTGGTACTTCCTCTTTCCGGACTATTTTAAGAATTCCTGCTTCTACTACGTTTTTAACGTAATTTTAACTTCTGTTTTAAACGTAACCATTATATACGTTTAAAACTGGTATTGTCAATAGTTTACGGTCTTCATAATGTAAATAGGATGATGTTGCTTTAGCACGGACCGAATTGGGAGACACTGTAGTACGTAGTGCAAAACAATATGGGGAATTTCATGGGGGTTATACTATTGGAGGTATGAATGAAAAAAACATACGATCGACTGGCTGCTGGTGACCGAATTCGTCAAAAAAGAAACCTGTTAGGGTTCACGCAGGATGAAATGGCTGAAAAAATAGACCGTGCTGCTAAATATTATGCCGATATCGAACGCGGCAGCTGTGGTATGAGTGTAGAAACTCTGATGGCACTTTCCGAAGCTTTAGATATGTCACTGGATTATATTATTTACGGAAAAGAAATCGAAAAAAACGGATACCCCGGGCAAACAGCCGAAGTATCCGCTATTTTAACTATGCTGGATAATTCCGAACAAAGAGACCGAGATTATGCGCTCAGACTCTTGAAGCTTTTTCTGGCTTATCAGAAATAAAGTCCTGACTAGTTAAATCCGAACAGCTTCTGACAGATCCTATATCCTTCCACCGAAAGCTTACGACCGCCTCTTCCGGGCAGGTTCATGGTTCCGCCCATGATGCCGTTACGCATCCATAGGTAGAGTCTCTTGTCTTTTTCTTTCAGGTACTCCCACAGTTCTTTCTTTTTCTCCAGATGCTCAGGGGTGCCGGAACGGATCAGCAACACAGAGGATACTGTCATGATAATCTCTAAATAATTGCGCATATACTGATACAGGCGTCTGTTTTTGACCAGTTCTGGTTTTCTGCCTACCAGATAATCGATCATCAGCCTGGTCACACGGATCTGCTGGTCGATCCTGGAGATCATGACCGTCTCGTTCACGGACTGATCCTGTCTTCCTATATAATATCTGTAGAAATTCACATCCAGATAATACATATTCTTCACATAGGGAAGCGGCTCGAATACATACAGATTATCTACATAGAAGGTATGCTCGGGAAGCTTCAGTCCGCATTCCTGGAGCAGCCTGGTACGGAAGATCACGGAATGCATCAATATGTAATGTCCCTTGATAAAATGATGGCAGTCTGCCCAGGTAAACATCTTCTCCACCGGCAGAATATGGCGATACTGGATCACCTTTTTACGGCGCTCGCCTTCTTTTTCATAGACATAATTGCTGATGAGCATGTCCAGTGCCTGACCGCCTCCTGCCAGCTCCCGCAGAGTGTCCAGAATCTTAAAATATGCATCCTGCTTCACCCAGTCATCGCTGTCCACTACTTTAAAATACAGTCCCTTGGCATTGGCGATTCCGGTATTCACTGCGGAGCCATGTCCTCCGTTCTCCTTATGGATAGCACGGACAATGGTAGGGAACTGTGCCTCATATTCATCTGCGATCTCTGCGGTACGATCCTTGGTGGATCCGTCATCAATGATCAGGATCTCTACATCCTCACCGCCGATGAGCAGAGAATCAATACATTTTCTCATATACTTTTCAGAATTGTAGCAGGGAATTGCTATGGAAAGTAATTTCATATCGCTGTCCTTTCTTTTATATAATGATACCAGGTTCAAAAGTTCTAAGCCCACATGAGCTTGCTCATAAGTCGGTGAAAGACCTTGGGTAGGATCGTTCCGTGCTGCCGCCCGGCTGTCAGCCTTCCTCTCTTGGGATTCCAAGCTGCATGCGTAGGCCCTTCGCATAGACTGCAAATGCTGAAGGAATGGGATATCTGTCTTTCGTCTCCCGGGGTTCAATATAGATCCAGTCTGCAGAATCCGGTCCCGCCTTCTTCGGTGCGAGCTCATCCACCCGGATGAGGTATCCCTTCATATGCCATTCTCTGTGGGAGAAAACATGCTTTGCATCCTCTAACGGCTGGATCCTGAGTACCTGCAGTCCGTTCTCTGTCAGATATTCCTTCACTTCTTCCGCCGTACAGAATCCTTGCATTGACGGGAACTCATACATTCCGGCGAGCAGCCCCTTAGCCGGCCGCTTGTGCAGCACCGCAAGCTCCGCATCCCGGATAATGAGGATTGTCTTCTCCTCTATGGTCCGTTCCTTTGCCTTTGCCTTATTCGGGTACTGTTGCTGCGTTCCATCTTCGTATGCCAGACAGATCTGCCTAAGCGGACACTCCTCACAATGAGGGGCACCGTTTGGAATACACACGCAGGCTCCGATCTCCATCATTGCCTGGTTAAAATCCCCGGGTCTGTCCTTCGGTATAACCTCCCACAGATCCTTCTCCACGGACTTTTTCACCTTGTCCTCGGAGATGCACCGCTCATCCTTACGTATTCTGGAGATCACTCTGAGCACATTGCCATCCACCGCCGGATTCGGTCTTCCGTAAGCAATAGAAGATACAGCTCCCGCCGTATAACTTCCGATTCCTTTTAATTTCAGCAATTCTTCATAAGAATCCGGCATTCTGCCGCCGTAATCTTCCACGATCTGAATTGCTGCTTTCTGAAGGTTCCGCACCCTGTTATAATAGCCCAGACCCTCCCACAGCTTTAACAAAGTCTCCTCCGGTGCTTCCGCTAATGCTGCGATATCCGGCAGGGTATCCATGAATCTCTGAAAATAGGGCTTCACCGCTTCCACTCTGGTCTGTTGTAGCATGATCTCAGAGACCCATACGCGATAGGGTGTGGGATGTTCTCTCCAGGGAAGGATCCTACGATTATTATCATACCATTTTAAAAGTGGTTTGGGAATCGCAAGAAGATCACCTTTCCTAAAGATTTCCTTAAAATCTGTTAAATTTTCACTAATGTCTATCTCAGGCGATTGCATTCAAACTTCTCCATGGTGAGAAGACAGTTTTTCAGTTCTTCATAACGTTCCTCTGTCTCACCGTCATTTACTTCGATATCGCAGGCGATCGCCATGGTCGTGATCATCTCATCGGTGATCCGGTGATGTAATCCTGCGAGAATATTTAACTTCTGCTCATAAGAATCCGCATCCAAAAATTCCAGTACCAAAGGATCCAGTTCGGGCTCCTCCGGCTGTGTCTCTACAGATGCCGGCTGTGCTGTTGCCTGTGCTGCCACAGTCGCCGTGTCCTGCACCGTTGCTGCCTGCGCTGTCCAAATCGCCGCGTCCTGCGCTGTTGCTGTCGGCACTGCCTGTGTTGTCGTCTGCCCACCGTTCACTTCATCGGTCTCACGTATCTGTCTGTCCGCATCCGCACCCTGTAATTCAAAACGGAATCTCTGCTGTACCTCAGGGTATTTGACCTTATCCACTTTGCTCGTAAACATCGCAAGCGGTCTCGCATAGGTCTTGAAATCTCCGTACATTGCCTGATAGATCACCAGCTGTTCTCCGGTCTCCGAATGCTGTGCTATCGTGACGATCTGGTACAGATTCCCTTTAAAATGCTTATATATCTCATGTGGTTTGGGAATAAATGTCATCTGTCCTTCTCCTTTCCCATCGCCTCTGCTGCGGCATATGGTAACAGTATAACCCCTATTTTGAAAAATGTCATGTCTCCCTTAAAAATCTGTCAAAAGATATTCGTAAGAGATGCTGTAACTGCCGGAAGCATTGCATGCCTGCATAAGCTCTGCACTGAAAGCTTCCCGTTCCTCTTCGCTCATGTCATTGATCCTCTTATGATGGATCGTGAAAGTATACTCCGGATCGCCGTCTGCATCTGTCACATACGTCAGAGTCACGCCGCTGTTCGTATACCCGTTATTCTTCAGATATTGTCTTACATCCGTAAGCAGCTGCTGTTCCTGCACTCTGTTCTCTACCCGCTGTGCCTCATCCCGGCTTTCGCTTCTGGCGGTTCCTCCCACGCACAATACAATGATCAGGATCAATACAACAGTGACAACATAAAATGCAACATTGGAAACAGCCTGTCTTCTCATAATCTATACCTCTTTCTATTCATACATGATACGTTTTCCATCGGGTCATCCCCGATCTGACAGGTATAGACTACTCTTTTTTTAGTCCGTTAAAACTCCCTTATTTATTCAAAATATTCCGCCCCGGCCGCCTCCACCGCTGCCTTCAGCCCGAGTGCCGACATCCTCGTGGCACCGTTGCCCCAGATGATCATCTGCTCCAGGGCATCTGAGGTAGCTACCGTCACGCGGTATTTCTGCGGTTTTGCTCCCAGCTCATGCGTGGTGCGCTCAATATACTGGTCTGCAGTCTCCGCTTCTTTCGTATAGACTACTTCTATATTATGATATTTCATGGTGGATCCAGGATTCCCCTTCACCTTATAAGCATCGTAGACTAAGATCAGCCGGCATCCCTGATAGCCCTGATAATTGCACAGGATATCCATCAGCTTATCCCTGGCGCTGTCCAGGTTGATCTTAGACAGTTCCCGTAGCTCCGGCCATGCAAAAATAATATTATAGCCGTCCACCAGCAGATATTCTTCCGGTTTTTCCTGAGGGCCTGCTTTGGTCTTCGGTGTCCGCACGCTGTCCGTCTGACTGCTCGTATAGTTGCTGAGGCTGCCGGAAGAAGTATGATATCTTCGGAATCTGTGGGAATCCTCTTCCCTTTTTCCATAGGTCCGACGGAAGATCTCTTCGATCTCCTCCTGAGATATGACACGCTCTGTGCCGCCGCCCGTCTGACGTACAGCTCCCTGCCGTCTGTTCACTGCCGGCATTCCCTGTAAAGCGTCATCACCAGACTCTGCATTCTCCTCCGAATCCGGTACCCAGCCGCTCTCCACATGGGCGTATTCCGGCACCTGATCCCAGGGCACCTGGAAACCGGCTCCGTGCGCGCAGAATACGGAACCGGTAGGATTGGCAGTATCCGCCTCCGGATCGTAATCCGTCTGTGCCATCACCTCTTCCGCATTATGACAGGGCTCGTACCCCTGCAGGCTGCAGGACAGTCTGCCGTGTCCTTTGGTATAGGAAGCTACTTCTCTGGCGTAATCCCGCATGGTTGCCACCGGCACACTGCCCGTCAGTACGCTGTTGTTTCCTTCAGTCACCGGCGGATCGAATCGTCCGTTCATCCTGGTGATATCTGACATTGCTCTGCCGAGATTCTCTGTCGGTACTTCCAGCCGATAGGAAAACCACGGCTCAAGCAGAATACTTTTTCCACTGCGCAGTCCCTGGCGGATGGCACGATAAGTTGCCTGCCGGAAATCCCCGCCTTCCGTATGCTTAGTATGTGCCTTGCCGGCAATCAACAGTATCCGAAGATCTGTGATCTCCGATCCGGTGAGCACTCCCACATGCCTTTTTTCCTCCAAATGAGTCAGGATCAGTCTCTGCCAGTTCCGATCCAGCATATCCTCACTGCATGCAGATGCGAACTGCAGTCCGCTGCCCCGTTCACCGGGTTCTAGCAGCAGGTGTACTTCCGCATAATGTCGCAGGGGTTCAAAATGTCCGATGCCTTCCACCGGTTCCGCCAGTGTCTCCTTATAGACAATGCTTCCCGCATCGAATTCCGCTTCCAGTCCGAAGCGCTCCCACAGGATATTTTTCAGGATCTCCATCTGCACCTGCCCCATGACCTGCATATGGATCTCCCGCTTTTCCTCCTGCCATAATACATGTAACTGCGGCTCCTCTTCTTCCAGCTGTCTGAGCTTTCCGAGCGCTGTCACCGGATCCACATCCGGGGGGAAACTCAGTCTGTATGTCAATACCGGTTCCAACACCGGTGCCAGATTCTCGCTCTCATAGCCCAGTCCCTGTCCTGCAAATGTCTTCGTGAGTCCCGTGATCGCGCAGACTTCTCCCGCCGGCACGCTGTCTGCGGTCTCATAGCTTCCTCCGTTGTACAGGCGCAGCTGGTCTGCCTTTTCCTCCCAGATTTCTTCCCCGGCACTGCTTTTCTCATTACCGATCATCATTTTGACCCGAAGCGTCCCTCCGGTGACTTTCAGATACGTCAGACGGTTCCCCGCCGTATCTCTGCCGATTTTATAGACTCTGGCTCCAAACTCCTGTGAATATTCCGGTTCCGGCAGATAGAAATTCAGCCCGTCCAACAGCTTTTCTATGCCTTCCTGCCTCAACGCCGATCCAAAAAAGCAGGGAAACAGCTTCCGCTGCGCCACGGTGAGTGCCATGCTCTCCGGCTGCAAGTCTCCGGTCTCCAGATATTCCTCCATCAGTGCTTCGCTGCACATAGCGGCATGTTCCAGTTCCTGCTCACGGTTTTCTCCGTATTTCTCCTGCGCCATGATATTTTCAACGGTTACAATATTGCCATCCAGCTTACTTTGCAGTTCGGTCAATATTTTGTCCCGCTCGGTGCCCGGCTGATCCATTTTATTTACAAATAAAAATACCGGGACCTCATATCTTTTCAATAATCTCCACAGTGTGTATACATCCCCCTGCACGCCGTCGCTGCCGTCGATCACAAGGATCGCTGCATCCAGCACCTGAAGTGTCCTCTCCATTTCAGCGGAAAAATCCACATGCCCCGGGGTATCTAACAGAGTGATATCCACATCTTTCCACCGGATTCTCGCCTGTTTGGAGAAGATTGTGATGCCTCTCTTCCTCTCCATGTCCCCATTGTCCAGAAAAGCATCTCCGTGATCCACTCTTCCTGCCTTGCGGATCGTTCCGCAGGTATATAAAAGGCCTTCCGCCAGTGTCGTCTTGCCGGCATCCACATGTGCCAGAATTCCTATAATTAATTTCTTCATTCTTATCGTTAACCCTTCTATGTCCGGTTCCTGTTGCTTCTTTAGGTTTCTTACTGTTTGCTTAGCTTTCTACTGTTTCCTTAGACTTCTTATCACTTTATTATTAATTTCTTATCACTTTATTATCGGCTTCTTGTCTATCCCTTATCTGTTTCTTACCGCCTTTTTACCGCTTCTTTATCTTTACAATCTACGATACTATATTTTTTCCGTTTTTCCAACTGTTTTATCTATCTTGAGGATGTCAATCTTGCGGATGTCATTGCCAATCCGCTTACAGATAGGCTATAATCATAGCATACTTTCCATTAACAGGAGGAGCTATGATCAAATTGATTGCAACCGACATTGACGGTACGCTGCTAAAAGACGGTACGCTGATGCTGGATCCCGAATATATGACTGTGATTGATAAACTCACCGAAAAAGGAATCATTTTCGTTGCCTGTTCCGGCAGACAATTTATCAGTGAACGGAAGCTTTTTGCTCCCATCCGGGATAAGCTTCTCTATATCACGGACGGCGGCACGGTAGTCCGTACCCCGCACAAAATTTTAAAAGTCCACACTCTGCCCGAAGATGTCTGGCATGGGATGTGCGAAACAGTCCGAAACAACCTGCCGGACTGTGATTGTTTTATTGCCACCCCGGACTATTGTCTGGCGGAAGATGCCGGAAGCCGCATGTTCCGATGGCTCACAGACTCCTACGGATATGATATCCGCGAAGTTCCGGATCTGTTAAAAACACCTGTGGACAACGTGATCAAATTCACTGTATATCACCCTTCGGCATGTGAAGAAATGTGCGCCCCTCTTTTCACTCCCACCTGGCAGACCAAGGCTAAAATCGCTTCCTCCGGCAAAGAATGGATGGACTGTAACCCGTTAGGTGTCAACAAAGGAACCGCTATTCGCTTTCTTCAGGAATATCTTGGCATTGCCCCGGATGAGACCTGCACTTTCGGAGACAATCTGAATGATATAGAAATGCTTGAGAGCGCCGGAACCAGCTATGCGGTATCCAATGCAAGAGAGGAAGTAATCTCTGCCGCAAAGGGAACCTGCGCGCCTTATTGGGAAAACGGCGTGCTGCAAGTATTAAAAACTTTTCTCTAAGCTTGACACTGTCACGATAAAGCAATATAGTAAGGAAGTAAATATTATATTCCGCTAGGGGAGCGCATCGCTGAGATTGAAGTGCTGCAAAACTATGCCATCACTTCTAACCCTCACTACTTGAACCGGATAATACCGGCGTAAGGAAGCATAGATTTCATGCAGTTATCGTCTACATATACACTGCTGATAACAGTGTATGAGAACCGTACATTATAAGAGTGCCGTTCAAGACTGTAATTTTTGCATGGATACGATGTTGTCCCTCCTCGCGCATACGAAGGAGGATTTTTTTATGTTGTACAATGTTGTTGTGAATGACTGGGGCGAGACTACTTATGTCCCCACTGCTCTGGGCAATGTCCTGTTAGTGGTTGTCCTGATCGCTCTGTTGACCGTGGCTGTTGTATTTGCCCGTAAGCAGAGAAATAAGACCGGGGCTGACGACGGTGATCAGAAAATGGCTCACGGTAAGCTGACCGTAAAGCAGCTGGCTTTTTGCGCTATGGCAATCGCTCTTGGAACCGTGCTGTCTAACATCAAGCTGTTCCATTTTCCTACCGGCGGTTCCATTACGCTTCTGTCCATGCTGGTGATCTGCCTGCCCGGTTACTGGTTCGGTCTGGGTGCAGGTATTGCCACCGGCGTAGCTTACGGTGTGTTACAGCTTCTCATCGATCCTTATGTATTGTATCCCATGCAGTTGATCGTTGATTACATTTTGGCTTTCGGTGCTCTGGGATTGTCCGGGCTCTTCTCCAATGCGAAGTTCGGACTGCTGAAAGGATATATCACCGCTGTGCTGGGCAGATATGTGTTCGCCGTGATCTCAGGATGGATCTTCTTCGGGGCGTATGCCTGGGAAGGCTGGGATCCCCTGCCCTACTCCCTCGCCTACAATGCAATCTATATCTTCGCTGAAGCGGCAGTAACATTACTGATCCTGTCCGTGAAACCGGTGCAGAATCTGTTCTCGAAGTTAAAACAGATGGCTTTAAATGATTAGGTAGATTGAGAGTTACGAGCCATGCAAAAATAGAACGGAATACCTCGGTGGGAGCTTGCTCACACAAGAGGTTGTTTCGTTCTATTTTTATACTGTGCGTCCAACGGACACACTCGACAGCCGTCAATGAAATAAATGTGGAGCGCCCTTTGCGACACATTTATGAATTGGGTGCATGGCTCGTAACGTAGGGTTGCCGTAGACCGGACGAACGCCTGCCTGTGCCCTTCTTCCGCCTCGGCGTGAATAAGTTTGTGGGTATGGGAAGCTTGTTTCATTGCTGATACCCACACTATGAATAAACTACCGGGGCTTAATTGACTAAATTTGTTGATTAAGCCCCGCGCAACATAGACTGTCGGGGCTTAATTGACTGAATTTGTTGATTAAGCCCCGCGTAACATATAAACTGCCGGGGCTTAATTAATTAAATTTGTTGATTACGCCCCGCGTAACAAATAAGACCGGGATTGGTGTGCAAGTGCCCACACCCAGTCTTTCTCGTTCTCTAGAGTGGCTATGCTTTCGTAGCTCTCCAGTTTGGTGTAAAAACCCTAAAAACAATAAATTCCGTACAAAAAAGTTCCTAAATCAGGAATTTTTGTACGGAATTTCTTCATTTTGCACGCTCAGCGAAAATAACAGCTTTTTACATGGCAAAATCTCATGTTTTTGTATTTTTTTAGCAAAAAATGGCGTTTTTAATACAAACAGAACTCCCCGAGCGGCCGACGGCAGCCCTACGTTACGAGCCATGCACCCAATTCATAAATGTGTCGCAAAGGGCGCTCCACATTTATTTTGTGTTCTTCATGACATCCTTATTCTTCACGAGGTAATCGATCAATGACACCACAGTGAGGATCAGTGCGATCCACATAATGATATCCGTAAGGATCTGTAACTGCGGGAAGTTGGCGATCATCAGGCAGATCATGACCATCTGGAAGGTGGTCTTGAACTTGCCCCAGTAGCTTGCGGCAATGACTACGCCATTGTCGGAGGCGATCAGGCGGAAGCCGCTGATGATGAACTCTCTGGCGATGATAATGATGACCACCCAGGAAGGGATACGGTTCATCTCGATCAGTGCGATCATGGCGGAACATACTAACAGCTTATCCGCCAGGGGATCCATGAACTTACCGAAGTCGGTGATCAGATTATATTTTCTTGCAATCTTACCGTCGATCAGATCAGTGAGGCTGGCAATGATGAAGATGGCCAGTGCGATCATATCCGTCACGAAAGTGTTCTCGCCGAACCATCCGGCATGACCTCCCAGTAACAGGATAATAAACGGTACGATCAGGATCACGCGAAAAATAGTCAGCTTGTTGGGCAGATTCATTTTACTCATGGTATATTTCTCCTATCAGATCATATTCATTGGAACCGGTGACCAGAACCTTGACAAAATCTCCGGTCATCAGATTCGCTGAAGTATTCACGAACAGATATCCGTCCACATTGGGGGCATCTCTGTATGTTCTTGCAACATAAGTCTCTTCGTCCGCAACCTTGCCCTCGATCATTACAGTCAGGATGTGTCCTACCATATCCTCTGCCTTGTCAAAGGCGATTGCCTGCTGTAATTCCATTAGTTCATCCCTGCGGAATTCCTTGACTTCCTGCGGCACCTGGTCTTCCATGGTGGCAGCGGGAGTATCTTCCTCCTGAGAATACGGGAATACACCCAGACGGTCGAATTCCATCTCATTGACAAAACGATACAGTTCCTCGAAATCCTCCTGGGTCTCTCCGGGGAATCCGCTGATCAGTGTGGTTCTCAAGCAGATATCGGGAATCTTCTCTCTGAGTTTCCCAATGATGGCACGAAGCTCTGCCTGGTCGGTACGTCTGCCCATGCGCTTCAACACATTGTCGGAAGCATGCTGAATGGGAATATCCAGATAGTTGCAGACCTTGGGTTCTTCTGCAATAGCATCGATCAACTCATCTGTGATCTCCTCCGGATAACAGTATAAAATACGGATCCAGTAGATACCGGGGATCTGTGCCAGCTCATGTAAGAGTCCGGGCAGTTCCTTTTTCCCATACAGATCCACGCCGTACAGCGTGGTCTCCTGTGCTACCAGAATCAGCTCCCGGACACCTTTATCCGCAAGTTCTCTGGCTTCTTTTAACAGACTCTCCTTGGGAACGCTGCGGTAATTGCCCCTGACCTTCGGAATAATACAGTAGGTGCAGTGTTTGTCACAGCCTTCTGCAATTTTCAGATACGCAAAATGTCCGCCTGTAGTGACAACACGATTGGTCTCTGTCACAGGGGCGGCATTGATATCTTCATAATGATTCTGTTTCTGTCCTGCCAGGATCTCCTCCAGGGCAGCTACGATCTCATCAATAGCAGTGGTTCCGATAATGGCGTCCACCTGTGGGATCTCCTTCTGGATCTCCTCGCGGTAGCGCTGGGCGAGACACCCGGCAGCGATCAGTGCTTTGACCTGTCCGCTGTCCTTCAGCTCACCCATCTGCAATAATGTATTGATGCTCTCTTCCTTGGCATCACCGATAAAGCAGCAGGTGTTTACCACTACAACATCTGCCTCTGCTTCATCATCCGTGAAGGTATAACCCTTTTCCTGGAGCATGCCAAGCATCTTCTCAGAATCGACAAGGTTCTTGTCACAGCCCAGGGATACAAACAATATCTTCATGCGTCTTATGCTTCCTCATCATCACCAAGGATCTTGATCTTACCCTGATTCAGCTCTTCTACTGCGATAGACAGGGGCTTATCCACCTTGGCGGTTACCAGAGGCTCGTCGCCTGCGATGATCTGTCTTGCTCTCTTGGCAGTTGCCATAACGATAGAATACCGGCTGTTGACTACTGGTGCTTCACCGGGTTCTACCTCGCTGTTTACTACTTTCATTAAGTCGGTATAAGAGGGATGTAACATTTTATTTTGCTCCTTTCGCGAAACCTTTCAGTTCCTCTCTGATCTCTGTGATAAATTCTACACGACGGGACGGTACATTTTTCGCTGCTTCCACATACTTCTGTACCGCTGCAGCACACTCGTCCAGATCGTCGTTCACTACTATATAATCATAGGCGTCCATGCCTTCTGATTCTTCATAAGCCCGCGCCAGTCTCTGTGCGATCACATCGGCTGTCTCGGTTCCTCTGCCCACCAGTCTCTTCTGCAGCTCTTCTGCACTGGGAGGAGTAACGAACAGTAACAGGCTCTCCGGGAACTGTTCCTTGATCTTCATGGCTCCCTGAATCTCGATCTCTAAGATCACATCCTTGCCTGCCTGCATCTGCTCTTCCACATATGCTTTCGGCGTTCCGTAATAATTGCCGCAATACTGAGCATACTCGATAAATCCGTTTTTTGCAATATTTTCTTCAAATTGTTCTCTGGTGCGGAAGAAATATTCTCTTCCGTCCTGTTCTCCTTCACGCGGTCCTCTGGTAGTCATGGAGATAGACAATGCATAATTGTCATATTCCGATAACAGCTTTTTCACCAGTGTTCCTTTGCCGGCTCCGGAGAATCCGGAGATCACCATCAATATTCCCTTATTCTGCATCTTCTTCACTGTCCTCTTTTTCTTCGTCCGGCCACAGCACCTGTGCTCTTCCCGCAATCGTCTCGGGTAAAAGTGCAGACAGCACGATCTGACTGTTCTCCATGACCAGTACGGATTTCGTCCTGCGTCCCTGTGTGGCATCGATTGCAGTCCCGGATTCTTTTGCCTTCTGAACCAGACGTTTGATAGGTGCGGATTCCGGACTTACTATAGCGATGATCTTATCTGTATTCACAATATTTCCAAATCCCACATGGATCAGTCGGTTCATTGTATCGCCTTTCGTGGCCATGCAGTTCCCATTCGCATAACCGCACGATATCGTGCTCTTCACTGCTTCGCAGCCCATTATTCAATATTCTGTATCTGCTCTCTGACTTTTTCGATCTCGGTCTTTAACTCAATGGCACAATTGGAGATCTCCAGATCATTAGACTTAGACAGAATCGTATTGGCTTCGCGATTCATCTCCTGCGCCAGAAAGTCTAATTTCCTTCCGATGCTGCCACCGGCTACCAGTGTATTCTTCGTGGTCTCAATGTGGCTGCGCAGTCTCACCAGTTCTTCATCCACGCACACCTTATCCGCAAAGATCGTCACTTCCGTGAGAAGTCTTCCTTCGTCCACCGTGGTATCACAAAGCAGTTCCTTCACCCGGTCTTCGAGTCTCTGACGGTACTCCGTGATGATCTGGGGAGAACGCTCTGTAATGAAATCTACCAGCTTCAGCATGCCGTCCAGTTTCGCGATCAGATCATCCCGAAGATGTTCCCCTTCGGTGATCCGGGTCTGCACAAACATCTCGCAGGCACCCTTTAAGGCTCTCTGCAGTTCCTTCCACAGCTCTTCCTCGTCGATATCCTGCTCTTCCATCACGAAGACATCCGGATACTTGGACAGGGTGGACACCCTGATATCACAGTCCAGATCAAAATCGCTGGCCATCTGCTTCAGGTATCCCAGATACTCCGCTGCCAGCTCCTTGTTGTAACGGACGCTGGACGTATTCTCGGAAAAATCTTCATAAGTAATGAACAGATCCACTTTACCTCTGGAAATGTAATTCTTCAATTCACTGCGGATCGCAGACTCGAAGAAATTCAGCTTCTTCGGCATTTTGATGTTCACATCAAGGTAGCGATGATTCACAGACTTCATCTCTACGGTAAACTTTCTGTTATTCTCGGCAGTCTCACATCTGCCAAATCCCGTCATACTCTTGATCATAGCTTCTCCTGTTGTAAGGGCACATAAAGCCTTCCACAATTTACGGTTTACATTTTATTATAGAATAAAAAAACTCTTTCCGTCAAGTGCAGGTGCCCTATTTCCACTCGTCATAATGCTCCAGAAAATGATGTTTCACGCCGTCCTCTTTATAGGCGATGATCGTGCGCAGATTGACATTCTCCACGCTCTTGAAAATATTCCCTTCGATAAAGGGATTGGTCTGCTTCAGGGAAGCGATCAGGTTCTTGATCTCCATACGTTTGGAGGGACTGCTGCCATCGGTACGGCAGGTGGTACAGGTATCGGTAAAACGGCATGCACACTGGATAAAATGCAGATCGTTGTAATCTCTCCAGTGTTTGATGTCGTCCTCGCGGATCAGATACATGGGGCGGATCAGCTCCATGCCCTCGAAATTCGTGCTGTGCAGCTTCGGCATCATGGTCTGCACCTGTCCACCGTACAGCATCCCCATGAGGATCGTCTCAATCACATCATCGTAATGGTGTCCCAGAGCGATCTTATTGCACCCCAGCTCCTTTGCATGACTATACAGATAGCCCCTGCGCATTCGCGCACACAGATAGCAGGGCGAATCCTCGATATCATACACTGCGTCAAATATCTCGGATTCAAAAATCGTGATGGGAATGTCCATCAGCTTCGCATTGTTCTCGATGATCTTACGGTTCGCCTCACTGTAACCGGGATCCATCACTAAAAATACCAGTTCAAAGGGGAACTTGTTGTGACGCTTCAGCTCCTGGAACAGCTTTGCCATCAGCATGGAATCCTTACCGCCGGAGATACATACGGCAATCTTGTCGTTCTCCCGGATCATGTCGTACTCATTGATAGCTTTGGCAAATCGGGAAAACAGGACTTTATGGAATTTTTTGCGGATGCTTTTTTCAATCTCCCGTGCCCGCTCGTTTTCTTTTTCTCCGGGCTGTTCCTTCTGCATCAGGTTCAGAAGCCACCCGGTATAGCCGCCCTGTAAACTGTAGACGTCCATTCCCCGTTCCCGGAAATATTCTGCAGACACTTTACTGTTCTGTCCACGGCTGCAATATAGGATCACTTTTTTATCCCTTGCTGCCGCAGCCAGCTTGTCCACCAGTTCACATTCGGGGATTGCAATGGCTCCGGGGATCATTCCATAGTTTACTGCTTCATCCCCTCTGGTATCCACCAGGATGTATCGGTCAAGGTCGCGGGACTGTAGTTCTTCCCATGTGATCTCAACGGGGGGTATTGTCTCTTTTTCTTCCATTTTTATATTCCTTTACTCTGCCCGAACAGGCAGTCTATTGTTTTTCCTCTCTCAGTCTGCTACACTGTTATTAAAAATATGGTAACTGAATCGTTACATCACATCCATAGAAAGGTATACAAATGATTCCTTATACTACTTTAGATTCCATTATAGCCCAAATGCCCGAACGCACCGGACACACTCTGTTAGATGAAGACCAGGGGTGTGTAAAAGGGTGTCGCATGGGCGTATCCCTCTATCGCAGCACAGAATATCACATGCCGCAAAAGCATGACGATCAGGAAGGCTTCTTCGTATTGGACGGAAAAGGATATGCTCTCGTCGGTGGCGAAGAAATCCCTCTGCTGCCCGGTACCGCCTTTATGGTACCGGCTCACACGGATCATGTGATCAGGCGGGATCCCTCCTGTGACTGCTGTAAGGTACTGTGGTTCCATGCCGCAGTAGAATGATCCTCAGTCTCCACATACCGCCAGAAGCTCCGTCAGCTGTGCCTGAAGCTCGGTCAGGCTGTCACACTTTTTGTCTACCAGCGCAAGAATCTCTTCTGTGGGCGGCAGCTGATCCGGCACCATCACCGTATATAAGCCTGCCGCATAGGCGGATCGGATACCGTTGAAGGAATCCTCCACTGCCAGTGCCTGTCCGGGTGCAATGCCCAGTTCCTCACATGCCTTCAGATAAATATCCGGTGCAGGCTTGCCGTGTTCCACCATGTCGCCGCAGATAATTTCCTGAAAATAAGATGTGATACCCGCTCTGTCCAGATGCTCCATCACTGCAGCTTTTCGCGTGGAAGAAGCAAGTGCTACGGGAATACCCTGCTTTTTTAAATACTCCAGGATCTCATGTACGCCAGGCTTTTCCGGAAGGCCATCCCGTTCTTCCTTTTCCTTAAATCTACGACTGCAGTCCTCATGCAATTCTTCAAAGGAGATATCAATGCCCTGCTCTGCCTTTGCTGCCTCGAATACTTCCTTCGTGCCCTGTAAGGTTCTGCCGATGCAGGCTTTGGAGATTTCATCCACATTTTTAAGTCCCGTAGGCTCTGCCGCTTCTCTCCAGCACTCCATGTAGATTCTCTCAGTGTCAAATAACACACCGTCCATGTCAAATACTACTGCTGTTATTGTTTTTTTCATAATTCTCCCTATATCCGATTATTTGTTTTATTGTACCACGTTCCCTACCTGCTGCCAACAAAAAAGCGGAAATCCTGTAAAAGGCAGGCTCACATAAGGACACTTTCAAAAAGTGACCGATTGAGAGCAGCACAACGCCACAGAGTTTTAAATCTCTGTGGCGTTGTGCTTTTTTATAGCTAACAGGAAAATGATTAGAAAAAATTTTGATCTTTGATTAAGGTTGCGGACGGCAAATTGGCACAGGCTGTGTTTTATACTCCCCAAAGCAACATGCCGAGTGCGGCAGAAAAGAGTATCATTATAATCGGCGACGGTGCAGTTTTTTTGATTTTTTTATATTCTAAATGTGTCAGCCACAGAATGGCAAAGGCCAAAATGGATTTAGGATCCGGAGCAAGCGCCGAATAAATATCCGTAAAACCAAGCAATGTTGACATGGCCATACCGATTGCCGTAGCGAGAATCATTGCGATAACGCAGGGGCGGACGCCGGAGAGAAAAGCGTTGACGCCGGCATATTTCATCAGGTTTTTGAGTACCGCCGCAATTAAAAGTATAATAACGAAAGACGGAAGAACAACGCCGAGTACAAAGTCCACTCTTTTCTCATTGCCGCACCGCCTGTCTTTTACGGATAATAAAAAGTATAGCGATACCGAGAATAATCAGGCAGCCGGACATCACCTGTGATACACGGATACCCGGAAGGAGATAAAGGCTGTCAGAGCGCAGCCCCTCCACAAAAAGCCGTATCGTTCCGTACCCGATCATATAAAACGGAAGAAGATAGCCTTTTCGCCTGAAATGCGGGTAGCATATTAGCATAGCGGTGAGTAAAGCTAAATTCAATGCAGATTCGTATAAAAAAGTTGCCTGCCGCCATTGGTC
This sequence comes from uncultured Lachnospiraceae bacterium, assembly GCA_945929965.1. GTDB lineage: Bacteria > Bacillota > Clostridia > Lachnospirales > Lachnospiraceae > Acetatifactor. The sequence continues at coordinate 54,502 of CAMEOT010000007.1, forward strand.
GATTTCTTCTATGTAAACGCCGTAAGGGAAAAAGCAGAGCGAAGGATTTGTAATTTGGTTTCCATGTTTCCTCGCTTTTCTCAGTCTACCCGCAGCATACGGTAACCGACGCCGATATGCGTCTGAATGTATTGCGGACTGTCCTTTTGCGGCTCCAGCTTTTTGCGCAGGGTCGCCATAAACACCCGCAGAGAAGCAATATCGTTTTCCCAGCTGCTGCCCCAAATCTGCTGCGTGATATAGGTGTGCGTCAGCACCTTTCCGACATTATGAGAGAGCAGACACAAAAGCTTGTATTCAATCGGGGTCAGGTGCAATTCCTCCCCATTTAGATAAGCGCAGCCGGCGGCATAATCAATTTTAAGCTTGCCATTTTGGAAAACGGGTGAGTCGGCGTCGCCGCTTGCCTGAAGCAGCAGCCGTCTTTGCGTGACCCGAAGGCGTGCCAAAAGCTCCTCTACGGAAAAGGGCTTTGTCAGATAGTCGTCCGCCCCGGCATCCAGCGCCGTGATTTTGTCTTTATCCTCGCTGCGCGCACTGATCACAATAATGGGCATATTTGACCATGAGCGGATGCTTTCGATCACCTGTGTGCCGTCGATATCCGGCAGCCCCAGATCCAGCAGAACGATATCCGGGTTATGGGAGGTTGCTTCTATAATAGCGCTGTGTCCGTTCTCCGCGGTCAGGTAGCGGTAATCGTGAGCCTTTAGCGTTGTTACGATCAGATTGCGGACGGGGCGGTCGTCCTCCACGACGAGTACAAGGGGTTTATTCATTCAGAGTCACCTCGCTGAGCGGTAAATTAAAGGTAAATATGCAGCCGTGCGGTACGTTATCCGTAAGCGTCAGTGTTCCGCCGTGCAGCTCTACGATAGATTTACACAGGGTAAGCCCGATCCCGAAGCTTCTGCGGCTGTCTGCCACGGTATTTTTTCCGGTGTAAAACATCTCAAAAATATGCGGTTTCATATCGTCTGCAATTCCGTTTCCGTTATCGGTGACTCGGATCACGGCATCCCCGCCCTGTTTTTCGGCACTTACGCAGATCTCGGAGCCTTGTTCGGTATATTTCAAAGCATTATCAATAAGGTTGACAATGACCTGCACGATAAGCTGTGCGTCCATACGGGCAAGGATCAGATCGTCGCACCTTACCGTCACCTTGTGTCCGACGGATTTTTTCTTCAAATGCGAAACGGCTTCGTTGACCACTTCGTCTACAAGCTGGTCGGTAAGCTCCAGCTTCAGGCGTCCGTCATTCAGCCGTGTAACATACAGCAGATTTTCCACCACGCCGATCAGCCATTCGGAATCGTCATAAATATCTTTATAGATCTGCTGCTTGGTTGCTTCGTCCAGGCAGTTTCCGTTATGCAAAAGCGTGTCCGCATTACCCGAAACGGAGCAAAGCGGCGTGCGCAGATCGTGTGAGATCGACCGCAAAAGGTCGGCGCGCAGCTGCTCGCTTTTTGCAAGATCTGCCGCCCGTTCCTTTTCGGCGGCGTTGTGAGCATTATCCATTGCCAGCGCACATTCGTTCACAACCGACAGTACGATGCTGCTCTCAAATGAATCGGGCTTTTCGGGTTTCATCGGTATCCCGATTACACCGTATACTCTGCCGCCTGCACGGATCGCAAGATAAAGACATTCGGATTTTCCAAACTGTGCTGTCGCTGCTCCTGCACGGCGACCGTTTTGAAGCACCCATTCTGCGGTCTGCCGCTCTGCATCGCTTAGCAGCTTTTCAGCGTGTGTATCCTTTTTTTTGGCATACAGCCGCCCGGACAACATTCCGTTTTCGCCTTTCGTATAGGCAACAATGCTTCGGTCAAGCAGCCGCGAGAGCTGCATACAGGTCACGCTTAAAACATCATCGTTGCTTTTTGCTTTTTGCAGCATACGGTCAGTGTCGAACATCACCTGCACACGGAACGCGGAGCGAGCCGAGAGCCTTGCATGATCTTTCAGCTTCGAGGCAAGCGTGCCGGTGAGAACGGAAGACGCCAGCATGACTGCAAAGGTAACGGGATAGCCTACGGCATAGGTCTGAAAAGACAACCTGGGTTCGGTAAGGAAAAAACCGAACAATACAACACTTAGAAGTGAGCCTGCCATACTGCAAAGGTATCCTTTGGTCAAAACGGAAATCATCAGCACACCGAGGATGTATACCGTAACGATATTGGTATCGGGAAAGCCGAGATGATCGAACAGAAACCCGATCGCCGTGCATACGGCAAGCGCCAGGACGGTTATGGCAATATCCCGCAGCGACGGTATCTCTGCACCAAGAAACAAACGGCGTCTGTGCGGCTTTGTATAGTTCAGCGCATCGGGAATAATATGAATGTCAACATCAGGGGCGGAGGCGATCAGCTTTTCGGTGAGAGTCGGTCTTCCGAACAGCCCTCTGCGTCTGGCACTGCTTTGCCCGATCACGATTTTTGTGACATCGGAAAGTCGGACATATTCCGAGATCTGCAGCGGTACATCCTCGCCGTGCGTCATAACGATCTCGGCGCCGAGCCTTTGCGCGAGCTGTATGTTCTGCGAAAGTCGGGACTGATCCTCATCATTTATGACCGTATCCGTCTGCACATAGATGGCGGTAAATCTTGCATGAAGGACCTTAGCCATCTTTGCGGCGGTGTGTATGATCCTTGCATTGGACGGCGAAGAGGATAGGCAGACAAGGATATGCTCGTCTGCACCTTTTTTTGACTGCAAGGTTTGTGTTCTCATCCGCTTCACCGTCCTTTTGTTTTATTATACATCAAAATCGTGAAATAATCTACCGCAAGCTAATACTCATCTTCTTTCCCGTCGGAAAGGATAATATCGACTGTTCCGTGCCTTTCCCGGAAACGGTGGATCTCGCTTAATATTTCACTGTCGGACAGTCCATGCGGCAGCGAGACTTCGGAAGGCTCGCAGGATTCGTTTTCCTTTAACAGTGCCTTTCTGTTTTCTTCAAGAAATCGATCCAGCCTGCTCATAAGATAAAATCCGAAAGCAAATATGCCAAGCAGGCTGACAATCAGCAATAGCTCAGTCATCCTCATTCACCTCTGTTAAATGCGAAAACACTTTTGCAGTTCTTTGTAAGCACCGAGAACCAAAAGAGTGATCTTGTCCGTAAGAACGGTTTCCGGTGAAACTGCCATATTGATTTTTCCGTTCTCCTTGGTTGCCATAATATTGATGCTGTATTTTCTGCGGATATCCAGTTCTCCGACGGTTTTGCCGATCCATTCCTCCGGCACCTCTACTTCAAAAATGGCATGAGCATCATCAACCTCAATGTAATCCCGAATATGATCGGAGGTGTACCGAATAGCAGCCCAATTTGCTACCTGTTTTTCCGGGTAAACGACCTCGTCCGCTCCGTTGCGCAGAAGAAATTTTTCCTGCACATCACGCTCGGCGCGGGACACAACTAATTTTGCTCCGAGTTCTTTCAGCAAAGAAGTAGTTTCCAGCGAGTTTTGAAAATTTCCGCCGATGGTGACGATGCACACATCAAAGTTTCCGATGCCGAGCGACTTTAAAAACTCCGTGTTTGTACTGTCGCCGATCTGCGCGTTGGTGACGATCGGCAGAATCTCATTGACTCTTTCTTCGTTGCTGTCTACCGCCATTACCTCGTGTCCGAGCTTATTCAGCTGCAAAGCAATATGCCTACCGAATCTGCCGAGACCTATTAACAATATGTTTTTCATAATATAGTAACTCCTTTATCCGACTGTGATTTTTTCGAGCGGCAGCTTTGCTCCGCTCTGATTTTTGTTGGAAATCGCCGCGTAAATCAGGGTAAGTCCGCCGACTCTGCCGAGATACATCAAGACGATCAAAATAAGCTGAGAAAGAACACCGAGCTGCGGTGTGATCCCAAGGGTAAGCCCGACCGTTCCGACAGCGGACGCCGTTTCGTAAAGGCAGGTACTAAGCGGCAGACCTTCTGCCGTGCTGATAACAATGCCGCCGACAAAAAACAGCAGGAAATACATTACGGCAACGGCTGCGGCATTTTTCACTGCCGAACCGTCAATGCGCCTGCCGCAGACTTCGGCATCGTCCTTTTTGCGACAGACGGAGAATGCACTCAGAATCAGAACAGCAAGCGTGGTCGTTTTCATACCGCCTGCCGTGGAGCCGGGCGATCCGCCGACAAGCATCAGCAGAATCATAATTGCCTTAGACGAACCGGTCATAGCGGGAAGATCAGCGGTATTGAAACCGGCGGTTCTCGGTGTTACAGACTGAAAAAGCGACGCAAGAATCCTTTCGGCGAGCGGCAGCCCCGTAAAATCACAGAAGAAAAAGAACACTGCGGGAGCGATAATGAGGATTGCCGTTGTTACCAATATGACCTTACTTTGCATACGGTATTTTTTGAAATGCCACTTGTTTGTGTAAATATCGTCCCAGGTCAAAAATCCAATACCGCCCACAATAATTAAAAGCATAATTGCAATGTTTATTGTAGGCTCTCCGATGTATCCCGTAAGAGACGGGTATTTGTTTTCTGCGGTGCCGAGTATGTCAAATCCAGCGTTGCAAAAGGCGGAAATCGAATGAAATGCCGCCATCCAAATTCCCTTGATACCGAAGTTTCCGCAAAATGTCGGCAGCATGACGATCATTCCGATAAGCTCGATCAAAAAAGTTCCCCGTACAATAAAGCGGGTCAGGCGGACGATCCCGCCGACCTTCGGGGCAGAGATGGCGTCCTGCATGGTACTGCGCTGCATCAGCGATATTTTTCTGCCGGACAGCATAGCGAAAAATGCCGCAACTGTCACAACACCGAGCCCGCCTATCTGGATCATCAGCAGTATTACCGTCTGCCCGAAAGTGGACCAATAACTGCCCGTATCCTGCACGACCAGCCCCGTAACGCAAACGGCCGAGGTCGATGTGAACAGCGCCTCGTGAAACGGCGTAATAACTCCGGCAGTCGATGAAAACGGCAGCATCAATATCAGTGCTCCGAGCAGAATAACCACGGCAAAGCCCAAAACGATCAGCTTAAAGGATGACAGTCGCTTTTTTCTATGTGTAATTTCAGGCATATATACTTCTCCTATTTTTGTTTGTTTACAAAGAGTATATTATGAAATATAAAAAAACGGTGTAATGATCCGGTGTGCTGTATTAAGATTGCATTAAGGCGCTCATTCTTTGGAAAAACAGTGCAGAGTATAGCAAACGGCACAGACAAAGGCGGATCGTTTGTAACCGTTGTGCGGCTTGAAACAAAGCTCAGAGCCACTCTCACAGAACAGCAAAAGGCTCTGTTCGAGCAAATTAAAAAAACGGATGCAGAAATTACGACCGGCATGAGCTACAAGCGTTCACAAACGGATTTCGATTTGCATCGCGGCTGATGATGGAAGTCTACGAGCCGACACCTGAGTTAGAACTGCAACAAAGTAAGATAATTGGAAACGGGATCGCACGATTCTGTTTCTGTTTCGAAAATATATACTGCAACAGGCAGAGGATCTCACCGTCCTTTGCCTGTTTTCTTTTTGCGGATAGCCCTCGGGATTTTGAACATTTTGTAAATTCTCAATTTTTAAGGTGTTAGAGCACCCGATTTTCGGCATGAAAAGTGAGGGGATAAAATTTTCAGCGCATTGCCATGTATAGTTTTTCCTTTGGACAAGTGTAGAAATAAAAATTTTGGTTGTACCCTATCCACTTTTTTGCCATGAAAAGTAGAGGGCAAAATAACATAACCGTTCCGGTCTTCTGTTCTGTGCCGACTGCGGCTCGAAATTGTATTTTAATCACAAGCGTGCGGACGATCCGAGAAGCTATTCCTTCAACTGCTCTCATTACCGCAATAATGCAAAAGATAAATGCACGCCGCACAGAATCCGTGAGGTGGTACTGGATGAGATACTGCTCGAGGAGCTGCGCCGTATTACCTACACGGCAAGAACAAGAGAAAGACAATTTGCGGAATTTATCAACAAAAAAGCTCCTCGGAAAACCGACGGGAGCTTAACGCCAAGCAGCGTGAATATGAAAGGTTGTCAAAAAGGACGGCGGAGCTTAATGCATTGTTCAAGCGACTGTATGAGGACAATGTCCTCGGCAGAATAAACAACGAGCAGTTCCGTATGCTGTCCTGCGGCTATACGGATGAGCAAAAGAGCATAGATGCCAAGCTACCGGAGTTGGAAAAGCAAATACAAAATTTGCAGCAGGCGGCAAACGATGTGGATAAGTTCATAGGTCTCGCTAAAAAGTATACGCGCATAACCGATCTTACACCCGAGATCCTGCACACCTTCGTTTCGAAGACAGTCATTCACGAGCGGCGTGAGCGGTTCAAGCAAAACACCGAACAGCAAATTGATATTTATTTCCGTTATATTGGCAATACAGCCGAATTATAACAAAAAAACCAGCGAACAGGCAACGCATAAGTATCACATGTCCGTTGGTTCTCCGATTAACAAAGGTGTCTTTATGGAAGCCTTGTTAAATCAAGGTTTCCGCTCTTTTCATCCAAAGCTGCTGACGGGAATCGGACCCGTGACCTCCGCACTACCAATGCGACGCTCTACCGACTGAGCCACAGCAGCATCACGTGACTGCTAACGCAATCACCGTGATTCATTGTAACAAAGCAATCTATATTTGTCAACATAAATTTTTTCTTTTTTTGCTTTTTTTGCTACACTTATAACTATTTAGGATTTTTCTCGTCTTTCTGTGTCGCTTCCTGCTGCTCCAGTTCCTTCTGCTCCTTCCGCTTCAGGTAATCCGCCGCATCATCCGGTACGTCATCCAGGTTCTCACTGCCGATATCCACCTGCAGAGGCTTTCTCTTGAAGAGGATGTCATACATGACAGGGATGATGAACAGCGTCATCAGTGTGGCATAGGCAAGTCCTCCCGCCACTACGATCGCCATGCCCTTGGACATCTGGCTGGAGAGGTCATCTCCGAACAGGAGGCTTGCCATTGCCAGGATCGTGGTAAGTGCTGTCATCAGGATCGGGCGCATTCTGGTCTTACCGGTAGCGATCAGTGCCTCTCTGCGTTCCAGTCCTCCCATACGGAGCTGGTTCGCATAATCCACGAACACAATACCGTTGTTGACAACCGTACCCAGCAGCACCACGAAGCCCATCATACCCATAACAGACAGCGGCTCGTTCATAAGCAGTAATCCTATCAGCCCCCCCGTGAACGCAAGAGGTACCGTGAACAATACAATAAACGGACTGAGCAGGCTCTGGAACTGTGCCACCATGACCAGATAGATCAGAGCAAGACCTAAGAGCAATACCTTACTCATCTGGATCACCATCTGATTGACTGTATCGGATTCTCCGGCAGTGTCAATGGTATAACCGTCCGGCAATTCATACGCATCGATCAATGGCTGCAATTCTCTGGACAGAAGGGTGGCATTGCTTCCCCCCGCCACAGTGGCTGTCACCGTCATGTAACGGCTCTGGTTCTCACGGTTGATGCTCTGCACACCATCCTCCAGCACCAGTGTTGCGAACTCAGACAGCGGATGATCCTCTGTGACAGTGTTGCCGTTATCATCCGTTGTCTGGATCTCAAAATTATAGTCCAGGAGATTCTCACGGGTCAGCGGTTCTCTTCCATCCTTTACGACGATCTTCATATCCTCGCCGTCTATGGTCACAGTAGCGGCATCGGTACTCTCCGTCAGCTTTCCGTTCAGTTCGGAAAAAATCTGGGCAACCGTCAGACCTTTGCGCATGGCGGCATCTTTATCCAGCACCAGACGGATGACCTGATCCGGCTCTTCCTGCCCGTTGGAAATATTTTCATAGCCCGGGATCGTAGCAGCCAGATCGCAGATGTCCTGCGTGATCTTCGTCAGGGTATCCAGATCATCGCCATATACCTTAACAGATAATCCTGAACCCATCATCGTGCTCATCTCAGACATTCCCGTTGATATCGTCAGTTCACAGTCAATATCCGCTGTGCGTTCTTCAATCTCCCTGCAGATTCTGTTTACTTCTTCTTTTCCGGCATTCTCATTTTCTGTCAGCACCAAAAATGTAAACTGATCGTAGGTGCTGTCTGACATACCGGAAGAAGAAGCCACCAGTGTGGTATCTCCACCTGCCATGGCACCTACATCTCCGATGCCATCTATGGTCGTCATGGCATCCAGCACCTGGTCAGCCCTCTTGTAGCATTCTTCCTTATCCGTATCCTCCGGCATCTGCACAGATATCTCAATCTGGTTAGATGTCATATCCGGGATCATGACGATACCCATCCGCATGACCGCCCAGATACTGTATACCAGCAGGCCGATGGCAATGGCAAGGGGCACGACCTTCACTTTCAGGCAGAATGCCAGCATTTTTCCATAGATATCCTGCACCTTGTCAAAGAACGGATGCTTCTTCTCTTTGGTATTACGAAGCAGGGTCGAACCTGCTGCCGGCACTACGGTCATAGCGATCAGCAGCGATGCCGCCAGGGTAAATATGATCGTAAGACTGATGGGCATCATCAGTTCACGGACAGTTCCTGCGGTAAATACCATCGGCAGGAATACGCAGACTGTTGTCAGGGTGGAAGCAATAATCGCACCTGCCACCTGTTTCGTACCCTGTACCGCTGCTCTCGCCGCGCCGACTCCCTTAGACCGCAGGCGATAGATATTCTCGATCACGACGATGGAGTTATCCACCAGCATGCCGATTCCGAGTGCCAGACCCGATAACGACATCATGTTCAGTGAAATGCCTGTAAAATACATTAATATCAATGCCGTCAGAACAGACAAGGGAATGCTGACAGCTACAACGATGGTAGGTTTTACATCCTTTAAGAACAGCGCCAGAATCAGGATCGCCAGTACCGCACCTACGATCATGCTCTGCAATACGCCATTAATGATCAAAGTTATGTAATCGCCCTGATCCATCAATGTCAGTACCGACAGTCCGGGATACTGCTCTTCCAGCTCTGAAATTGCAGCAGCGATATTTTTACTCACCTCATTCGTTCCCGCTGTGGAACTCTTGAACACAGACAGTACCACCGCACTCTGACCATTTAGTCTGGCATAGCTGTCATCGGCGTTATCGATCACCGTGATGTCAGCCACATCGCACAGCCGTACATCCCCGATATCTTCAATATTGGTAAGTACGATATTGGACAGTTCATCCACACTTTCATAATTGCTTCCGACCTTAAGCAGCCAGGAATTGTCCTCCGCATCATCCAGATATCCTGCCGGCATGGCAAAATTCTGTGCATAGATGAGCTGTGACAGTGTCTGCATATTCACCAGCTGGTCTGCATTGGCATTACGAAGTGCCTCCGCCTTCTGTACCTCAAAATTCTCCAGAGAGGTATTATACTGATCCCAGCCGTCTGCCAGCTGCTTTTTCGCATCCGCAATGGAATCCCAGCCCTCTGTGATCTGTTCCTGGGCAGAATCCAGGCTCTCCTTATTGCTGTCAAGGGTTGTCTGGGCGGAATTCAGCGCACTCTGTCCGGAAGAGATCTGTGCAGAAGCCGCACCAAATCCTGCTGCCGCCTCGATTTTCGCCTTTTCAATATCCGTATAGGAAACACCGCTCTTCTTCAGCTCCGCTTCTGCTGCGGATACCGCTGCCTGTACACCGGCTTTCTCGACCTGAAGGCTGTTCAGGGAAGATACGTAGTCCTTATACCCGGATAACAGAGCCTTCTGTGTCTGATATCCGGCTGCTGTTTTCTGCAAAAGCTCTTTTCGTCCTTCGGGCGTCAGGGTATCCCATGTCGTTGCATCTATTTCAAGACTCTGAAGACTCATACCGGGATTGGCGGCAGCAAGCGCTGAATTTACGTATGTGCTATCCTTGTCCGTCAGATTCATTAATGAAGATGTCAGAACTGTACTCATCTGATCCAATCCGGCTACTACATTCGGAATATCATTTGTAGTCTTGCCCTGTTCTTCCAGAGATTTTTCTATCTGGGTGATCGTTGCCTTCAGTGATGCTTCCTGCGCCTGTAACGTCAGCAGGTCTGTCTGCAATGCGTTCAACTGATCCAATGCCTGACTGGCAGTCGCCAGCTTATTCTCGGTATCCTTCTTCTGATCCTCCAGGGAATCCTTAGCATCTTCCAGCTTTTCCTTCTGCTCATCCAGTTCCTTCTGTGCATCGTCTAACTTCGTCCTGCCGTCGTCGATATCCTTCTGTCCGTCGACCAGCTCCTGCGTGCTGTCTGCCAGCTTCTGCTCTGATTCCAGCAGCTGCTTCTTCGCATCATTCAGCTGATCCACCGCATCCGCAAAAGCATCATTGGTCTTTGCCAGGATTTTCTCATTCAACACATCAATCTTATCCTGATTCAGATCCACAGAGATGGAATTCTCCACAATTCCGATGTCAGAGATACTGGTCACACCCTCCTGCCGTTCCAGATAGGGGATCAGGGTGTCTTCGACAAACCGCGAGGTCTCCTGAATATCCTTACCCTCATAGGATGCCGCCAGATATACAGAAGCCATCATATCCATGCTGATCTCCATGATATTCGGAGAACCACATTCCTCCGGCAATGCTGATTTCACACTGTCCAATGCACTGGATACCTTTACCATGGCGGAATCCATATCCGTTCCGTCTGCGAATTCCAGTTCTACGATCCCGTAGTTTTCATAGGACATACTGTATACATTCTTTACACCGGAAATGGAGCCCAATGCGCTTTCCACAGGTTCGCTCACACTGGACTCCACTTTCTCCGGACTCGCTCCCGGATAAGTCGTGATCACCAGTAAATACGGCAGACTCATCTTAGGCAGAAGATCCGTTGTCATTCCCGATAAACTTACAAATCCCAGAATAATGATGGCAACTACCATCACCAGAATTGTAAACGGTTTTTTTACACTGAATTTTTCCATATATTCCCGCGCCTTTCCCACGTAAGCATCTGTATAGTAGTATGTTACCACTAACGAATTGCGAAAATCCATTAAATAAATCTAAATTTTCGATTCTTTGCTTAAAAAGCCACGGATTTTCTGCTTTGCACGGGTCAACGCATTTTCTGTTGCTTTTTCACTCCTCCTGAGCACCTTCGCAATCTGTGTGTAGCTCATTCCCGTAATATAGAGATCCAGTACCTGACGCTCGAGCTCGCTCAGCTCCGTGGCGATCCTTTTCTCCAGATAGGCCACTCTTTCCTTATCCAGAAAAAGTTCCTCGGGATTCCTGCCGGTCTTATCCGCCAGAAGCTCCGCCAGTGTCTGTGTCTCCGGATCTCTGTCCTCTTCCGTTCTTCCATGACTGTCCAGGGAGACATAGGTATTTAACGGTGTGTGCTTCAGCCGTTGCGATGCCTGCACCGCTGTATACATCTGTCTGCTGATGCACAGATCCGCAAAAGTGTAAAAACTGGCGTCTCTGCCGCAGTCGTAATCCCTCACTGCCTTGAACAGCCCTATCATCCCCTCTTGAATCAGATCCTCGCTGTCTCCCCCCAGGATATACATGGATTTTGCCTTGCTGCGCACCAGATTTTTATACTTATCACAGATGTAGTCCATCACCGGCCTGTCGCCTTCCCGCAGCTGGTCGATGAGCTCCTCATCTGTCATATCTTCATATTTGAAATGCTCTGTCATTCTTTCCCCTTTGATATCCTGTTTCCGGATGCAGCAATCTGTTATGCCTGCAGTCTCTGACGTACGATCTCGTAAGCCAGTACGCCTGCTGCAACGGAAGCATTTAAGGAATCGATATCTCCCTTCATGGGAATCGACGCCACCATGTCGCATTTTTCCTTCACCAGACGGCCTACGCCCTCGCCCTCGTTGCCGATGACCAGACCGATGGGTCCCTTCAGATCCAGATCGTACATGGTAGTACCGCCCATATCCGCGCACACGAACCACAGACCTTCCTTTTTCAGGTCTTCGATGGTCTTCGCCAGATTCGTCACCTTTGCCACCGGCGTATAATTCAATGCTCCGGCGGAGGTTCTTGCTACCGTAGCGGTCAGTCCAGCTGCACGGTTCTTCGGAATGATGACGCCATGGGCACCTGCCAGATTGGCGGTACGGATGATAGCTCCCAGATTATGGGGATCCTCGATATTATCCAGCAGGAAAATAAAGGGCGGCTCACCCTTTTTCTTCGCTGCTTCCAGGATATCATCTACCTCTGCGTACTCATAAGCCGCCGCATAAGCGATGACGCCCTGATGTTTTCCGGTCTCGGATAACTGATCCAGGCGCTCCTTGGTCACATACTTTACTAACGTGTCATGTTTTTTTGCTTCTCTTTTAATGGTCATCATCGGACCGTCCTGACAGCCATCCAAAATGAACAGCTTGTCAATGGGTTTGCCCGAACGGTATGCCTCGATCACGGCATTTCTGCCCTCTATGGTAAATTCCTGATATCCCATGCTTGTCCTTTCTTATTACGTATTACTTTCTCATTACGCATTACTTTCTTAATTATGTATTACTTTCTCATTATGCATTACTTTTCTGTCACATGTGTTACATTACACTCAGATCTCCAGACCTGCCAGGCGGATACCGTTTTTGATCAGTTCAAGCATCCGGTCTGTCTGCCCAGTCAGGTACAGATACCCCATCAGTGCTTCAAATCCGGTAGCTCTGCGGTAGTCTGCCACAGAAGCATTTTTCGCCGTGGTGTAGGATTTGGCGTTGCGTCCTCTGCGGTACACCGCTTCCTCGTCCTCCGTCAGCTCCGGAAGCAGTGCCTCGATCATGGCAGACTGCGCCGGTGCTTTTACATAGCGTGTTGTCTTTTTATGCAGGTCATTGGCGGAGCGGTTGGCACGTTCCACCACAATGCTTCGGATCACCAGTTCATAGATCCCGTCTCCGATGTAGGCTAATGTCAGCGGAGAATATGCCCGGACGTCCTGCCCTTCGCAGTCGAAGGTCTGCTTGATCTTAGTAAGAAGGGTTATGCTCTCTTCCATTTTACACCCTCTCTGGTATCTTCCAGTACAATGCCCTTAGCTAACAGTTCATCACGGATCTCGTCGGCTCTTGCGAAGTTCTTCGCCTTTCTGGCTGCCTGACGCTCCTCGATCAGTGCCTCGATGTCGCTGTCTAACATCTCTGCTTTTTTGTCCACGATCAGTCCGCAGATATCGGACAGGGTCACGATCTCGTGCTTTAATGCTTCCAGGAATGCCTTGCTGCTCTCAGCCTTGGCATTGGAATTCACGAATTTTACCAGCTCGAAAATAGCAGCCAGTGCATCTGCGGTGTTGAAATCATCATCCATGGCTTCGTCGAACTTGGTCTCAAAGCCCTGTGCCTCGGTAAGCAGCTTCTTCTCTTCCCCGGTCATTTCGGTATCTGCCGCCTTGTCCAGTAAGAACTTCAGATTGTCCACGCTGGTGACGATTCTCTCATAGCCGTTCTTCGCAGCTTCCATCAAGTCAGCGCTGAAATTCAGCGGGCTTCTGTAATGTGCGGACAGCATAAAGAAACGCAGTACCTGCAGATCGTATTTTTCGGAGATCTCCCGGACAGTGAAGAAATTGCCCAGAGACTTGGACATCTTGCGGTTGTCGATGTTCAGGAAAGCATTGTGCATCCAGTATTTTGCAAAAGGCTTGTCATTGGCTGCCTCGGACTGTGCGATCTCATTTTCATGATGAGGGAAGATCAGATCCTCTCCGCCGGCATGAATATCGATCTCTTCGCCGAGATAACGCTTACTCATGACGGAGCACTCGATGTGCCAGCCGGGACGTCCCTGACACCAGCAGGAATCCCAGTAAGGCTCGCCTTCTTTTTTCGGCTTCCACAGTACGAAATCTAAGGGATCTTCCTTCTGGTCCTCACCGGAGACTAACAGAGAACGGTTACCGCCCTGTAAGTCGTCCAGATTCTTGTGAGACAGCTTGCCGTAGTCCTTGAAGCTTCTGGTACGGAAATATACGGTGCCGTCTGCTGCGGGATAGGCATGTCCCTTATCGATCAGGGTCTGGATCATGTCCAGCATGCCGCCGATCTCCTCGGTAGCCTTGGGGTTCTTGGTAGCGGGCTTGATGTTCATGCCCTCCATGTCTTTTTTGCACTCTGCAATGTAGCGCTCGGAGATCACGCCGGGCTCAACGCCCTCTTCGTTAGCTTTTTTGATGATCTTATCGTCCACATCCGTGAAGTTGGATACATAGTTCACTTCATATCCCTTGTATTCCATGTAACGGCGCACGGTATCAAATACGATCATAGGACGGGCATTTCCGATATGGATCAGGTTGTATACGGTAGGTCCGCAGACATACATTTTTACCTTGCCGGGCTCTAAGGGCTTGAATTCTTCTTTTCTCTTGCTTAAGGTGTTGTAGATTTGAATGCTCATTGTTTATCCTTTCCTAATTGCGATTTTTGCAATGCACCAGCCTGCGCAGCTGCTTTAATTCATCTTCCATTTCCAGTACCCGGTTGGTCAGTTCGGAATTCTCACGCTGCAATACCGTGATGTCTTCCCGTACCGGATCGGGGAGATCCGTCTGGTTCATGGTCTCCTGGGGGAGACTTGCGTTGTTGCGCTTTACCACGCGCCCCGGTACACCTACCACCGTAGATCCGGGCGGCACTTCACTTAAGACCACGCTTCCGGCACCGATCTTGGAATTATCTCCGATGGTGAAGGATCCCAGGACTTTCGCTCCCGCACTGATCATGACGTTGTTGCCGATGGTGGGATGACGTTTGCCGTGCTCCTTGCCGGTACCGCCCAGGGTCACTCCCTGATACATTGTCACATTGTCGCCGATAATGGTGGTCTCACCGATGATGACACCGTTACCGTGATCGATGAAAAATCCTTTGCCGATCTGTGCACCGGGATGGATCTCGATGCCGGTCTTGCGCACGCCCCGCTGGGAGATATACCGCGCCCAGAAATAATGTCCGCTCAGGTACAGCTTATGCGCCAGTCTGTAATGGATCATGACCTTGAAACTGGGATACAAAAGAACCTCCATGGAGGAATGAATCGCAGGATCACGCTCCTTGATAATACGGACTTCTTCTTTTAAATTTTTGATGATGCCCATGTTCTCACCTCGAAAAAAAATACCGCGAATAAACTTCATCTTAGAGACGAATTTATCCGCGGTTCCACTCTACTTAAGGGACAATGCCCTTCACTCTGGCGTAAAACGCCATGCACATAACGGGTGCTCACCGGATCCGGATACTTATGTCTGTTCCCCGGATCAGCTCACAGGCGCACTTCCTTTTCCTCAGACGAAAGCCGCTCCCAGCTTCTAACAGCTTCTCTCTGGCGTCCCACCGAAAAGTACTTTTCCTGCTCCATGCCTTTACTGAATATACGATAATTCCTACTAAATAAGATATGCAAAAATACGGGTTTTGTCAACCCCTACCCCTTATAATCCTCGATCATAGCTTCGATCTCTGCGATCTGCGCTGCGCTGAGCTTCTTGCTCTGGATAAATGCGGCGATCATCTTCGGCAGCGAACCGCCGTAAGCCTTCTCCACGAAAGCCTCCCCCTGGGCTCTGTGGTATTCCTCCTTATTCAATACGGAAGATACGATGGCATTCTCATTTTTGAAAATACCGTTTTCACAAAGCTTTTTAATAAACGTATAGGTGGTGGATTTTTTCCAGCCGAACTTCTCCGCGCACTGTTTTACCAGTTCTCCGGAACCGATGGGTTCCTCCTCCCAGATCAGCTCAGCAAATTTGTATTCTGTCTCCGTCATCTGATACATTCCCATTCCTCCTTGTATCCTTCTTAATCCAGCACTTGCCAATTATGCAATCCTATTGGCTTTTTTTGCACTCATCACATTATAAAAGGTCGATAGTATACAGACCTCATTCTAATTAAAGTCTATATCCTATCGACCTATTTGTCAAGTTCTTATTTTCCGAAATTATCAGCTCTTCGGGCATCCGCTACAGCTTCCGCAGCCGCCCTGCACCGCCTGTGCCGTAAGATCAAACGGCGTAGTCACCAGACAGATTGCCTGAGAGGAGATTCCCTCTCCGCTGCCGGTGAATCCCAGTCCTTCCTCCGTGGTGGCCTTCACATTGACCTGTCCCACATCGATCAGCAGGGCTTTCGCGATATTTTCCCGCATGGTATCGATATGCGGGCGCATCTTCGGTGCCTGTGCAATGATCGTCGCATCGATATTTTCGATAAACACATGATTCTTTTCCAGCAGCTCGCCCACTTTTTCCAGTAATTTTATGGAAGAAATACCCTTGTATGCCGGATCTGTATCCGGGAAATGTTTCCCGATGTCCCCCAACGCAGCTGCTCCCAGCAGTGCATCCATGATCGCATGGAGCAGGACATCCGCATCCGAATGTCCCAAAAGTCCCTTTTCATAAGGTATTTTCACGCCGCCGATGATGAGGTCTCTTCCCTCCACCAGACGGTGTACGTCATATCCCATTCCGATTCTCATACTTACAACCTTTCCGCAGACGTTATCCTTTTTCAAAAAGTACCGACTGTCCCGTTGCAGCCAGTGCCGGGTGCCAGTATCGTCCGCAATATACGAAATCTCTGTCATTATTATCTCGCCACAGCACAGTTCATCAGCTCCTCCGTGCTGTCGAATACATAGACAGTATAACTGCCGTCCTCATATACCTTTTCTCCCTGCTTTAATGCCAAAGCCTCTGCATATTCCGCGCACTCCTCCGCCGTCAGGAGCAGGAATGTCTCCCCGACATGATACCCTTCCTCATAATATTTCATGGGCGAAGACCACTTGAAATACTCCAGGTGCTCGGGATCTCCGATGTTGCCGATCTCCACTTCACCATTCGTAAGCTCCGTGATGATATTGGCATTATTATAAGTAGCGAAGCCGAAATCATACCCGTTCTCCGCAAGGAATTCCGCCACGGGACGCTTTGTCTCGTTCTTGTCCACCGTCAGGAAAGACATCACTGTTTTCCCCGTTCCAAGGAGCAGGCAGACGGTAAGCAGTGCCGTCACCGCAAATCTGTCAAAGGGCATTTTTTCCTCTTCCAGATAAAAACACAATACCGGCAGGGCGAAAATGAAGATCGTGATATAATACCGCGGCACCATGGTACTGGTGGTAAATATGAAAACAAATAAATTCAGTACAAAGCTGACCTTTAAAAACAGTGTGATCAGACTTCGAAATCCCGTGACACGCTGCATTTTCCCGCTTTTGACCGTAACGTATCCGTAGATGCCAAGCATCACGAAGGCTGCCATCGTCACAACACCCCGCAGAGATAAAAAGCCCTTATCCGGAATATAGCCAAAAAGCATCAACAGGCACCCCACCGCATTCTGGATCCGGTCAAATAACACACCGTGATACAATGCGATGAAATTCGTGGCACCATAGGTCTGGAATACGTATTTGTGACTGATGAACACTACATTGATGCCATAGCCCGCTACCGCGAAAAATGCCCCCGCCAGACTATACAGAAAATATCGCATCCTGTCCGTAGAAAGTAAAGAGCGGAAATGTTCCTTTGTCATCTCTCCGCGGAAGCTCTGAAATTCCTCACCACCCAGCAGATAGAAAAAGGAAGTCAGTACCAGAGGGCACTGTAATGCCAGCAGGTAACGCACGCCGGACATTCCACAGACGATAGCAAGCAGCACATAGAATATCCACAGGCTGACCTTACGTTTTGCGCAATATTCTCCGCTGCACAACCGCAGATACATACCGAAGAACCACAGCACCAGGATCACATGGGACATGTAGGTATTGCCCATCTGCATATGCGTCATCATGGTCTCGGAAAAAGGCAGCAGCAGCAGGCAGGAGCTTAACACTGTAAGTCCGCGGGATACTTTTAACGGCTTCATAAAATAATAATAGGAAGCCAGCATCAACCCATAAAATACCAGGTTCGTGATCGTACGGATCACATGCCAGTTGCTGCAGATCCGGAACAGCGGCCCCATGATCAGCTGTGTATACAACACGCGGAATTCCGTGGAATAATACCAGTTTGTCGTGGAAAAAATGTGGTGTTCTTCGGATAGGATCCGGGAAAAGATCATCTCCGCCGCCATATCGGAATCCAGCCAGTGATCCTGGCTGATGATATTTAGGCCAAGCAGGAGCAGAAGCGTCGCTCCCAGCAAAATATATGGTATCTGTTTTTTCAGTGTTTTCATACCGCAGACCTTTCTGTTAGTACCTATGCATTCTTCCCTAACTATACACGATTTGCCGCAAAAGCACAACTGCGGCTTTTGCGGCAAATCTACAAGTTTTATCATTTCATTAAGATCGTTTTCTCTTGGGGAAGCTGTTACCGATGCCCGGCTCTTCCCGTTTCTTTCTCTTTTTCGCTTCTCTTTCCGCTCTGTCCCCGGAGTATTTGCGGTCAGCTGTCTTTCTGTCGCGGCCGCCCCATTTTCTTCCGTCCTCGCGGTTCTCGTCTCTGCGACGTCTTCTGTCCTCGCCGGAACCGGTGCTGCCATCCTCTCTACGGTCTCTGTCACCGCGGCCGAATCTCCGTCTTCCGTCTCCTCTGCCGAAGCTGCGACCTTCACCATCGCCTCTGCCGGACCGGCCTCTGTCCCCGAAACGATTGCCACGCTTTGCATATTCATCTGCCGCGATCTCCTCGCCCTTGTCACCGACCTGCAATTTCAGCATGGCAGCTGCCAGCTCCAGTGCATCACAGCCTTCCTCTTCCATCTTACGCTGTAAAAAGCTCTTCATCAGCTCGATGTCTTCATGCTCATGCAGTTCCCATGCCTTATTCAGATATTTGTCTGCTTTCGCTTTCAGCACCTTTGCGGCACCGGGAAGCTTTTTCTCCGTGATGGTGGTGTGGCAGACTCTCTCGATCTCACGGATCTTGTAGATCTCCCTGCTGTTGGCAAAAGTGAAGGATCTGCCCTTTCTGCCGGCACGACCGGTTCTGCCGATACGGTGCACATAGTACTCGATATCCTGGGGAATATCGTAATTAATGACAGCTTCCACATCATCCACATCAATGCCTCTGGCTGCCACATCCGTAGCGATCAGGATACTGGTGCCACCATTACGGAAACGCTTCATGACCGCATCACGCTGCGCCTGGGACAGGTCTCCATGCAATCCTTCCGCCTGGAATCCCTGCTCCTTTAATAGGTCTGACAGCTCGTCCACCTTTTTCTTCGTATTACAGAAGATCAGGGTCAGCTTCGGCTGATAATACTCTAACAGTCTTACGCAGGCGGCATCCTTGTCCTGGTTTTTCACGCGGTAGAATTTCTGGGATACCAGGGGAATGGTCAGCTCCTGCGCTGCCACCTTTACTAATTTTGCATCGTTCTGGAAACGGTCTGTGATCTCCAGGATCGGCTTCGGCATGGTTGCGGAGAACAGGGCGGTCTGGTGCTCGCCGGGGATCTGTCCAAGGATCAGCTCCATGTCCTCGCGGAAGCCCATGTTGAGCATCTCATCCGCTTCATCCAGTACCACCATGTTCACCAGATCCAGCTTAATGGTTCGTCTGCGCATATGGTCCATGACACGTCCCGGGGTTCCCACGATGATCTGCACGCCCCGCAGTCCCGCAATCTGACGGCTGATATCCTGTCCGCCGTAGACCGGCAGCACCTTGATGCCGTGCATGTATTTTGCGATCTTCCGCAGTTCTTCCGCTGCCTGGATCGCCAGTTCTCTGGTGGGACATAAGATAATGGTCTGTAACTTTTTCACATCCGGATTGATGTGCTGGATCGCCGGTATGCCGAATGCAGCAGTCTTGCCCGTGCCGGTCTGGGCCTGTCCGATAATGTCTTCCCCCTGTAATAAATAAGGAATTGCCTGCTCCTGGATCGGAGACAGTTTCTCAAACCCCATCTCCCGGATCGCACGGACAATACGGTTATCTAACAACGGTTCGATCGATGCGATACCGTCCTGCTCCTTTACTTCTTCAACTTCTTCGTTCACTTCTTCATTTTTCAAAAAATAACTCACAAACTACTCCTTTAAATTAACTTCAACAATCCAAACTGCATTCGCGAAATCGTATCTTTGCGAAAATCACCCTGGTTCTGAATTGTTGCACAAAAAAAGAAATCATTGCGATGCGCTTCTGATTTCTTCCATCAAATCTCAACAACATTTCGTAGTATAGCACGGAAGCATTGAAAAAACAAGTAATTTCGTTTACCATATAGTAAGAGTAATGCTTCCGAAGCAGAATAACCTAAATTTCGCATTACTATTTATGCCGTTCGGCGGCAGAATGGAGATTTTATGATACAGACATTACACATCGTACCGGAGTATAACGAAGAACTGATCTATCCCGCCATCTGCAAAAGCATGGAGGCGCTGCACATCGCCGCAGATTTACGCCCGGAGATGAAGATCGTCATCAAGCCTAACCTCGTCATGGCAAAATCCCCGGATTTTCCCGCCACCACGCATCCGCTGGTGGTAAAAGCAGTGATCCGGTGGCTCCGGGAGCAGGGCATGCAGCACATCACCATTGCGGAAAGCTCCGGTGGTCTCTACAATGCCGAAGCCATGAAGCATGTGTATCACGTATGCGGCATGGATACTCTGGGCGAAAGTGCAGAACTGAACATGGACTTTTCCGCACAGACCGTGAATTGTCCGGCAGGATTTAAAAACCACAGCTTCCACCTGATCACTCCCATCGTGGAAGCTGACTATATCATTAATATCTGTAAGCTGAAGACCCATGCCATGACCGGTTATTCCGGCGGCATCAAAAATCTCTTCGGCACCATCCCCGGGCTGGAAAAGCCACAGATGCACTACCGCTGGCCGGAGATTGAAGATTTCTCCAACATGCTCCTAGAGCTGGCCCAGACCGTGGCTCCCAATCTCACCGTCATTGACGCCATCGATGCCATGGAGGGTAACGGTCCCACCGGCGGCACTTCCCATCCCCTGCATATGCTGCTGGCAGCAAAAGATTTCTATACTCAGGACTGTTTCGCTGCAAAACTTATGGGATTAGAGCCCACAGAGATCGTTATGCTGCGTCAGGCACTGGAAAGAGGTCTGGCACATCCCAAGGAGCTGACACTTGCAGGAGATCCGGTTCCGGAGGGCTTATCTCCTTTTCAGAAACCGGATACCATAAAATTAGATTTCACCAACGGCGTGCCGAAATTTTTACGCAAGCCTTTCATGTTCGTGGCTTCCCGCCTGTTAAAATCCTATCCGCAGCTAACCCCGGAGAAATGCGTGGGATGTGGGAAATGTGCAGAAAGCTGTCCTGCACATGTGATCAAAATCGAGAACCGTAAGGCAAAATTTAAAAGGAAAGGCTGCATCTCCTGCTTCTGCTGTCAGGAAATGTGTCCTATGAAAGCAATCAGCGTGAAGAAGGCACTGTAATACCGGGTCTTTTATTATTGTCTTAATTGCATACAAAATTTTTACAAAAATATCAAAAAACTTGTTGACAAAGTAGCACGCCCATTGTATACTGAACAAGTCGGTTGCGAGAGCAGCTACAATGGAATCTTAGCTCAGCTGGGAGAGCATCTGCCTTACAAGCAGAGGGTCATAGGTTCGAGCCCTATAGGTTCCATTCCAACTTCGGTTGGTCATATGGCGAGATAGCTCAGTTGGCTAGAGCATGCGGTTCATACCCGCAGTGTCGAGGGTTCGAATCCCCCTCTCGCTATTAAGAAACGAGAACTGATTGTTCTCGTTTCTTTATTATCATCGAGACTATTCGAGGTGGAAGATTTCGTCCGATCCACGCGCCGCCGGCTTGACAAGGGATATCCCCTGAGAGATGCAGGAGTTGCGGACGCCTGCCGAATAGTCTCTTTTTTAATGTATGGTTCATAAAATGCATCCACGGAACCACCGCCCAGATTATCAATTCAATTATGCTGTTTCCTCTGAATTGCGTTTTATCTGTGCAATAACTTCCATAATTTGTTTTGCCGTCCCCATATCATCCTTAAAAATCGATGTAATACTTCCTACCGATTTGAAAGGTTCTTCCATAAGTGCTTTATTATCATCAATATTACCGTTAGCGACAATATAATCCACTATCAGGTTGACAAAACGCATCTGATTAAGATTTAGCCGTTCCTCAGTAAGAAATTCACTGAATGCCTCATTCACAGCAGCCCTGTCTACTCCGACAATCTTACGGACCAATCGACCTATCGGAGTATCCCCGTATTCCTTAATGTAATCAGCTTTTGTTCCCAGTTCCGTCCATAAAATGCGTTCCAATTCTTTCAAATCAGACTCCGAAAGTTTTTTATTATTTCTCAACTTATATACGGAAAGCTTATCACTATGCTCTTTCAGGTAAAATTCAACTTTTTTCCGATAGTTCGTTAAATCAGTGCCGCCATACAACGGTTCACCCTCCGTTGTATCAATAATCGTATCTGTAAAATTTGTATAGTATATTTTTCTCCGTACCTTATCTAAATACTGAAGCAGACTTCTCAATGCTTTTCGCACTGTCTCAAGGTCCATAATTGTAGTATCATCCCAAAATTCTTTTGTTTGAACCTTTTCAATAATGTCTCTCTGCTTTTCAACTTCAGGAATCGAATACTTACGCATCAGTTGTTCCGCAGTCTCAATTACAATATTCACCGGAGCCTGTACGCTCTTGCTTTGAAGCAGACCGAGATCTATGCTATATACCACATAATCAAACCGTCTGGCCAATTCATCTTCTTTCTGTGGTTTTACCAATGGCGCAATATGCTCTTTAATCTCCGAAATCTCCATGGTTTCCAACGAATTCCAGGCTGTAAGTGTTCTGAACATTTCCACATAACGCCAGTGTCTCTTCACCAGGAAACTATCATCATTTAATTCAATAACCGCCCCTCGTAATTCATCCACCAAATCGACTCTGCATTCTATATATTTGGGGTCTGACGCATATTGTGGTGCCTGCAGTTCCCGTGCGATCTGAGCCTTCGTATTATAGATTTTCTCACTAAGAGACTCCGTAATTCCATTCTCTGCTCCGTTTGTGTTAACCCGGAAATATTCAAAATTATTACAGAAATCAAATATCAGGAATTTCTCTTTATCCTGCCCTTCTCCCAACAGATTCGGACATAATCTTGTTCCTCTTCCGATCATCTGCCAGAATTTGGCATAGCTTCGCACTTTTTTGAAAAATACAAGATTTAGGATTTCCGGTATATCAATGCCTGTATCCAGCATGTCAACCGATACAGCAATCTGCGGCATTTTATCTTTTGTACTAAACTCATCAATCAGAGAATCGCAGTATTTTATACTGTAATCAATGCGCTTGATAAAATCTCCTCCACACTCAGGAAACAGCTTATGAAATCTCTCAACAATAGCCTGTGCATGAAGACTATTCTTGGCAAAAATGATAGTTTTGCCAAGTTTATCTCCTCCCTCTATTTTTAAGCCTTTCTCCATAAGCTCTTTAAGAACTTTATCAATGGTATCTGCATTAAAAAGCCAGGAATTGATAGCCTCACCGGAAATATCATCACCTACCATTTCATCGTCTTCAAAAGTTTCCTCATACTCTTCTTTTTCCTCATCCGACAATTCGTCATAGTGAATGCCATCTTCCATAATTTTGGTCTTGTATTCCAAGGTGGAATAATTAACCAGATATCCTTCTTCTACCGCCTTTTCCAGTTCGTATGCAAAAGTAGGTACGCCTCGTTCCAGATCGAAGATCCCATACGTATTTCTATCGATCTCATTCTTAGGTGTAGCTGTCATTCCCAGCAGCATTGCATCAAAGTATTCAAATATCTCCTGATATTTCCTATAAATACTTCTATGGACTTCATCACATATTATAAGCTGAAAATGTCCCGGACTGAATAATCGTTCTCCATACTTATTTTTCTTTTCATCTATTGCATTCATCATCGTAGGATATGTAGAAAATATCATCCTGCATGATTCCGGATCATCTTTACTATCCAACAGATTGCAACAGGACAGATCCGGCAGCAGATTCGCATAATTGTTTTTTGCCTGCTTAACCAGTGCCGTTCTATCCGCTAAGAACAGAATATTCTTCACATAATTATGCCGACGTAAAACATCTACAATACTAATACTCACTCTCGTCTTGCCGGAACCAGTCGCCTGAACGATCAGCATCTTCCGATGTTTATTCATAATTGCATCACAAACAGCCGTTACAGCTTCTTTCTGATACGGTCGATTTGTAATCTTATCGCTAATTTCTATATTTTCTAACGGAATCCGCTGTCCACGACCATCCATTTCAAATTGCAATTCATCCTGTGTGAAAAATCCTGACACCTCACGTCTGGGGTACCCCATAAAATCATTCGTATAAAAGAACTCAAATCCGTTGGTCGTAAAAATCAAAGGTCTACGATGATATTTATTCTGCAGACAATCCGCATATACTTTTGCCTGCTGGCTCCCTACCATAGTATCCACAGAGGCCTTTTTAGCCTCCACTACTGCCAGGGGAAGATTATCCTTTCCCCACAGAACATAATCCACATATCCCACACCGGTTGCATTTGGCATCCCTGTGACCGGTTCTTCCTCTGTAACATTTTTTCCAATAATCCAGCCGGATTCTTTGAGTGCAACGTCAATATATCTTTTACGTGTTTCGGCTTCACTTATCTTGTCAACATGGAACTCTCTTGTCTGAGTATTATGAGTTCTCTGCTCAGCCATCTGCTTACGTAATTCTTCGTTTTCTTTCAGAATACTTTCAAGCTTTTTATCTTTACTGCTTAGATCCTCATACAGTTGCCTCAATTCATCCGCTTTTACGCGTTTATCATCCCCACTCGCAAGAAGAGATTCATCAAACGTCTTCTCCTCATAATCAGCGGAATAGCAATAATCTACCCAATCACAGAATTCGTATAAATCTCTTAACGCAATGATTGCTTCATCACGTTTTATATTATTATTCGTATGAACTGCCACATTTCCAAGGTGAATGGTATATTTCAGCATCGGAAACAATCTGGGTTCAATGATATTTCTGAAGGAGGTCTCATGTATCAGACTTGACACATTATCCTGATACGGCAATTTCAGGGCTGCATCATGAGCATAAACAAATTTTACTGCCAGTTCCAAAGCTCTTCGGGTAAGAATCGCGCAGGTTGCCGGGGAAATTGCTATACTTTTCTCTGCTTCTACAGCCTGTTGTGCGAAACTGGAATATTCATTTTTTTCTAAAAGATAGTCAAAATTAGTTTCCATAGTACATCCCCCTTTTGAAAAATAACAATATCTTTAGCAGGTTTATTATGTCTATAAATTTTGATTTGTTGACTTGGTTGACAAAGTCAGCAAATTCATTCTGTAAATCAAGCGGAGGCTGATATATGTTAAAATCTAATACATCTTTCTGATTAATACTTGCTTGGTTTACAGATTTTTTTGCATGATTAACAATCTGATCATATATAAACTGACTACACAGCAATTTACAAATATATACTGGATTATAATATTCTGGATCAAAATGCATTCTCATCATATTAGATTCATACACAGTATCTTCCAGAAGCTCTTTTATATGTGCACATTTTCCTAAATATTCAATGCTGTTCACTCGATTAATAACAATATCATCTTCCAAAAGTAAATATCTCTGTCGCTCCATTTCAGAACATTTTAATCTTTTCAATGAAGCAAAATCGGTAACCATTCCATCGTAAAATCCATCTATTCTTAAAATCGGAATACCTGTTCCATCTGTAACATAATCTGACTGTGGTTTATACAATCCATTTTGCGGCTCAATTATAACAGCATCTTTTATTTTTAACTTTTTCCATTTCAAAGGATTAACATATGGATCACCAAACATCTCGACAAATCGGGCTTTGATGAGGTTATCTAAAGCACTTAATTCATCATTTCTTGAAATAATAATTCTTCTAACTTTATCAAGAATATCTGTTATCTTCAACTGCTCTTCAATTGAATACAGAGGGATTTCATAATCTTTAAGCCATTCTGTACTTATATTTTTCTGAGCCACACCATTAGACGCCTGAACACATTGTTGCTCAAAAAAATCACTATTCAAAATATGAAATAGAAATCCTTTTGTAATTCTATCAACTTTTAGTCTTAAACAAGCTACTCGCTGATTTAGTGCTGCCGGCAACATTTCTTTCTGTAAACATGCCACCCTACCCACATTTCCTGTCAAGGACATCAACAAATCGCCTTCTTCAAGCATATACTTTTCTAATCCAACAGAATCAATGGGATAAAAAGCCGGGGCATTCTCTTCGATATACCCTTTTTGGACATTTGCTATTCTAATTATTCTGATACCATCCTCGACATATTTATCACTTTTAAAAGCAAATCCATTTAATATGTCACAGGCATCTCCTAACCTAATTCTCTTCATCTACATCATCCCTACAAATCCGAATTCGTAGGAGATTATGCAATATACTTTCTATGTGCATTTTTCACATTACTTTGATTCACCATTGCATACTGCATGGTTGTATCAATCTGAGAATGTCCAAGAATCTTCTGAACCTGTTCAATTGGCATACCTTTATCAATTGCTCTTGTTGCCATAGTTCTTCTGAATTTATGAGGATGAATTTTTTCAGCATTGATGCTTCTTCCCAGACTTCTAATCCGAATCTCAACACCGCTGATTTTCAATCGTTGATGTGGTGCGTCCAAGGTTACAAACAATGCCGGATTATCATCATCTCTTTCTTTCAGATAATCCTGAAGATGCAATTTAGCCTTTGCATCAAAGTAAACTCTGCGTTCCTTATCTCCTTTACCAAACACGACACATTCACGCTCTTCAAATGATATATCATCAATATTGAGTCGAACCAATTCACCAACTCTTATGCCGGTAGAATAAAGCAAATCCACGATAGCAAGATCTCTCTTACATAAGCATGCATCCCGGAGCCTCTCTATTAACTCATCCGATATTGTTTCTTTGACAGGTTGCACTGTTTTTATCTTATGAATTCTTTTCATGGGACTTTTAAGAATGTAATCCTCTTCCTCGAGCCACGAAAAAAAGCTGGAAATATTTCTGCGAATATTATCTATGGTAGTTTTACTGCATCCGCCTTTCTCTTGGTATTGTGCAAGATAACTCCGTATCTCATCCGTTGTGATTTTCCTAATAGGCGTATCGATACATTTTAAGAGATGTTCTACCGTTGATTTATAATAAGTCACCGTCCTATCAGAGCATCCTTCAATCTTCTTTGCAGCAATAAACATTTTCAAGTAATCATAATTAGATGTTTCTGAAATGTTTTCTTCCTGCTCTTTCATATTTTTTAACAGAACTTCCTGCAGCTTTTTCATTTGTGAGATGCTTAAATATTCCGCCATCTCATTTAAAATATTTACTAATTTTTCTTCCATGCTGGTACCTCCTATAAATACCAGCATCCTTCAACCACTTATCTTCTATAACATCTTTTTTTCTTTATAACATTCGAAAATATAATTCGGGTTTTCATAATAAACACTACTATTGTAGTCATCTATTTTGGAACTCATAAATGAATTATATACTTCTATCAGTGCATCAACAATTTCCTTTTTTTCGTCTTCAGCAACCATTTTTATCAGACGTTTGTACACTTTTCCTATGTCCCAGTGAGAAGGCACTGAGTAGCCACAAGCTGCTATATTATCGAATTCACCGGGGGCAATATTGGCGTCTTCAATAAAATCCTCACTTACTGTATCAATGTTATCGCAATGGTATACGTCAGCAAGCTCATATATCTTACTAATTCTGTCTTTTCCAAGTTTATTCACTACATCTGAACGGGTATTTTTAGTTTTTCGTGCGATATATTCGATTAATCCACAAGTAAAGAAAAGATTATTATCTTTTTGTGATTCTCTCCCTTGACCAACCATTAGCGCACCTCCTCATATCCTCTATAAGTCAGACACTTCAATGCCTCATCGGTACAGAATACTATTTGATGGGTTGGATATTTAAACTTTGCCAAAACCCAGAACTGTTCTCTTGTAATGGTTCCATCTATATAATCGGAGACATAGGTATATATCTGATCATCAGCCATCGCACCGATCACAATATCATAATCATGATTTTGCCCACTTCTGCATGCAACAATGAAGTCCAGCCATTCCTCCGTCATTTCTTTGAATTCCAATATTTTTAACCCTGATAGAATCCTTACATCATATATTGATACAATTTTTGTATTGTAACGTCTCGCCCATCTCTGTGCCTGTTCTTTTATGACAGTACA
This sequence comes from uncultured Lachnospiraceae bacterium, assembly GCA_945929965.1. Classification (GTDB taxonomy): domain Bacteria; phylum Bacillota; class Clostridia; order Lachnospirales; family Lachnospiraceae; genus Acetatifactor. The sequence continues at coordinate 82,787 of CAMEOT010000007.1, forward strand.
ATAAAAACCTGTACCGAAATCTTTCGTATTCCTATTTACTCGTATCTCGGGTTTTTCAACCGCCTGATATCCACCATGATATACTGTCATCAATGCCATATTTTGTCTCCTTTCAGGTATATATTGGGAAAAAACTATCCAAAATATTTCTGCATCAATGAATCAAACAATAACTGAGTTTCATCTAATGCCTTTTGCACTGCAAATTTTGATTTGTCGACTTGAACAACAAAAGTAGCAAATTTGTTTTGTTCCTCTATATCTGGTGCGATTACTTTCAATTCACTTAATATCTTCAAATTGATATTCTTTTGTGCCGATTCCGGTGCTTGCGCTTCAAGAATGGCTTGAAAAAACGAAAACCAATAGTGTATAAAAATTTCATTTGTCTTATCGTTCGCTTTAAATCCAACTACACTATCCGGAAAACACGCATCAAACTTTAAAATAGCTGTCTTTGCAATATTAGCTGCAATTGTTATACACAACGTTCCAGCTTTCCACATCTTACTTTGCTTATACCCTAATTCCGAATATGTATTTTCATAATTCTCTATATACAATCCTGCATTAGAAACTTCACCTGTTTGGATCAATGGATATTCTCCACCTAACAGCTCTGGTGCATTTCTTGGTCTATGCTTAGATACGCCTCTTCCAAGCTCCCCAAGTTCTGGCAAAGTCAATTCTTTTAAACCTTTTGAATTACTAACCGGATCACCAAACATCTCGACAAATCGGGCTTTGATGAGGTTCTCTAAAACACTTAATTCATCCTCTCTTTTCTTAATAACACTTGATACTTTATCCAGAATTTCTACAATTTCAGCTTGTTTTTCACTATCAGGATAGTTTATATGAACTTCCTTTAGCCACTTGAAATGTCTGTTGTAACCTGTATTTGGTATTTTTGCATTCTTAAGTGCATAGTACAAATATTTGTAATTAGCATTTTCATCCTTACTACGGAGTACTTTAACTCCGTCAGCACCTAGAAAAAACGGTACATCAACATACTTTATTGCTCTTGTATGGTCACCAAATATGATAACTGGAACTTCTTCAAATACCCCTTCCTCTCTATCGGTATAACCAGCAACTTGCTCTTGTCCTTGGTCTATTATGATATGTTCTCCCACCTCACCATATTCTGATGTTTGAACCTTAACTCCATATTTAGTTTTATCTATAAATATTTCATCAAATGATTTCATCTATATCATCCCCTACGGGCTGCTCGTAGCCCTACAAATCTTTCTTTATTCTATTGCAAGCTTGATTTTAGAACATATGTTTGGTATAATATATTCGGTGCTACCCTACTCGGTAGGCGGTTAGCCTTCTCCGCAGGAGTTATAGCCTGTGTTTACATAGAAATCCACTTTTGGAAATCTTTTGAGGAGGTTTGTGCTTATGCTTACAACGGAGCTTTTTATAGCCATTATCAGCTTGTGTATTACTTGCTTTGCTCTTGGTTATTCCGTTGGATCTAAGAGCAATAATAAGACACAAAAATAACCGCCCTGTCCTGACAAAACTTGGCGGTTATTTTTAATCAAATGTATCAGGGCTAACCGTCTATCGGTAGCACCTTCTTTACTATTATAATAGCATTTAACCGCATCTATGTCAAACATATATTCTATTTTCAATCAGGTCTACAAATCTTTCTTTATTTTATTGCAGGCTTGATTTTTAGAACATATGTTTGGTATAATATATTTGGTGCTACCCTACTCGGTAGGCGGTTAGCCTTCTCCACAGGAGTTATAGCCTGTGTTTACATAGAAATCCACTTTGGGAAATCTTTTGAGGAGGTTTGTGCTTATGCTTACAACGGAGCTTTTTATAGCCATTATCAGCTTGTGTATTACTTGCTTTGCTCTTGGTTATTCCGTTGGATCTAAGAGCAATAATAAGACACAAAAATAACCGCCCTGTCCTGACAAAACTTGGCGGTTATTTTTAATCAAATGTATCAGGGCTAACCGTCTATCGGTAGCACCTTCTTTACTATTATAATAGCATTTAACCGCATCTATGTCAAACATATATTCTATTTTCAATCAGGTCTACAAATCTTTCTTTATCGGCCTACTCGGCACATTTGCAGTGCCATTTGCTCGACAAATCCGAATTTATCCGAGCCACCAATCAGGCTCTCAACCTACGTTTTCCCTGTTTTTCTATTACAACAGCTTTTTCAATTCCACCATCTCCGCCTGTAGTTCTTTTTCAAGTGCTTCGATCTTTCCCATAATTACTTCCGTAGATTCATATTGAACAGCTTCATATACCACTTCTTTGTATTTATTGATAGAGAGATCATACTCATTCGCGATAATATCCTCTACCGACACAAAAAAGCTCTGCTCTGTCCTTTTTCTGTCATTCTCCGCCTCAAGATTGTTGTATCTTGCGATAATATCGGGAATATCATTTTCCGCTATTGGCTGACGTTTATCATCCAGGCTAAGACCGTCTGCCTTCATGTCATAGAACCATACTTTATCAGTACCGCCGGAACCTGTTTTGGTAAAGATAAGAATTGCCGTAGATACTCCTGCGTATGGTTTAAATACACCGCTCGGCATGGAAATCACTGCATCCAGTTTGTTATTATCAATGATCTCTTTTCTGATCTGTTTATGAGCATTACTGCTGCCAAATAATACGCCATCCGGAACAATAACCGCTGCTCGTCCACCCTTTTTCAAAATGCGAAGGAACAACGCAAGGAAAAGTAATTCTGTTTTCTTGGTTTTTGTAATCTTTAATAAATCTGCTGACACAGCCTCATAATCCAGGCTTCCCTTGAAGGGCGGATTAGCAAGAACCAGACTGTATTTTTCTTCATCGGTATTTTGCTCTGACAAGCTGTCCCGATAAGAAATATTCGGATTTTCCACACCATGCAACAGCATATTCATTGCTCCGATGCGAAGCATTGTTCTATCCATATCATTTCCATAGAACATCGTATTATTAAAATGTTCACGCAGTTTCTGATTCAGAAACATATCTGCATGGTTTTCTCTTAAATACTTCTGTGCTTCTATAAGGAAGCCGGCACTTCCCATCGCCGGATCTATAATGGTATCGTCCGGCTTCGGTTTTACTAATGCAACCATCATTTTTATGATATGTCTCGGTGTTCTGAACTGACCATTTGTACCGGCTGTCGCCACTTTGGAAAGCAAATACTCGTAGAGATCTCCCTTTGAATCTTCATCCCCCAATTCCAGCTTATCAATTCCGTCTACAATTTTAGACAACATGGCAGCTGTCGGAATTTTAAAAATGGCATCTCCCATATATCTTGCATAAGCAGAGTCTCCGTCCTGATGCAGATTTTTGATGAAAGGAAACACCTTATTGGATACCAGCTCATACATTTCATCGGCAGAACCCAGATTTTTAAATTTACTCCAGCGGTATCTCTGGCTCTCTCCGGGGAACATTGTCTCATATTCTACACCTAAGAAATTGGCTTCATTTTCTTTTGTTGTCTCAACATCATCCAGCTGTTTGATAAAAAGCAAATAGGTAAATTGTTCGATGACATCCAGTGGATTCGTAATTCCACCGGTCCAAAAAATTTCCCATATTCTGTCAATTTTATTTCTAAGTTCCCCTGTAATCATATTTACTTATCTCCTTGTTTCATCATTTCTTCCAGCATGTGCAGATCTATAAAACTTTTTCCTCTAATGTTCACCTTGACATATATGTTTTAATTATAAACCACCCCCTTAAGAAATTCCATAAATATTTCCTTTTCTTACTTTGCGCATAATATCCGTTATTCATCATTTTTTGATATCTTTGATATAAAAATAGCGCAACTATTGTCCCATAAAAAAGGATTCATAGATGCGCTATTTCCGTCTTCGTTTGCGGTATTACCGTTTACATCTTCTCCGGAGCTTCAAATCCCAGCATATCAATACAGGTCTCCAGAATATCTCTGGTCAGTACCAAAAGTGCCACCAACCCCTGCTTACGCTCCTCATTCTCTTCTCCCAGGATCTTGGTCTCATGGTAGAAATGGTTAAAAGCATTGGCAAGATCGTAGATGTAGGCACATACCTTATGGGGTGCCAGTTCCTCTCCTGCCGTAGCGATCATGGTATTGAACTGTGCCAGCTCCATGGCAAGCTCTTTTTCAGAAGCATTGCCGGGCTGCTGCAGCTTCACAGCAGTCAGATCCCCGCCCTGCTCCTTGTATTTATTCAGAATAGACTTGATACGTACAATGGTATACAAGATGTAAGGACCTGTATCTCCCTCGAAGGAAGTAAAGCGGTCGATATCAAATACATAATCCTTGGATGCCTGATTGGACAGATCACCGTATTTTAGTGCGGAGATAGCTACCACGTCCGCTACCTTTTTCGCCTCGGCATCCTCCATGTCGCGGCCTTCCTTGATCTTTTTATACATCTCATCCTGCGTATCCTTGATCAGATTCTCCAGACGCATGACACCGCCCTGTCTGGTCTTGAAGGGTTTGCCGTCCTTGCCGTTCATGGTACCGAAGCCTAAGAACTTAAGCTCCGTCTCAGGCTCTACCAGCTTCGTCTTGCGGGCACAGCGGAATACCTGCTCAAAATACAGCTCCTGACGCTTGTCTACCACATAGATCAGTTCGTCGGGATGATACAGCTTCATACGCTCCATAATGGTAGCCAGGTCTGTGGTATTGTACAGAGAGGCTCCGTCGGATTTTAAGATCATGCAGGGAGGGATCTCCTTGGTGTCGGTGTCTTCCTTGACATCCACTACCAGTGCACCCTCGCTTAAGTGTGCATAGCCGTTGTCCTTCATATAAGCGACCATCTCCGGGATGATGTCATGGACATCACTTTCTCCCTTCCACAGATCGAATTCTACATTTAATTTAGAATAATTCTTCTTCAGGTCGTTCACAGACACATTGATAATGTGCTTCCACAGGGCACGATATCCTCTGACACCGCTCTGCAATTTGAAGGTCGCTTCCATCGCCTTTGCCTTGTACTCGGGATCTTCCTTGGACCTGGCGCTGGCTGCGGGATAGATCTCCTCCAGTTCGCTGATAGTAAAAGGTGCCTCTTCGGGATATTCCCCGGTGTAATTCTCATCAAAATATACCAGATCCGGCTGTCTCTCCTGTAAACCGGTGATCACCAGACCCATCTGCAGTCCCCAGTCGCCCAGATGCACGTCACCGATGACCTCATGCCCCACATAGCGGCTGATGCGCTTTACGCTCTCACCGATCACTGCGGAACGTAAATGTCCCACATGCAGAGGCTTCGCCACGTTGGGTCCGCCATAGTCGATGATGATCTTCTTGGGATGTTCCGGCTTCTCGAGACCGAATTTTTCATTTGCTTCCATGCCCTGTAAATAGGTGAGCAAAAATGCCTCGCTGACCTTCAGGTTCAAAAATCCGGGGGCTACTGCCACCACTTCGGAAAATACTTTGCTGTCTGCAAGCTTTTCTGCCACGTCATTTGCGATCATGATGGGGGCTTTTTTATACAGCTTGGCTCCCGCCATGGCGCCGTTACACTGATATTCGCACAGGTCGGGACGGTTGGAAAGCATTACTTTTCCGAGATTTCCGTCATAGCCGGCTGCGGTAAATGCCTGCTGCATTTCCTCTGTCAGCATTTCTAAAAATTTCTTCATGTCAGTCAATCCTCATACCTTTCAGTAATCTGCCGGTATTCCGTTACTTCCTATAATGTACCGGAATATCTTGTGCAGTCACAATTTCTATCTCTCACGCTGTTATGCTGTTTTCAATATTTCTACTATATCCTAAAATCCATTATCCCGCAAGACGCAATTACGCATTTATAATCTGTGCTTCCCGCTCCGCTTTGGAAAAGGCACAGCCGCAGTAATTCTGCCGGTACAGCTCATACTCTGCGGACAGTTCGATGGATCTCTTATATCCGTTCTTTTTCTTGAAATCCGAGGGCAGCCAGGGGATACCATATTCCCCGGAAAGTATCTGCCCGATCTCATTGATCTTCGCCGCATTTTTCAGAGGGCTGATGGTCAGGGTCGTGGCAAAATAGTCATAGCCACCACCTACTGCCAGCTCCGCGGTCCTGCGCAGCCGCAGGTCGAAGCAGCGGAAACACCTCTCTCCCCCTTCGGGACAGTTCTCGTAGCCCTTCGCCATCTCATAAAAACGCTCCGGTTCATAATCTCCCTCCACGATATCGATGGGCCAGCCCTTTTCTTCTTTATTATAAGCGTCGATCAGACGCTTCTGCTCTGCCACACGCTTTTGGTATTCTTCCGAAAAAGAAATGTTGGGATTGTAATAAAATACCGTGATCAAAAAATAACGGCACAGATATTCCAGACAATAACTGCTGCACGGTGCACAGCAGCTATGCAGAAACAGGCGGGGCGGTCGGTAATCCGACGCTGCCTCGCCCTTCTCCTGTAAGGTATTTAAAATTTTCTCTAATTCTTTCTGATAATTTACCTGATTCATACGGTTCTCTTTTCAATTATACTCTTATACTCCAGCAGCCTGCGCTCATTATAGCATATTTTTTTTAAGATACCGCAATAATTTTTCAAAAGCTCCTCCGCTACGACAGACTGATCATCCACTTCTTTTTCCGGAAAATAATAAATGAGGTCACAAGCCGCAGAATCTCCTCCGACGTAAGCAGCGCATACACTCCGACGATGCCCCACTGTAACAGGTAAGCGCCTGCGAAGCACAGCGGAATCCCCATCCCCCAGGTTCCCACAATATCGATCAGCATCACGGTCTTCGTGTCTCCGCCGCTTTTTAGGATTCCGCCGCCCAGTATCATATTCTCGATCTTCACCGGTGCATAAAGTGCGAAGACGAACAAAAGAGACTGTCCCAGTTCCTGTACTGTCGTATCCACCCGGTAGAAACTTACATAGCTTCCGGAGCAAAGCATCAGAACGCCGGATACCACCACTGCTCCCAGGAGACCTGCTTTCATTATTTTCCCGGACTCTTCATAAGCGGCATCGTATTCTTTTTTCCCCAGCCTTTTACCGATCAGGACTCCGGCTGCTGCGGACAGACCGCTGAGTGCTCCCACCATCAGCCCCTGCACCGGGCATGTCAGGGTATAAGCAGCAAGGTTCTGTGTTCCCAGATGCCCATACACTGCCGACTCCACGTTCTGTCCCAGACTCCACAAAAATTCACTGATCAGGATCGGACAAATCATGAGCAGATATTCCTTTTTGTTCAATTTATCAAAATGCAGGGACAACTGCATCCGGTCTGCATCCTTGTGCAGGCACCCGATGAAGCAGGCCGCAAGGACCAACAGATTCAGCAGCTGTGAAGTCAGCGTGGCTATTCCCGCACCGGTGATCCCCAGTGCGGGGGCTCCCATTTTTCCAAAGATCAGAATATAATTTCCCACTGTGTTGACCACTACCGCACATAAAGATGCCACCAGCGTTGCCGTGGCGTGCTCCCGGCATTTGAGCCATACCGACAGGATCGTGCTGACGCCCATAGGCAGAAAAGTGACCGCTATCAGGCGAAGATAGCCACAGCCGGCTCCAAGGATCCGCGTATCCTTCGTGTACAGCCCAAGGATTCCTGCCGGTGCTAAAAACGATGCCGCACAAAACAAAATTGCGATCATACCGCACAGTACCATGCTGACCGTAAAGCTGCTCCAGGCTTCTCTCCTGTCCTCCGCTCCCAGAAACTGCGCGATCAGTATCCCCGCCACAGCTCCCACGGCACTAAGCAACACGGAAACAAGCATGAAATAATTTCCACAGATTCCCACCGCTGCAATATTCGTCTCACCAAGCTGTCCGATCATCAGCTGATCCACAATGGAAAAGGATGCCTGCAGCATGCTCTGTAATGTGACGGGAATCGCTATTTTACACATGGATCTCATAAACTGTGACATGGCATTTCCCTCGTACTTTCTCTGGCGATCAGCTCCACCGGCAATAGGATCCTGCTCTCACAGCCCACATGATCCCGCATGGCTTCGATACAGGCAATGGCTTTCTGTGCCCGCAGTGCCGCTTCCTGATGGATGGTGGTCAGTGCCGGAACAGCCTCTTTGCTGGCAGCATTATCATCAAACCCAATGACCTGGATATTCTCCGGCACCTTCCAACCTTTTTCCTGCACAAACCGCAGAAAATCCAGTGCATAATAATCCGATACCGCAAATACTGCCGTGATCCCGGATCGTCTTAATGCTTCTTCCCGTTCTTCATAAAAGGCTCTCCGCTCCTTCGCAAGCATGGGGATCTTCCACCTTGTCACTTCCCCGGGTGCAAATGCCGCCGTAAAACCGTCCATGCGCTCTTTATCCATGCAGATCTCATTATCCGCAAGACACAGTGCCTTCGTATGTCCAAGTTTTTTATAATACTGCCCTGCCTGATACCCACCATCGTAATGGTCGATCACCAGATTCACGATTCCCGGCGTATCCTCCAGATAGCCGTCGTAGACCACAAACGAGATCCGGGAATGCGCCCGCAATGTCTCATAATCCGCTCCGCAGAACCCCATCAGGATCAATCCGTCCATATTCCACATAGAAGCAAATGCCGGGATCTCCCGAATGTCCGCTGTAGTCTTGATCATGAGAAAATAGCCCTTGCGGTTCATCTCTCTGGAAAGCGCGTTCAGGGAAGCCATGACAAAGCCATCCTCCAGCACTCTTCCCTCATATTTTTCTCTGTCATTGACCACTACACCAATGATCCGTGAATTGTTCCGTGCCAGCAATATTCCAGCCATATTCGGAATGTAACCCGTCTCCTCCAGCTTCTGTTCCACACGTTTTATAGTCGCTTCCGACATTTTGTGAGTCTTGCCATGAAGCACATTGGAGACTGTTGCCGTGCTTAATCCCAGTTCTTCCGCCACATCGGCGATCCGGACCTTATTTTCATCCATTGTCATTTTCTCCTTTTGTTTTCCCCTTTTACTTCTACTACTCCATTTCGCCTCCCGGGTCTTTCACCTGCCTATGATCATGCTCATAGGAGTTCAGACCTTTGGCCCTGGTATCATAATATTACAAATATCCGTATACATCAAAGGTTAAGCGCGTAACCACGGCCAAATTTGTGTTAGATTTTTTAGTGATTTTGCCAAATACAGATTCTTGTGCAAGCACAAATCTGTACTTGGCTCATCGTATACACAAAAAACGGGACAGAAACCATTTAGTGGATTCTCTCCCGTTTGAGTCATAGCGATTTTCTTCTTTCTGATAGGCTTCTTATCTCGCTCGTTTTCTTTCCATTACGTTCGGGAAATTACAGCAGATAAAATCCGGCGCTGCCCCCGGGCACAGTAACCTTTCCGCCTGCAAATGCAGCTTCACCGCCGAAGGTATACAAAGCCTCCTTTACCGCATAGTCTCCGTAGAAGCTGGCCTCTCTGTCCGCCGGATTGATGATGACCAGAATCTTCTCCTTGTCGTCACTGCGCAGATACGCCAGAGGATATTGTTTTTCCTCGGCATAGACAAACTCGATCTCTCCACGGCTCTGCAGTGCGCTGTGAGCCTGACGAATGCCTATCAATTTCTGAATCTCATGATACAGGGAATCCGGATCTGCCATCTGCGCCTCCACCGTGGGACGGTCAGTGGCTTCGTCCTGTTTTACATAAAGTTTTTCCTTCGGTGCCGCGCTGAAACCGGCATTGGTGGTATGATCCCACTGCATGGGGGAACGGGAACCGGTACGTCCGTAACCGCCCTCTACGGAGTGCAGATTTTCCACATAGCGCATACCAATCTCATCACCGTAATACAGGAAAGGTGCACCGGGCATGGACAGAAGAAATGCAAATGCCACCTTTAACTCCTCCCCATGAATGCTTCTCGCCAGACGATCCATATCATGGTTACCGGAAGGAATGCAGATCAGACCCTTGCGCTGTGCCTTTTCATAATTTTCCTTGTATTTCTCCACGAAGGCTGCCACATCCCCCTTACCTCTTCCGGAGAAGAAAGGCTCCTCACAGCGGAACAGATCGTTATAATGAGACGGTCCAAAATGAAGTAAAAAGTCCATATGGAAGCCGCCCTGCAGGGACTTGTCCGGTTCTCCCCACTCGGATACCAGCACTGCCTCGGGGAACTCTGCATCCAGGAACGCTCTTACCTTTCTCCACAGAGCAATGTTTCCCTTGCCGTCCTCATCGTTTTTCACCAGAGAACCTGCCATATCCACACGGAAGCCGTCACAGCCCATGCCAATCCAGAACCGCATGACATTTTCCATCTCTGCAAGCGTTGCCTTAGGGCCCGGATCATCGGGATCCTGCTGCCAGTCCTGCGTCTTTTTATAAAATCCGTAATTGAGTGCCGGCTGGTGTGCGAAAAAGTTCACGATCACTGAGCCCTCTCTCTCGGAGATACCGCACAGGCTTCCCATGTTCTCCAGCTGTCCCCAGGTGCTGTCGGTCCAGATATAACGATCGGTAAATTCATTGCGATCTGCCTTACAGGACTCCTTAAACCAGGGATGTGCCACAGATGTATGTCCCGGCACCAGGTCTAACAGGATATGCATATTCCGCTTGTGTACTTCGTTAAACAGGCGCTTCAGGTCCGCATTGGTGCCATATCTGGGAGCTGCCTGATAGTAGTCCGCCACATCATAGCCTGCGTCTCCGTAGGGGGATGCAAAACAGGGATTCATCCAGATCGCATTACATCCCAGTTCCTTAATATAATCCAGTTTTTCTATGATACCCTGAAAATCACCGATACCGTCACCATTGGTATCCAGAAAAGACTGGGGATAAATTTCATAAAAGATTGCATTATCAAGCCATTTTGCCATAGTGTACTCCTTCCTGTGTGCTTTATTTTTATTATAAAAACGTTTTCCGTATTCTTTCTTTTACCATACCACAGAATGGATACTTGTACAACTGAGAAAAACCATCTATAATAAAATAGCTTGATGCCCCGGTAAGCTTCACGATATGCGAATAGCGGGCAGGGTGCTATGTGCCAGTGGCACATGTTTAGCACGGATCGAAGCGGAGCGTAGAAGTGAGAGTGCGTAGCACGAAACAATCCGTAGGCATCCGGCTAGGATAAAGAAACAAGAACGAGGTCTATCATGTTAACACAAAAAGTAAGCACCATCGATGAACTCCTGCAGTTCGTCAGCACGTTACGCCAAAAGCACGGCGTCCGCCTCTGGTTCCGCGGGGAAGAGAACGCGGATCTGACTCTGATCCCTTCCATCCAACGAAGCCAGAAAAGACTGGACTCCGAACGCTATATTGCCAATGATTTCTATATCCGGGCGAGACAGATCCTGGACAATCCTCCCGACAAACACAATTACGCCGGTTGGGTCTCCCTGATGCAGCACTATGGTCTTCCCACGAGAATGTTAGACTGGACCCAGTCTCCCCTGATCGCCGTATTTTTCGCCACGGAGACTTACCGAGAGACTCCGGACACCGATGCCTGCGTCTGGGTACTGACACCGGGTCTGTTGAACGAGAAGGAAGGCTTCGGCAACTGCATCTATCCCATTGATGCGGACACCACACAGGAAATGCTGCTGCCTGCCTTCAAACACAACCACCACAATCCGGAATTGAAGAACAAGATCCTGGCTTGCAGCTCCACGGAGAATAACCTCCGCATGTACTCCCAGTACTCCAACTTCACCGTACATAACTCTCTGGAGCGTCTGGAAGACATCTGCGATGAAAATATGCTGTATAAGATCATTATTCCCTCTGGGCGGAAACAATACTTTATAGAAAGCCTGCGGGTATTCGGCATCTCCGAGAGCTTCGTATATCCCGATCTGGATCATATATCGAATGATTTGAAAGATTCCTATGGAATCTGAAAATCATTTGCGATTTTGAAGGACTCCTATGGGATTTAGGTTCATTTGCTACAAATCGCTGTAGGATTTTGAAAGATTCCTATGGAATCTGAAAATCATTTGTGATTTTGCGTGATTCCTATGGGATTTAGATTCATTAATTAAGAAAGGAAATATACACATGAAAATCGTATTACAGCATCTGACCAAGAAATTCCCCGCACGCGGTCCTGTCCGCGGCAGGAAGAACCGCGAGGATGTCATTGCCGTGAATGACTTCGACTTCGAGATCCCCGACGGTAAGCTGATCGGACTCTTAGGTCCCTCCGGCTGTGGCAAAAGTACTGCCCTGAATCTGATCTGCGGTCTGCTGAAACCCACCGATGGCAAGATCTTTTTCGGCGAAGATGATGTCACCGGACTTCCGCCCGAGAACCGTGGTGTCGGCATGGTGTTCCAGAACTATGCCCTCTACCCCCACCTCACTGTGGAAAAAAACATTCAGTTCCCCCTGGAGAATCTGAAGGGTGCTGACAAGCTTTCCAAAGAAGAGATGAATAAGCGCGTGCTGGAGGCAGCAAAGCTGGTACAGATCGATCACCTGTTAGAGCGTAAACCCAATGAGCTCTCCGGCGGTCAGCAGCAGCGTGTTGCCATCGCCAGAGCCTTAGTCAAGCTGCCAAAAGTTCTTCTTTTGGACGAGCCTCTCTCCAATCTGGATGCCAGACTCCGTCTCCAGACCAGAGAAGAGATCCGCCGGATCCAGCAGGAGACACAGATCACCACCATCTTCGTTACCCACGATCAGGACGAAGCCATGAGCATCTCCGATATGATCGTCGTGATGAAGGACGGTATCGTACAGCAGATCGGCAAGCCCCAGAACGTATACGATGATCCCGTGAATCTGTTCGTTGCAAAGTTCCTCGGCACACCTCCCATCAATGTATTTTCCGGTGAGGTAAAAAATGAACAGTTATACATTGGCTCCGAGGCTGTTCTGTCCACTCCCGGAGTAGCGGATCAGCCCGTGCATGTCGGCATTCGCCCGGAAGGCTTCGTCTTAAAAGAGGACGGACCGCTCTCCTGCGATCTGGTGCGTCTGGAGGTCATGGGCCGGGATGTGAGCATTGTTTCCACCCATGAGAAGTCCCAGAACGTTACTATCCGTTCCATCATTGATGCAGACGAAGGCAGATCCCTCCCCACCGGGAAAGTGCATTTCGCCTTAAAGCCCGCAAAAGTATTTCTCTTTTGCACCGACACCGAAGAACGCATCCGTTTCTAATATTTTATCCGGTTTTGCAGTCCGGCGGTATTCATGGGCTGCAGAAAGAATTGAGGTCTCTTATGGAAAAACAAAATCTGAAAGCCTGGCTCTATCTATTGCCGGCATTCCTGTTTCTGGGTGCTTTTATGATCTATCCTCTTATCGACGTATTCGTGTACTCCTTTGAAGAGGGTTACAATTCCGCATCCCAGACCTTTTACGGCGTAGGCATGTACAATTACTCCTATGTACTCCACGATCCGTACTTTTTACAGGCATTGAAAAATACCTTCATTCTGGTCATCATCACCGTTCCAGTCTCCACCGGACTGGCGCTTTTGATTTCCGCTGCCTTAAGCTCCATCAAACCGCTGCGGGATCTGTTCCAGACCATATTTTTCCTGCCCTACGTAACCAATACTCTGGCGGTCGGTCTGGTCTTCATGATTCTTTTCAAAAAGACTCCTTACTCCGACGGTCTGATCAATCTGCTGATTCAATTTTTCGGCGGCAGCTCCGTGGATTTCATCGACGGACCCTACTGGGCGAAAATGTTCGTGCTGTGCTTTTACACCATCTGGATCGTTATGCCTTTTAAGATCCTGATCCTGACCAGCGCTCTCGCCAGTGTGAACCCCATGTACTACAATGCGGCAAGAGTGGATGGCACTTCCCGTTTCCGGATGTTCACCAAAATCACACTACCCATGATCTCTCCCATGGTGTTCTACCTGATCATCACCGGCTTTATCGGCGCATTCAAGGCATACAGTGATGCCGTGGCGCTCTTCGGCACGAACTTAAATGCTGCAGAGATGAATACCATCGTCGGTTACGTCTACGACATGCTCTACGGCGACAGCGGCGGATATCCTTCCTATGCTTCCGCCGCGGCGATCCTGCTGTTTGCCATCGTCCTGACCATCACCTGCATCAATCTGCTGGTCAGCAAAAAGCATGTCCACTATGTATAGGAAAGGAGGTCTTTGTGATGTCTGATGTTACATCTGATTATAAAAAACAAGAAAAGCGCACCCGGATCTGCGGCAATATCCGTAATGGGATCGTCTACTTTTTTCTGTGTCTGTGGGCGCTGATCGTGCTGTTCCCTTTTTACTGGATGGTACTGACCTCCGTAAAAAGCTACGGCTCCTATAATGCGGAATATATTCCGAAGTTTTTCACTCTGTCTCCCACTCTGCAGAACTACGTGGACGCTTTTACCACTGTTTCTCTGGGAAGATACCTGTGGAACACTTTGTTTTTCACTGTGGTCACCACTGCCATCATGTTGGTGGTCATCACCCTGGCGGCCTTCGCGTTTGCAAGGTTGAACTTTGCCGGAAAAGATCTGATCTTTACGTTATTTTTATCCCTGATGATGATTCCGAACGAGCTGGTGGTCATTACGAATTTCACCACTATCACGAACCTGGATCTGCGTAATACCTTCACCGGCCTGATCCTGCCTTCCGTGACCAGCGTATTTTATATCTATCTGCTGCGGGAGAATTTCGCACAGATTCCGGACGAGCTGTATTATGCCGCCAAGGTGGACGGTACTTCCGATCTGCGGTATCTGCGCAAGGTCATGGTGCCCATCTGCAAGCCCACGCTGATCACCATCGTGATCTTGAAGGTTATTGAATGCTGGAACTCCTATGTGTGGCCCAGACTGATCACCGATGATCCGGATTACTATCTGGTATCCAATGGTATCCAGGAGATCCGTGAGAATGGTTTCGGCAGAGAGAATATCCCCGCCATGATGGCTGCGGTAGTCGTGATCTCTGTTCCTCTGGTGGTGTTGTTCCTCGTATTCCGTAAAAAAGTCATGGCAGGCGTTGCCAGAGGAGGTACCAAAGGATGAGTCGATTTAGCAAAAAGCTGGCACTCTTATGTGCCCTGGGCGGGCTGTCCCTGTCTCTGACCGGCTGCCATGGTTCCAAGGGGCTGCCGGAATTCACTGTTCCGGAGGAATTCGATACTTCCAGGAACTATGAGATCACCTTCTGGGCGAAAAACGATACCAACAAGACCCAGACGGAAATCTACAAAAAAGCCATTGCGGATTTTGAAGCCCTGTATCCCAATATCACGGTGAACCTGAATCTATACACGGATTACGGCAAAATTTACAACGATGTCATTACCAATATTTCCACCAATACGACACCCAATGTCTGCATCACCTACCCGGATCACATTGCCACCTACCTCACCGGACAGAACACCGTAGTTCCTCTGGATGACCTGTTTGCTGATGAGAAATACGGTTTGGGCGGCACGAAGCTTGCCTATGACGGTCCTACCAGAGAAGAAGTCATTCCGCAGTTTTTGAATGAATGCTCCATCGACGGTCATTACTATGCCGTACCCTACATGCGTTCCACCGAAGCCTGTTACGTGAATAAGACCTACGTGGAAAATCTTGGATATACTCTGCCGGATGTACTGACCTGGGATTTCATCTGGGAGGTCTCCGAGGCTGCCACCGCTCAAAATGCGGACGGTACCTATGTAGTCAACGGACAGAACGTACTGATCCCGTTTATCTACAAGTCCACCGACAACATGATGATCCAGATGTTAAAGCAAAAGAACGCGGGATATTCCACAGCTGACGGCAGCATTGAACTTTTCAACGATACCACCACGGATCTCCTGTATGGTATTGCCGGGCACGTAAAAAGCGGTGCCTTTTCCACCTTCAAGATCTCCGGTTATCCTGCGAATTTCCTGAATGCAGGGCAATGTATTTTTGCCATTGATTCCACTGCCGGAGCTACCTGGATGGGTACTTTTGCTCCGCTGTCGGATATCAGTGAGGACTCTCTGGTGCAGTTTGAGACCGCCGTGCGGATGATTCCCCAGTTTGACCCGGAGCATCCCGAAATGATCTCTCAGGGACCTTCCGTCTGCGTCTTCAATAAATCGGACTCTCAGGAAGTACTGGCGTCCTGGCTGTTTGCCCAGTATCTGCTCACCAACGATGTGCAGATCGCTTATTCCGAGACAGAAGGCTATGTACCGGTAACCTCCAAGGCACAAAACTCCGCAGAATATCAGGATTATCTGTCCAAAAGCGGTGCAGATAACGGTACACATTATGCAGTGAAGCTGGAAGCTTCCAAACTACTTTTAGATCATGTAGACAATACTTTTGTCACACCGGTATTTAACGGTTCCGCATCCTTACGTGATGCTTCCGGACAGTTGATTGAAAACGTGGTGAAGTCCACCCGTAGAAAAGAAACTGTGGATGATGCCTACATGCAAAAGCTTTACAGCGATGTGGAGAGCCTGTACCGTCTCGGTCAGGGAAGTGATGCCTCCTTCGGCAAAAAGGAACTGGGTGCCATGCCCCGGGCTTCCGTGATCCTGTTAAGCACACTTGCAGTCACCTGGGTTCTGATTCTGCTGTATGTAGGGCGGGAATATTTAAAAAACAGAAAGAAGTAATTTTTCAGCCCCATTCGTAAGATAATATCTGGTGGTATTTTCCTGCGCATGGGGTCTCTTTTTGCAAAAAGCCTTGATTTATCTTACGTTTCAGGTATAATGGAACTGTTCGGTGTCTGAATGCGCCGGATAAATTGAGGAGATGTCTGTGTATCTGCACAGACCCATATGCGCCACAAAGCGCAGGAATGGAGGATTATTATGAAAAAGAAGACACTTGCATTAACCATGGCTATGGCTCTGGTTCTGTCTCTCGCTGCATGTGGAAACAGCAATGCAAACGTTGCTGCTGAATCTACCGCTGCTGCCACCACTGAGGCTACTACCGAAGTTGCTACTACCGAAGCTTCTACTACCGAAGCTTCTACTGAGGCTGTTGCTGATGAGAAGTCCGAGGGTGTTATGACCTATGAAGAGTACATGGCTGCTGATCTCGATTCTGAAGTTGTGATCGAGGCTTATGTTCAGGCAAAACAGTCCTGGTGGGAAGACAAGGCCACTCTGTACACCCAGGATCAGGACGGCGCTTACTTCATTTATAATGCCGTATGTTCCGAAGAGGATTATGCAAAGCTGGTACCCGGTACCAAGATTAAAGTAACCGGTTATAAGACCGAGTGGTCCGGTGAAGTAGAGATCGCTGAAGGTGCTACCTTCGAGATTGAAGACGGCAGCTACATCGCTCCCGTTACCGATGTGACAGATCTGTTAGGTACCGATGATCTGATCAACTACCAGAACCAGTTCGTAGCTTTCAAGGGCATGACCGTAGAAGCTGCTGGTCAGGATGCTGACGGCAACGACGTTGCTTTCCTGTACAACTGGGACGGTTCCGGTGAAGACGGTAACGACCTGTACTTCAACGTATCTCTGAATGGTCAGACCTATACCTTCACCGTTGAGTCTTATCTGTGCGACAACACCACCGATGTTTACAACGCAGTAAAGAACTTAAAGATCGGTGACACCGTTGATATGGAAGGCTTCCTGTACTGGTACGAAGGTGTGAACCCTCACATCACTTCCGTAACTGTGAAGTAATTTCATGGCATCGTCAATTCAGAAGATTGCAATATAAAAGAGCTGTCCTCGTAAAGAGGGCGGCTCTTTTTACTCTGCCTATCTGTCTACTGCATTCTTTTATACTTTAGCGTTTTCATACATCGTCCATGCTTCACTTCCTGTTCCGGGGACTTCCGCTTGCTGCAAAAGCAAATTCCAATACTTCCATGTGCTGCAATCCCTATCTTCTGCTCTCCCACCATCGTTTAGCAATCCGAAAGCCCTCCATGGGAACGCAGAACCTTTGGTCTCTTGGCGGTTGCAATGCAATATCGAGTTCCTCCATATCGAACCACTCCACGCACTCCACTTCCTCTTTTTGCAGGGTAAGCTTTTTAGCATCTACATGCTTGGTGTACATGTAGACGAATGCCACTTCATTGTCCCGGAACATTTTTCCATAGAATTCTTTTTCGTATTGAATCTCAAAACATCCGGCGAATGTAAGATCCTCCTTTGATGCCCGGATTCCCAGTTCTTCGTGAAGCTCCCGGATTGCGGACTCTTCCGGCTCATCCCCAGCCTGAATATGCCCGGCGGAAGAGGTATCGAACCGCCCCGGGAAACTGTCTTTCTCCGCAGAGCGCTTCTGCAATAACAGCTGGGCTTTTCCATCCTGTTCCCTCACGATCCAGATATGGGCGGTTCTGTGGCGAACACCCTTTTCATGCGCCTGTGTGCGTTCTATGGTCTCCCCTGTGGGAATGCCTTTTTCATCTACGATGTCAAATATTTCCATGGTGTTATGGCTCCTTTGTGTTTCTTTCTAGTCCTCTGGGTTTCTTTGCAGTCCTCTGGGTTTCTTTACAGTCCTCTGGGTTTCTTTACAGTCCTCTGGGTTTCTTTGTTAATTCATCTGTACCGCGATCATGCTGAGTTCTGCTCCGATATTGCTGCCTGCCCGTTTCGATGGCCTTTGCGTTGATGACCGCGGCGATATCGATAGCTACTCTCTTTCCCTTCTAAGGTCTAATACCATCAGATCGAAATCATAATATGTTCCGTCCATCTTATAATACGCCGTCGAGGTCCCGATTTTTCGGAAGCCATATTTCTCATAGACATGAATAGCGCGTACATTATCACTTCGGACTTCCAGATTGATCAGTTCTATCGTATGTTCTTTAGCATACATAATGCATTTCTGTAACAGCGCACTACCAATTCCCTGCCCCCATTCTGACTTGACCACAGAGATTCCGAATTCGGCGCGGTGGCTCATCCTTCTAGAAAATCCGTTCAGGCTGGCATCTCCGACGATCTCTCCATTTTTCCATACTACATAGAGAACGGAATGTTCCTCTTCTTTCATGCTCTGTATGAACTTCTCTTCCTCTGCTGTCGAAATAGGAAGCCCTTCTTTTCCAAAGGACAGATAATCTGTCTCTCCACCTACCTGCGCCAAATATGCAATGATCTTCTCCGCATCTTCCGGCGTAGCTTCTCTGATATCAAATTCTTCCATAACTGCCTCCAGCCCTTCTGTCATCTGTTAATTGATCTGACCTGCAATCGTATCAAGGCCTGCACCAATACTTCCACCCAGATGCTCCAGCGCATTTGCGATCACTATTCCCGCAATCACAATAGCTGCCGCAATGATTATCCTGCCGATCAGATTCTGGTTTTCTTTCATGCCGGTTTTCTTTCATTCTGGTTTTCCCTCATTCTCGTTTTCCTTCATTCTTGTTTTCCTTCATTCTCGTTTTCCTTCATTCTCGTTTTCTTTCATTCTTGTTTTCTTCTTTTCATCAAATTATATACTTTATTCGTAATCAAAAATTGTCTTAGTCTGAATATACTCCCCGTACTTTGCCTTCCATTCCTGATGAGCTGCGGAATCATCGTATACAGGCAGCGCCTCCGGATCCATCTCCATCTCGATCATCAGGTCATGCCGGTTCGGTCTCGGCGTCACATTTTCATAAATGTTCACTGTATGGACGCCTTCGATCTGCTTCGTCTGATCAAAGATTCCCCGGATATCCGCAAGCATTTCTCTGCTCGCCTCGGTCTCCCTGTCCCATACATTTTCTTTAAACTTTACAATGATCAGGTGCTTCATTTTGCACATCCCCCTTATCTTACTATTGCTGATATGTTTTATCCTATCACGGCATTGCCTCTGCTACAACCAAAATATTCCTGCAAAATCATTTCTACTTTGTCTGCACTCAATGGATACTGTTTTGTTTCATATGTAAGAATCAGGTTTACGGATGGAATGATACCATGTTGACAATATAATTTTATTTTGTCGCAGGCATGTTTGCAATAATCCGGATTATCCATCATTCCAAGATGCTCCCAGTAAAAATATTGTCCTGTGATTGGATGTCGTATCACAAAATCAGGATATAAAATAATTCCATCTAAAACTAATTTTTCCTCATAGTGAAATGGTATTTTATTTTGAAACAGCATTCTGTCAATAATTGCTTCTGATTTAGACCGTAGCATTTTTCCATGGGTTCCCTGTACCAATAGGTCTTCCGGATGTTTTGTACTTTTTTCATAGGGTTCCTCCTGCCACCGCTCTAGTTCCCTGTTCAATGGTCTAAAATTCTTAGCCAGCAATCTTCCATACTCCGGATGATTTAATAAATATTCTGAACTTATTTTAATCTTGTCTGTTTTTCTCAAATAAGCTTTCCATCCAGCGGCTTCGCTCTCCAATTCTTTTTTCCTACATTCATAATATTTTTTTAATGCCAATATTTCTGCCTGATTTCTTTCGGTTTTTGGAAGATAGCGTAGTCCATTCTCTTCCTTTATTTTCCATTTATAACGGTTTTCATTTTTGAAGCATTGCAGTTCTCCCTGTGGAAACTTTTTCTCCACTTTTCTTATTTTTTCCAGTTCCTTATTAATTTCCTCTATTCTGCTTTCTATGTTTTTGTCTGTAATCTTCACTTTTCCTCCTTCTGCTCCGATCCTATAGCTACCGTCGGGCATATTCTTATTTTTCTTTTATTGCGCCCCGCCACTGCGACTTCCTCTGGGCTTATCTTGACTTTTTCTTCTGTCACGCCCCGCCACTGCGACTTCCTCGGGGCTTATCCTGACTTTTTCTTCTGTCACGCCCCGCCACTGCGGCTTCCCCGGGGCTTATCCTG